>CAYWKJ010000030.1:0-13815 GCA_964459205.1 uncultured Candidatus Peribacteria bacterium | reverse complement strand
TATTGAGTTTATTAAAGATAAGGGCCAGTTCATTTATCAGTGCGATATTGATATTATTGGCACCAAGAGCCTTGTAGCTGAGGCTGAGATAGCACGAATGGTAGTAGATGTTTTTAAAAGTCTAGGATTTGATAATTTTAAGCTAAAAGTGAATTCTCGGCGGCTGATGAATGCGATTTTGCTGTCGCTGGGCATTGATGATGCGCCAGCGGTCATCCGCAGCATTGATAAAATGGATAAGATTGGCGAAGACGGTGTGCGCGAAGAATTAGAATCAAAGAATATTCCATCAAACAAAATTTCAAAACTCTTTCAAATACTTGAAGAAAGGGATTTTGAAGATTTCGACACCAGTGAAGTTGATGAGTTTTTGCAATTATGTAAGGACTTTAAAGTTGATGGAAAATACTTGGAATTTGACCCTTATTTAGCGCGCGGCTTAGACTATTACACCGGCATTACTTACGAGGTGATTTGTGAAGAGGCCGGGCTTGGTTCCTTGTGCGGAGGAGGACGGTACGATGACTTGTGCGGATTGTTTTGTAAGGAAGATTTCTCTGGGGTTGGGGTGGCCTTTGGTTTTGAAAGAATAATGATTGCTTTAGAAAAATTAGGAAACCTCAAAAATATTCCTCTAAGTTCAAATGTTCTAGTTACTGTTTTTGATGAGGAAAGTCGCGCTGATGCTCTTTCTACTTACACTTCGCTAATTGAGGCGGGCATAAACTCCGAGGTTTATTACCAACCCGACAAACTGGCTAAACAATTTAAATACGCTAACAAAAAACAAATTCCCTTTGTGATAGTTCGCGGGTCAGAAGAACGCGAGCAAAACGAGGTCACTATCAAAATCATGGAAACTGGTAAGCAAAAAACTATCCCCAAAAACCAGCTTATTTCTTATATCAAAGGTTATGTATAAAATCGCTATTCAAAAAAAGGGTCGACTCACGGAGCAAAGCCTAAAGTATCTGCAATCCTTGGGGATAAAAGTTCCCAAAAGCGGACGCGGACTTATGGCGCGCTCAGGTGACTTTGAAATTCTTTTTCTAAGACAAAAAGACATTCCCGAATTTGTAGAAAAAGGGATTGTGAATTTTGGGATTGTAGGCCAAAACGCAGTAAATGAAAAAACCTACCAAGTAAAAGTGCTTAAAAAACTAGGATTTGCCCAATGCTCATTGCAAATTGCAGTTTTAAAAGACTCATTAATTAACTCAATTAAGGACTTAAATGGAGAACGAATTGCGACTTCTTTCCCTAATTTACTCAAAGACTTTTTGCGGGAAAATAAGGTGAAAGCAGCTATTTTGGAGGTTACTGGGTCAGTAGAAGTTACGCCGGCGATGGGCCTAACTGATGCGATTTGTGATCTTGTACAAACTGGAAAAACTCTTAAAGAAAATAACTTAATTTCTCTGGCTACGGTGATGGAATCGCAAGCTGCATTAATTTCTAATCCAAATTCAAAATGGCCATTTTAAGCAAAAAAGAGGCTCTAGAAAAAAGAAAAAAGTCTGTCTCGATGGATGATGGGACTTGGAATGTTGTAGCTAACATTAAACAAGCAGTTATGGAGCGCGGAGACGCTGCCTTGCGAGAACTAACGGCTAAGTTTGATGGCGTAGACATTCAGAATTTTCGCGTTTCTACAGATCAAATTAAGCAAGCAACTGTTCCTAATTTTTTGGAAATTGCGGCGGAAAGAATTCGTAAGGTGAATGAAACAATTTTGGCTGAAAGAAAGCCCATTGAGGTCAATGGTGAGGGTTATAAGTTCGTGCTTAAATCTAGTGCGATTGAAAATGTTGGACTTTATGTGCCAGGTGGGTTGGCGGCTTATCCGTCGAGTGTTTTGATGCTTGGCATCCCGGCAAAAGTTGCTGGAGCAAAACGCATCGTGCTGTGCACTCCCCCGCCAGTTTCGGAGATTACCTTAGCAGCGGCTAAGTTAATTGGAGCTGATGAAATCTACCAAGTGGGCGGATCCCAAGCTATTTTTGCCATGGCTTATGGGACAGATTCAATCAAACCAGTAGATAAAATTTTTGGGCCAGGAAATAAGTATGTGAATACTGCCAAAATGATGCTAGGTGATCGTTGTGGGATTGATATTTTTGCTGGTCCTTCAGAAATTCTAATTCTGGCGGATAAAACAGCTGACCCGGAATTAATAAAAATTGATTTAGAATCCCAAGCTGAACACGGCCCCGATGGGGCCTGCATCCTGGTAACCACAAGCCAAGAACTAGCTAACCAGATCGCAACAGATGTGGTGCTCGTAAACTCAATCGCCGGAGGAATTAAATTTGCCAATAAATACCGAGCTGAGCACACCGAAGTGATCACTGCAAACTCGCGCGAGGACGCGACGCAAATCAAAGGTGGAGCAGTTTTCATAGGCGCAAACACCTGCGTTCCCATGGGTGATTACGGAGTTTCTGGCTCCAATCATGTAATCCCAACTGGTGGAGCCACCAGGTTTCAATCCCCCATTTCAATTGAAGACTTTTTGATCCGTACTGAATATACCGAAGTCACAGATCCTCAAAAAGCCTCTGCTTTTGTTCCGGAGTTTGCCGAGTTAGAAGGTCTACCTAAACACGCTCAATCTATTTCTTTAAGAATCTCATCATGAAAAATCTAATCAGAAAAAACGTGCAAACTCTGCGCCCCTATACTTGCGCCAGGCAAACCGCAACATCTGGAATCTTGTTGGATGCGAATGAAAACCCGCGCGGTAAATATAATCGCTACCCAGATCCCTATGCAACGGCGGTGCGAAAAGCCTATGGGCTCCCGCTTAAAAATATTTTTGTAGGGAATGGCTCGGATGAGGCAATTGACCTGCTATTTCGAGTATTTTGCGAACCCGGTCAAGACGAGGTGATAACGCTAGATCCAACTTATGGAATGTATAAAGTCTCGGCCAATATAAATAATGTGACTTGCAAATCGGTGCTGCTTGATAAGGACTTTCAAATTAATATAAAAGACACGCTAGCGGCAGTGACGCCAAAGACTAAGCTGATTTTTGCCTGTTCCCCGAATAATCCCACTGGAAATTTACTGCGACAAAAGGACGTTCTTGAGCTGTGCTCTAAATTCAAAGGAATTGTTGTTTTGGATGAGGCTTATATTGAGTTTTCTAAGACTAAATCCATGGCCTTAAAAGCCAGAAATCTAGTTGTTTTGCGAACGCTTTCAAAAGCTTTTGGAGCAGCCGGATTACGGGTTGGGTTTGCGATTGCAGACCCAGAAATTATCAAAGCTTTGAATAAAGTTAAGCCTCCGTACAATGTAAATGATCTTTCGCAAAATGCAGCCCTAGAAATATTGCGAAAGGGTCTACAAATTAAGGAAATTTTAAGTGAAAAAGAGCGAGTCAAAAATGCACTAAAGACGTTCGAATTAAAGATTTTTCCGTCGGATGCCAACTTTTTATTATTTAGAATTCCACAGGCTTCGGAAGTTCAAAAAAACTCTGCAAAAAAAAATGGAGTTGTGATACGCGATCGCAGCAAAATGCCGCTACTTGAAAACTGCTTACGAGTTTCGATTGGTACGCCGCAAGAGAATGATCGATTTTTGAAAGAGTTAAATAAAATTCTGCAAAAAGTTGCTTTTATAGATCGCGATGGGGTGATTCTTTTTGAGCCACAAGATGATTTTCAAGTTGATTCTTTGGAAAAATACAAAATTCTACCCAATGTCCAAAAAGGCTTAGCTGATCTAAAAAAGAAGGGCTATAAATTAGTAATGGTTAGTAATCAGGATGGCATCGGGACCAGCAGCTTTCCGGAAAAAGACTTTTTACTGGTTCAAAACAAGATGATCGAGGATTTAGAAACTGAATTTGATGAGATTTTTGTTTGTCCTCACTTTGCCAAAGACAACTGTGAGTGTCGGAAACCGAAAATTGGCATGGTGAGAGAGTTTTTTAAAAACACTCCTATTAATTGTGCGGAATCTTTTGTTATGGGAGACCGTGATAGTGATATGGAGTTAGCCAAAAATCTTGGTGTGCGAGGTGTAAAAGTTGAAACAAATGGTGCATTTTCTAACCCTTTTAAATCATGAAACGCAAAACTAATGAAACTAATATTGAGGTCAAAGTTAAGTTAAATAGTACTGGCAAAAGTAGCATAAGCACTGGAATTGGATTTTTTGATCACATGTTGGAGCTGTTTGCCAAGCACTCTGGTATTGATCTAGTGGTAAAAGCTAAGGGCGATTTACAAGTTGATGAGCACCACACTATCGAAGATGTGGGAATCTGTCTGGGACAAGCTTTAAATGAAGCGCTAGGCAATAAACGAGGCATTGAAAGATATGGTTTTTTGCTTCCGATGGATGAGGCTTTGGCAATGTGCGCCCTAGACCTTGGCGGCCGCAGCTATTTTGTCTTTAAATACGAGCCTAAGCGTGAATACGTGGGTGAATTCCCAACTGAATTAGTCGAAGATTTTTTCCAAGCAGTGGCTGGCAATTTAAAAGCCAATATTCACATCGAAGTTAAATACGGACGCAACGAGCACCACAAAATCGAAGCGATTTTTAAGGCCTTTGCTAGAGCTATGAAAATGGCGATCCGCAAAGACGGCTCCAATTTACTACCATCAACTAAAGGAAAACTATGATTCAGATTATTGACTATGACGCAGGCAATATCCAAAGTGTTGCTAATGCGCTAAAAAAATTAGGATTTGATTACGAAATTATTCGGACGCCAAATAAGATTCGTGATGACTCTAAAGTGATTTTCCCAGGAGTGGGAGCCGCGGGTAGTGCCATGGAAAACTTGCAAGAAAGCGGGTTTGATAAGGTCATTCCCACGCTTAAAAATCCTTTTCTCGGAATCTGCCTGGGCATGCAATTAATCCTTAATTATTCCGAGGAAAACAATACCAAATGCTTGGGATTAATTGATGGTGAGGTAAAAAAATTCACTGGTGATGTAAAGATCCCGCAAATTGGTTGGAACACTGTATCCATTGCGCAAAATAACGTGTTGTTTACGGACGTGCCAGACAATAGCTACTTTTATTTTGTTAATTCCTATTACGTAGATTGTGCGGATAAATTTGTTTTAGGGCGCACTAAGCACGGCCGTGAATTTGTTTCGGCTGCACAAGTCAAAAACTTTTATGGAGTACAGTTTCACCCGGAAAAATCTGGTGAAGTTGGGCTTAAGTTACTCTCTAACTTTTGTAAATTATGTTGATCTTACCCGCTATAGACTTGATTGATGGTAAATGCGTACGTCTCACCAAAGGTGACTACTCTCAAATGAAAGAGTACAACGCTAACCCGGTTGAAGTTGCGCGCGACTTTAAAAAAACTGGTGCCGCAATGCTGCATGTTGTTGATTTAGAAGGTGCAAAAGCCGGGCGTGTGGCTAATTTGGATACTATTAAGGAACTCGTGGCTGTTGGGCTGCCTCTTCAAGTTGGCGGCGGCATAAGAACCTATGAATCTGCTAAGAATCTGCTTGATCTTGGTGTTACCCGAATAATTTTGGGAACTGCGGCTTTGTATGATCAAGATTTGCTTCAAAAATTGATCGCGGATTTTGGGGCAAAGCGAATTGTGATTTCCGTGGATGTTAAATATGGCAAAATTGCGGTTAAGGGCTGGGAAGAGGTTTCGGATATTGAGGTCAACGATTTTCTAGAAATTCTTCAGAAATTAGGCGTCCAAACCATTATTGTGACTGATATTAGTCGAGACGGAATGCTAACTGGCGTGAATCTTAATTCAATTAGAGAGTTTATTGGCCAAGGATTTGATTTGATAGTGGCTGGTGGGGTTACGAGCACCACGGATATTATAGATTTAAGAGAACTAGGAGCTGATGGCGCAATTATTGGCAAGGCTCTTTATGAGGGGAAAATAGATCTTAACCAAGCTTTATCATGTTAGCAAAAAGAATAATCCCCTGTTTGGATGTGCGTAAAGGTCGCGTTGTGAAGGGTGTTAATTTTGTAAATATCAAAGACGCTGGTGACCCGGTCGAGTTGGCCCGAGTTTATTACGAGCAAGGCGCCGATGAACTGGTTTTTTTAGATATAATGGCAACTTACGAAAACCGTGATGCCACTTACGACATGATTGAACGGGTGGCCAAACAAGTGTTTATCCCTTTTACAGTTGGTGGAGGAATTCGGACGATTGATGATATGAAGGAACTTTTAAAAAGAGGAGCTGATAAAATTTCTATAAATTCTGCGGCCGTGAAAAATCCGGAACTTATTAGAGAAGGAGCAAAGGCTTTTGGGTCGCAATGTATTGTTTTGGCTGTGGATGCCAAGCGAAAAAACGATAGTTGGAATGTTTATATAAAAGGTGGGCGGGAAGATACAGGAATGGATGCGCTGGAATGGATTAAGAGGGCGGCGGAGCTAGGAGCCGGAGAAATTTTGCTAACTTCTATGGATCGCGATGGCACGAAAAAAGGATATGACACTGAACTTTTGGCGCGTGTCTCTGCGCTGGTTCCAATACCGATTATTGCTTCTGGTGGAGCGGGATCTTTAGAGGATTTATATGAAGGTTTGGAGGTGGCGGATGCGGCTTTAGCGGCTAGTATTTTTCACTACAAAAAATATTGCGTTAGGGACGTGAAAGAATTCCTAAATTCCAAATCTATAACTATTAGAATATGAAAAATTTAATACCAGCCATTATTCAGGACGACCAAACTAACCAAGTATTGATGCTGGCTTATATGGATGAGCAGGCGAGGCGTTTAACAGAAGAGACTGGCAGTGTTTATTTTTGGAGTCGCAGTCGTAAAACACTCTGGATGAAAGGTGAAACTTCGGGGAATGTGCTGAAAGTAGTTTCTATAGTTGATGATTGCGACAGTGATGCGTTACTTATTCGCGTAAACCCATCTGGACCAACTTGCCACACTGGCAGCGTGAGTTGTTTTTCAGATAGTTTTTTGCGAGAACTGGAGTGTTTGATTGCGGATCGTAAAGAAAAAATGCCAAAGAATTCATATACTACTTATTTGTTTAAGAAAGGCGTGGATAAAATGACTGAAAAAGTCGAGGAAGAGGCCGAGGAGGTTTGCCGAGCCGCAAAATCCGAAACAAAAAAAAGGCTCACCGAAGAAAGCGCGGACTTGATGTATCACTTGCTAGTTCTGCTTAAAGAAAAGGATTTGTCGTTTGAGGATGTGGTGGAGGAGCTTAAGGGGAGGTCTGCTTAATGGAGCGGGTAACGGGAGTAATATTTGTTTCACAAATATTGATGTCAGCGCTCGCTCACAAATAACCTCATAAATTAGGTTGCTTGTTCGCTCGCTCGACATTACGAACCCCTTTGGGTTTCGCTCCCTTTTACCACAACTAAAAAACCGTCCCAGCGGGACGCTTTTTAGTTGGAGCGGGTAACGGGAGTCGAACCCGTGTCTCTGCCATGGCAAGGCAGTATAATAGCCACTATACGATACCCGCGAATTGGAAAAGGTCTCTTAATTTGCGCCCTCAGGCGCTAGAGCAATATAACGAAACCTTTTGAGAAGATCAATTGGTTTTTATGAACGAGCGACTGAGTACCCTTTGATGAATTAAAACTCTACTAATACTGCTTTCCCCTTATTTGTTGGTTGATAAATTTGCCTCCCTCCTTGCCTAAAGATACTAGTACGAGCATCTCCTCTAAATTTAGCTTCAGCCAGAGCTCTTACCTGCTGTAAGTTAACATTTGAAACTTGTAGTAAAATTTTTCCATCAGGAGCTAAAACTCTTGGTGCTTCGTCCAAAATTTTCCGATAAAAATCTAGTCCGTCGCTCCCCCCATCCAAAGCCAAGGGAGGCCCAATGTGTCTGTTCCTACTAGTCCAATAACTTGGAAAATAGGGCGGATTAGACACTAAAAGGTCAACTCCTAAACCATGGAAGGGCTCTAAAACACTACCCTTTTTTAAACGATAATTCTGCGGATCAAAACCATTAATTTGCATTGAAATGTCAGCTATATCTAAACAAGCACCATCAATATCACTCCCTATGTATGACATTTCTTTCCCAGTAAATGCTTTTAATGTGGATGCCATTATAACACCACTTCCCACTCCAACTTCTCCCACGACAACAGATCCTTTCTTTGCACAAATTTCCTCAGCCAGGGACGCGGTTACGAGTCCAAGCATATATCCTGTTTTTGAAGGAGGTAAAGAAATACCTGGATAATGTAGATTTATGATGTCCCTATTTTGAACAACACCGATGGAACCCTCCCCTAACTGATGTTTTACATCTTGCATGACCACAAATTTGAGACGAGGATCATCAAAAATAGTTTCAAAATAATTTCCTTTATCATCAGAATGTCCTGATCCTAAAGCAGGGAATTCTGCTAATAATCTCGCCCTATGTATTGCTCTAACGAAAGATATGGCATGGTGATTTCTAAAAGTACTAAAACTGGTAAAATCTAAAATCTGACCATTAACATCACCATCAACATCAACAGGGAAGCTTTCCGGCTCGTTTAAGGCATTCCTAGGTAAAACTTCTTCAGGGACGCCGGCTCGAACGAGCTTTCCCCAGCTTCTTAATTTTCCTTCAGCGGTGTGGCATCTGCGCAAAATGTCTGCTTTTTCTGGCATTTTTAGGTAAATAATTGATTTTAAGATTGCCATCTCTTCCACCAGTAGCCTAAACGGTTTTTGATTCTATCAACTAAAGATCTTGGCTTTTGGGCATGATAGCGCAAAATCTCTTTAGAGTGGTCATAATCTGGCAAAGAAAACGTTCCATTTTGAAGGATGGTGGCGCCCTTACGATTGGTTTCTTTAAGGACTGCCTTGGCGACTTTATCCGAAACACTAGAGGTTAGCTTAGCTAATCCCTTTTCATTTATCTCGGTGCCAAGTGGCTCAAACTCATTTACTTTCGCAATATTTAAAAGCATTCTTCCTCCTGGGACTAGCTGGTTAATTCTACTCCGGATCCAACCGCGATAATTATTAATTGTTTCGTCCTCTGTTTCAGCATGCAATTTAGGATAAATCGCCGCAGTTCTAGGAGAAAGCATAACCGCTACTTTCTCTTTAAACTGGATATCTTGTACGTGATTCTCATCTTCAATTAAAAACTGATCTTCACTGAGTTCTGCACAAGCAGCTTCAAATTCAGCTTTTTTGCCCCCGGAAAGCCCCATGACCTGAGCCGCAAAAGCAGACTGTGGGACACGAGCTCTAATTCGCCCTAAATCAATTTTTTTATCCTTACAATAGGCAACAACAGCTGGCAGATTGCGGGTCACAAAATAATCCACTAAAATCACTCCCCTATCTGGAATATCCATCTCATCATTAAAACAATCGTCCACATTTTCACTCACCTTATAATTAGGGTCATAGCCACGAAACTTTGTAAGCGTACGATGCACATTAGAAATCAAACCTGCCTCTTCATCCATTGAGGCCTCCAAAAGCTCATCCAAAATTGTTTGCATTTTCTGTTGATGCCCAGGAGCACTAGGGCTTTCCTGTAAATAAGCATCCCACTTTTGCTGAATAGGCTCGGGTAAGTCCAGATTCGCGATACTTTGGTCTAGAAAACTTTTCGGATTCTGGTAAAGATCCGAGTCTATAATTGAGGAGGGCTGATTGGAAGCAGTTTCGGGTGACATAGGTTGGGTTAACCTGTTTTATTGTACTTATTTTTGCGATTTTGTCAACCCCGTGACGCCCCTTATGCTAAGATGCTTGTAAATCTAACTTTTACTCAATGAAAAAAATTCTAAAATACACCTTAACGCCTGTAATCCTTGTCGGTTTAGCGGGTACATATTTGCTATTCAATCAATCACAATCAAGCGAAGTCTTGTCTGCCCCAACTGAATTTGTTTTTGAAGATTATGCAATTGGAGAAAACACCGGCCTTGATTTAACAGGTCTAAGCGTCATTATGGCCAATGTGATTGAGTTAAAAAATGGTGATTATCGCATGTATTTCACTGTAACTTCGCCAGATTATACTGAAATTCGTTATACAGACTCTACAGACGCTATTAACTGGGAAGGACAAGGTGTTTCCCTAACTCATGTATCAGATACTACTGATCGTGAGTTTATTGTTGGTGGCCCAAGTGTTATTGCCCTGCCAAATGGTGGTTACCGCATGTACTACCGGACCTCTGAAAAAACTCCAGAAGATGAACAACCAAACTACCATATCAGGAGCGCGATTTCAGATGATGGCACTGCTTTTACGCGCGAAAAAGACATTGTGATGGACATTCAAGATTACGATCCTGATTCAAATTTTCACTTAATTGGGCATACCAAATTTTTTATAAATCAAGAAGGAACTTATGTAGGGATTTTGACGGCAAATTTTGTGGGAGATAACGGCCCCAGCGACATTATGGTTACGACTTCACCAGATGGATTAAACTGGGGTGAACCTGAAGTACTGTTTAAAGACTGGCATGATCCAGCCGTGGTTTACTATGAAGGCCAATATTTGATGTACGCCACTTATTTGCTAGAAAAGCAGGCGGTAGCCGTCTCCAAAGATGGAATAACTTGGTCAAAAGAAATGACTCCGATCACCTTCACAAGCACTGATGGAATCCCCCTAATAATCGGAGAAGATGGCATGGGTGATTTAGATGCTTTTGTCACCAAATCTGGAGAACTTTTCTTGTACTCCAATTTTGGCATGCCTTCTAAAGATATTGCGGCTCATCGAATTAACGAGCTTTAAGCCAACGGCGGACCAGCAGGATCTGATGGATCAGCGGCTGGTGGGGCCGGTGCCGGTGGAGGCGCAGCTGGTGGTGGGCCTTGCGGTGGGCGCGGACCAGCAGGTGGCGGTTTTGGTCCACCTGGGCGTGGGCCACCAGGTTTAGGCCCTCCCGGGCGATCACCACGAGGTGGGCCAGCTGGGCGTTCTGGTCGAGGCAATAGTGCTTTTCGAGATAAATTATAGCGACCTTGGCTATCAACTTCCATAAGTTTAACCTTAACTTTGTCGCCAAGTTTAACTACATCTTCTACCTTTTCAACACGTCGATGCTCAAGTTCAGAAATATGAACAAGACCGTCTTTTCCAGGCAGGAATTCTACGAAAGCTCCGAAATCCATGATTTTTACAACTTCTCCTTCAAACTCTTCGCCAGCTTTTGGAATGTAAGTAATTTGATTAACCCAGTCATGAGCTTTTTGCCCACTTTCTTGATCTGGGGCAGTAATCATTACCAAGCCGTCATCCTCAATATCCATTTCCACTCCACATTCGCCAGTAATCTTTTGAATGGTTTCACCACCCTTACCAATAACTTCACGAATCTGGTCAGGATGGATTTGGATAGTAATAATAAGTGGTGCGTATTTGGAAAGTTCAGCACGTGGCTCTGGAATCGCTTTGGCCATTTCATCAAGTAAGAAGAAACGAGCTTCTTGAGCTTTAGTAAGCGCTTCTCTCATGATGTTGATTGAAAGACCCTTGGCCTTAATATCCATCTGCAAAGCATTGATACCATCACGGGTACCAGTAACTTTGAAATCCATATCTCCAGCAAAATCCTCCATTCCCTGGATATCAGTGAGAATCTTGTATCCAGCGGAAGCATCTGCTTTATCCTTAACAATTAGACCCATGGCAATGCCAGCAACCGGTTTTTTAAGTGGGACACCAGCCGCCATTAGCGACAAAGTCGAACCACAAACTGCGGCCATCGAACTCGAACCATTACAGGTTACAATTTCGGAAACACACATGATTGTATAAGGGAAATCCTCCTTATCAGGCAACATTGGAATCAAAGATCGTTCTCCTAAATCACCATGCCCAATATCGCGGCGAGATGGGCCACGTAAGAACTTACACTCCCCAACTGAGTAAGGCGGGAAGTTATAGTGATGAAGGTAACGCTTAGTAACGTCAGTATCCATAGTATCTACAATTTGGGCAGCTCCTGGCGCGCCAAGAGTTGTAATTGTAAGTGATTGAGTTTCGCCACGTTGGAAAAGAGCTGAACCATGCGGACGCGGTAACAGATCTAATTTAATTTCAATGGGACGAATTTCATCAAGTTTTCGACCATCAATACGTTCTTCCTTGTTTAGAATATTATCGCGGAGTACTACCTCAAACCGATCGTTCAAAATTTCGGCTAGATCACCTTTTGAGTACTCTTCAGCCTCAAGTTGCTCGGCATAGCATAAAAATAGCTTTTCTTCGAGCTCAGCAAACTTAGCTTTGATTTCTTTTTTACCAGCGCCTTTAATCCCATCAAGCATTTCGCGGGTAATAATGGCGTCAACTGCGGTTTCAGCAGCTTCGTTTTTCTTCATAAATGAAGGCTCTTTTGGAGTAACTCCAACCTCCTGCGCAAACTGAATCTGCATTTCACAGATTTTATTGATTTCAACTTGGGCCATTTCAAGAGCTTGCAGTAAAACCTCCTCAGATACCTCATTACAACCGGCTTCAACCATAGTAATGGCATCTTTTTTACCAGCTACCATAAGATTGAGGCGACCATTTTCAATTTGTTCGTAACTTGGATTGATTACTAACTGCTCTTGCCCACCTTCTTCTAAGGCAACGTAACCAATACGAACACCTGCCACTGGTCCTTCAAAAGGAATTCCAGAAAGCATAAGTGCAGTAGAGGCCGCAGTAATACCAAGGGCATCTGGTGGAGTCACCATGTCAGCGGACAAAGAAGATACAATCAACTGAACGTCATTGGTCATTCCCTTGGGGAAAAGCGGACGCATTGGACGATCAATCATACGAGAAACTAAAACAGCGTTCTCAGATGGGCGACCTTCACGTTTAATAAAACGGCTACCTTTTATTTTCCCGGCAGCGTAGAACTTTTCTTCGAAATCTACGGTTAAAGGGAACCAAGCGACAGTGTCTTTTGGTTTGAGGTTCATGGTGGCGGTAGCCAAAACCATTGAGTCGCCAAGGCGAACTGTAACTGAACCATGCGCCTGCTTAGCAAGCACACCGGTCTCAAAGACCAGTTTACGACCAGCGAGGTCGCATTCCACGCGTTTTGCGTTAGACATAAAATAAGGGTTAAAGGGTTTCCCCTTTTTCCCGGTCTTAGTGACAAGTTTCAGGTTGATCTCCGGTAGAGATAGCCTGTGACTTGGCGCCAACACGAGGTCCAAGAGGATTAATAAATAATCAAAAAGGGCCGCTTTAGGCGGCCGCTCTCTTACTTAGCAGTACGAATTTTCAATTTTGAAACGAGCTTTTCGTAACTTTCCGGGTCACGTCCTTTCAAATAATTCAGAAGCTTGCGTCTTTGGCCAACCATTCCAAGCAATCCGCGTCGAGAGCTGTTGTCTTTTTTGTGCGTCTTTAAGTGTTCTGTAAGTTGAGCGATTTTTTCAGAAAGAATCGCGATTTGAACCTGTGGGGACCCGGTATCACTGTCGTGAGTGGAATGCTTTTTAATAACTTTTTTCTTTTGTGCCCGCTTCATTTAGGAATTATTTTAAGGATTAAATTTTCACAACAAAAATTTTACTGAAAAACAGTGATTATTGCAAGTAAAATCCCAGATAACCAAACAGAGAAAAGCTTAAAGCTTTCCTACAGTCGTTAGAAGAACCTAATTTGATACATGATCAAATTAGAACCTTTCTCGCTTCGCGGGACGCTCCTTTAAGGAAACTTCCAGACTTTTCTCTGCGCATTACCCTGGATTAAAAGTCCTTCTACAACCAGCGCTTCAGCTTAAACACCACCAACATCAGAAGAACAATCAGAAACATCAAACCATGGGTGGCCTTTTAGATCAGTGCCGCAAAAAAGCTTACGCTAAGGAGTA
>CAYWKJ010000029.1:0-14212 GCA_964459205.1 uncultured Candidatus Peribacteria bacterium | reverse complement strand
GAAATTATTGATATTTCTGGAGGGGAGATTAGCTCTTATCATTATCGTGCGGAACAAGAAAGATGGGTTCAAAAAAATCCTGGAAGTGAGGTTACGTTAATTGAACGATCACAAGTTCCTTTGTGTATGAAGGAAGGTATGCGTAAGGTTTTTCAATTTAGCCTTCCGATCGCAGCGTAGCGATCCAATCTTCTAAGGTGAGTGCTTCGGCGCGAATGTTTTCGGATAGTTTGAGTTTTTTAAAAGTTTCGATTGGCATGTTGAGATTACGAATTAGTTTTTTGCGCTTGTGAGCAAATCCGCGGTGAATAAGGTCAAAGAATTTAGGGATATCGGAATCGTTAATTAGTGGTTTTTGATAGATGTTAATTTGTAAAATTGCAGAATCTACTTTTGGGGCTGGGGAAAAATGTGAAGGAGGAACTTTGGTTATGATTTTAGGGGTTCCAAATAGTTGCGCTTGAAGAGCTAAAATACTTAGATTTCCAGGTTTAGCGCAGATTTTTTGGGCTACTTCCTTTTGGACTAAGAGAGTGAGTGTTTGCGGGCGTTGAGAAAGGGGCTGTTCACGTAAAAAATGGTTAATTATCGGGGAGGTGATGTAGTAGGGGATGTTGGCTACGAGCTTGTATGGAGTTTTGGGTGGAGTAAATTTAAGCGCGTCTTGGTGAAGGATTTTTAAATTGGATTCTTCAGAGAATTTTTCATTGAGAAAAGGGATGAGGCGATCGTCTAATTCAATGGTCGTGACTTGGGCGGCATGTTTAATAAGTTCTGCTGTGAGAACTCCTTTGCCAGGGCCAATTTCTATAATATGGTCTGTTGGTTGTAGGTTGGCGGCAGTTATAATCTTATTAAGTGTGCCGCGGTGTTTAAGGAAGTTTTGGCCAAGTGATTTTTTGGCATGTAGGTTATTCATCCGAGTTTTATTAGTTTTAGGGGATCGTTTTTACCGCTAACAATTCTTATTTGATTTTTGGGATAGTCGAAGTGTTGGCTTAAAAATTTGATTAATTCTAGGTTGGCTTTACCTTTTTCTGGAGGAGCGGCGATGCGGATTTTTAAAGTGCCATCAGCCATTTCTTCTACTAATTTAGACTGAGGACTCTTGGGGATTACTTTGACGCGGAGGTATTTAGGATCAGTTTGCGGCATTCTTCAAGAATTAAAATTGCAAAAGAAAAGGCAGCGAGAATTAGCCATTCATTTAACGTTAAATGGGTGGTGTGGAGGAATTTTTGGAAAGTTGGGATTTCTACAAATGCGATAAGCGTGGCAATAGAAATACAAATAGCACCAATAAGCCAGCGATTAGTAAAAAGTCCTAATTTGAAAATGGACTGCTTGAGGCTGCGAGAATTAAAGGCATTAAACATTTGAATCATAACTAGAATAGTAAAGGCCGCTGTGGAGGCTTTGAGGTAAGTTAGACTGTCGTGGGAAAGGGCATCTCCCCAGGTCCAGCCATAGCGATGTAGCATCCAAAAATAAGCAGTGGTAACAATGATTCCAATTGCTATACCAAGGTAAGCAAAATGAAGAACAAAACCACGGCGTATTAGATGTTCATTGCGCGGGCGAGGTGGTTTTTCCATAATGCCAGGTTCGGGTGGGTCGACGCCGAGCGCAATGGCCGGCAAGACGTCTGTTCCGAGGTCTACAGCCAGGATTAAAATTGCCGTTAATGGGGCCGGGATTCCGAGCAGAATTGCCGTAAAAACAGTTACTAATTCACCGATATTACAGGAGAAAATATAGAAAACAAATTTCTTGAGGTTTTCATAAATAGTGCGACCTTCTTTCACAGCTTTTACAATGGTGCCAAAGCTGTCGTCGGTGAGGATCATGTCAGCGGCCTCTTTGGATACATCGGTGCCAGTAATGCCCATAGCGACTCCAATATCGGCTCGTTTTAAGGCCGGAGCATCGTTGACCCCATCACCAGTCATGGCGACGATTTCACCACGGTGTTTAAGGGCGCGGATGATTTTGAGTTTATGCTCTGGGCTAACTCGAGCAAAAACCATGTTGCCCTGGTTTTCGCGGAATAGTTTTTGTAGTTTTTTGTCGGTAATGTGCTCAAGGTCAGCGCCGGTGACAATTAAAACATCATCTCTAACCATGCCGATTTCTTTGGCAATAGCCGCGGCGGTAATACCGTAATCGCCAGTAATCATATACATTTCAATTCCGGCTTTTTTAGCCATTTCAACGGCGCTGTAAACCTCTTTACGCGCGGGGTCAATCATGCCCATTAAACCAATAAAGGTCATTTCTTTTTCAACTAAGGCTTTGGAGTATTGTTTTTTGCCACGGGGGATGCCGTGTCCATCTAAAGATCGTTCGGCAAAGGCTAAAACACGAAGTGCTTTTTCGGCCATTTGTTTGTTTTTGGCGAGGATTTCTTTACGTTTTTTAGGAGTGAGTTTGATGCGGCGACCATTTTCGTAAATATGAGTACAGATTTTAAGAACTTCATCTGGAGCTCCTTTTAAGTGGGCGTGAATTTCTTTGGTGGTTCTGTTTTGATCAATCGTAGTCATCATTTTACGGGTGGAATCGAAAGGGAGCTCATGAAGGCGTTTAAAGTTTTTTAGAATTGATTTGGGGGTAAATTTGGTTTTGGAAGCAGCCACAAGCAGGCAGCCTTCGGTAGGGTCACCAATTATTTTCCAAGATTTGCGAGAGCGAGATAGTTTAGCGTTATTGCATAAACAGGCTACTTCACATAAGGTTTGAATTTCCGAGGCCGGGCGAGTGGTTTCCCATTCGCCCTTTGGTTTATAACCTTTGCCAGTTACTGGGAAAGCGTGGTTGTCTGTAAGTATTTCGACCACGGTCATTTGATTGCGCGTTAGGGTGCCGGTTTTGTCGGAGCAAATTACAGTGGTTGAGCCAAGAGTTTCTACGGAGGATAGTTTTTTCATAATAGAACGTTGCTTGGCGAGGCGTTGAACTCCGATAGCGAGAGCAATGGTAATAGTGGCAGGTAGGCCTTCTGGTACCGCGGCCACAGCGACTGACGTTGCAAATAGAAAAGTTTCGGCAAATGGTTTTCCTTGCCAAATCCAGCCCGCTAACAGAAGAAGGCCAGATATTACAAGCGTGATTTTTCCAACAAAAACCCCAATTTTGTGCAGTTCTTTTTGAAGTGGACTTTTGTCTTTTTGGGTAGTGCGAGTGAGGTTAGCGATTTTACCAAATTCGGTTTGTTCGCCAGTGCGAATAACAAGGGCTTTTCCAGTTCCATGCGTGACTGCAGTTCCCATAAAACAAATGTTTTCGTGTTCATCTAAGTGAAGTTCTTTTTTGTTGATAGCCTCGGTTATTTTGAGAACTGGGACAGATTCGCCAGTTAAAGCGGATTCATCAATATAAAGTTCGCTTATTTCTAAAAGCCGGGCATCGGCTGGGACTGAATCACCTTCGGCTAGGATAATAATATCGCCCGGGACAAGCTTAGAAGCGGGTATTTCCATGGTTTTACCACCACGAATTATCTTAGCGTGTGGGGCAAGCATGTTTTTGAGAGCTTCGAGTGCTTTTTCGGCTTTGTATTTTTGAAAAAATCCAATGGTGGCGTTTAGGACTACAATGAATAAAATTACGGCTGCGTCCGCGGTTTCACCAGCAATTCCGGCAATTAAGGCCGCTAAAATAAGAATAATCACCATTAAATCAGTGAATTCCTCCAAAAATGAGACAATGAGTGGCTTTTTCTTTTTAGTGGCAAAAGTATTGGGTCCGTGTTCTTTTAAAAGGCGTTTTGCTTGGTCTTCAGATAGACCATTGCCGCGGGTTTTAAAACGGCGATAAAGTTGTTGCTCTGTGCGGCGATGCATAGGGAGGGCTTAGTTAGAACATGATTGTGCTTGCCGGGCGGCTTGAAGCTGAGCTAAGGCAGTAGCTTGCTCAGGAGTCAGATTTTCAAGATCAATATATCCTTTGCCGTAATAAAGATCTTCATCCCAGACAATGCCTTCTTCGTCGAAAGCACGATGTAGAGTGCTGCTTAAATCTTCGTAATATGGATGTTGAATGGCAACAAAGGGATATTCGTAATCATAAATCCGGTCCCATAGTTCATCTTCTAAATTAATTAAATAGTCTATCTGATAGTTTGCAATAGAGTTTAATAAGCAATCTACTTGATTACTAAATAATTCACTGTAGGTTTGCATGTAAGTGTAGCTGTTTTGCTGGCCCCAGTTCCAGCTTGTCCAGTGACGCTCTGCTTCGAGTCGGTCGCGCTGCCATTCATTGTAAGTTCGGGTGTTGTCATAGTAGGCATAGTAATTGTCTTCTGGTATTTCTGTCTCAAATTTAGCTTCAAAAGTCTCTAAGTCACCAAATTTATCCTCTAGTTGTATTCGTTTATCTTGAATATTAGTAAGGGCTAACCGAATGTCAGATAAAAGTGTTTTTTGTTCATCGGTTAAGGTTGGTTGATTCATTATAATATCAAATTCAATACTCATATCTTGAATAATATGACCCCAGCCCTCAACTGCGTCGACAGATAAACTGGAGATATAAAAATAATCAGTGCGTTGCCCTTCAGGAGGTTCAGTCGTGGCAATTTTATGATCCATGTTAAAGGCGTTTAAGTACACAAGCGTAGCAATACTTATAATAAATACTCCGAGAAAGAGCTGTTTTTCTTGTAGTTTTTTGCTTAAGTTAGTGACCAAAAGCATGATAAGGGTAGCAGCGAGCCAGACTAAGAAAATACCGCCGATAAGTCGAACGCGAGTTAGCCCATAAGCTTCAACATATAATAGATCTCGTTTAAGAGCGGAGCCTAGCAGGGCCATTAATTCAATAACCAAAATCACATTAAGTCCCCTGAGGAATCTATGCTGTTTGGAGGTTTTTGCCTTAAGTATTATTAAGTATGCAATAATGCCGCCTAAGAACGTGGTGGTAAGCAATTCTGTAAACCCTTTGCGGACGTAATCGGAATAAGTAATATCAAAATTTGTAATGGCTTCGTGTGAACCAAAAAGGTATTTGCCTTGGATGAATAGAAAAAATAAGAAAAGTAATTCAATAGCTAAAACTGGGATCGCAACGTCATAAAAATTAAATAATTTGAATTTGGGGGAGGTTTTGGAGGTTTTTGTTTGAAGGCTTAGAATAAAAAGTAAGCCTGCGGAAATTAATAATGAAAAGAAAGTGCGAGTAGCAGCTTCTTCTTTTATTTCAGCAATTAATTTGTCAAAAATTGGGTCTGCTTGTGAAAGTAGCGAGGCAAAGATTAAAAGTAGAACCAGAGTGATAAAAATAGTCTTTAGGGTGTGGACTATTTTATTGCTGGGAGCGTTTTTGAGTTTAAAAGATAGCTTAAAAAGCACAAGTACATGTCTAATGCCCTGTAAGATGCTGTGCCAGATAGATTTTAGAATCCACAGTCCCTCCCATTGAACCCCAGGTAATATATAAAGTAGTAATAATCCAAGCAGGCTTAATTGAGTCACTGCTAGGTTAAAGGATTGTATGAATTCATTGGCTTGTAGGGCTCCAGCTAAACCGGAAATGCTACCCAAGATAGTTAAGGTGTAGGCTAAAGAAGTGCGTTTTTTAGATGGGAAGGCAAATAGTAATGCTCCTAGGGTAGCCATAATAAAAAGGCCCCAGCCAATGCCTGGAATGGTTCCGTTTGATTGAAAGACTTCGTAAAGAAAAACATTGTAAGCTAAAACAACTACTCCAATGGTCCAGCCCATTTTTTTAGGGAAGGCTACTTTTTTGAGTTCAGTGCTGGTGATTTGCTTGCGTTTGCTGAAAAAAAGGTAGATTAAATAACCTAGGCCCGCCCAAAATCCAAGAAAAAAGAATAATTCTATAAGTCCGTATAAAAAAGAATGCATATTAGGGAGGGTTAAATGGGTTATTTAAGGTTATCGCGACGCCAGGCTTCAATGTTGGCGTGGTGTCCAGACAGTAAAACATCTGGGACTTTCATGTCCCGAAATATTTCGGGTTTAGTGTAATGAGGGTATTCTTTTTTGCGATCAAATTTAGCGCAAAAGGAATCTTCTTCGGGGGAGTCTTCATTGCCTAAGACGCCAGGGATAAGACGAGTTATGGAGTCAATTAAAGTCATGGCCGCTAACTCTCCTCCTGTTAAGACATAATCGCCAATGGAGATTTCGTGGTCGACTAATGTGTCACGGACGCGTTGATCAATTCCTTCATAGCGGCCGCATAATAAAATAAGTCCTTTTTTGGAGTTGGTGGCGAACTCTTCGGCGCGTGGTTGAGTCCAAGTTTCGCCTTGGGGGGTAAGAAATACAACTGGAGCCTTTGGATTTTTGGCTTTAACGCTTTCAATGGCGGCGAATAAGGGTTGGCAAGTCATAACCATTCCGGCGCCGCCCCCATAAGGCGTGTCATCGACCTTTTTGTGCTTGTCTTCGGAGTAATCGCGGATATCGTGGGTGTACACCTCAATTTGACCTTCTTTAGCAGCTTCACCAAGGATGCTGTACTTAAAATAAGGGTTTTCTTCGAAAAACGATGGAAAAATTGTAAGGACATCAAAGCGCATGGGTGTATTTTAAGGTAATTTTTGTTATTTGTCTTCTTTGTTTAGGTATAATATAATGCTTTCCAATTCATTCACCCCTTTTTTATGGCATTTAGTACCAGTGATCTCCCTGTGGGGGAGCCTAGCTTACATTGGCAAGAGCCAGATCCCTGGCGTTATTTAATTAGAGTTAATTCAAGAACTTCTCGTAGTGATTGTGCAGAATGTGATCATTTTTTAGGAGATGAAGCGTCTGGAGTTTATTGTAATTTGCAAAGATGGATGCAAGGTTGTTTAATGCCCAATCCTGGTTTAGGAGAGGCTTGTGGATTGGCTAGTTATCCGGATGTGGACACGGAAAAGCCGCGTTGCCAGCCTCATGTTGATTATGCTAACTCTCGGGTAGGACTTGACAGAGACGATCTTAGGCGTGTGGAGCCTTTTACGAAAAGAGCGGCTTAGTAAAGCGTTGTGTTATGTAGATTGTTGCGGGGATTTTAACGTTTGCTGAATTGTGGAGCGCGACGAGCTTTCTTAAGACCGTATTTCTTACGTTCTTTAGAACGAGAGTCACGAGTAAGTAAGCCAGCTTTTTTAAGTGTTCCGCGTAATTCAGGATCAAATTCCACTAAAGCTTTGGCAATACCATGGCGAACAGCTTCGGCTTGAGCGTGTGATCCTCCACCTGTTACCACGGCGGAAATATCAAAATCTTTGAGATGGTCGGTTAAAAGCAGCGGAGTTTTAACAATTTCGTAAGTCTCGGTGATTGTTAAATACGTGCGGTAGGGTTTTTCGTTAATTGTGATGCGGCCTTGTCCTTTTTCATAAAGTCGAACGCGAGCAATGGCACTTTTTCTTTTTCCGTTAGCGTAGAAATATTTTCCGGAGAAGGTGAGTTTTTTTTCGTCTGACATGGTCATTAAATGTTAAGTGGTTCAGGATTTTGACCGGTGTGCTTGTGGTCAGGACCGGCATAAAGGTGAAGTTTAGCCATGAATCGTTTGCGGAGCTTGTTTTTAGGAAGCATTCCAGAGATAGCCTCTTCTAGCAAACGAGTAGGATTTTTCTTAATTACGTCTTTAGCAGGGGTTTCTTTTAGATTTCCAAGGTATCCACTGTGACGGCGGTACATTTTTTGATCTAATTTTGCTCCTGTTAGGGCAATTTTTTCAGCGTTGATTACTACCACGTGGTCGCCACAGTCTACATGATGGGAAAAACAAGGTTTTTCTTTGCCACGTAAGGTTTTAGCAATTTCAGTAGCAAGTTTTCCTAGTACGATGTTTGAGGCATCTACTAGATACCATTTGGCAGTAAAGTCAGTATGTTTAGCGGCTTTCGTAAGCTTCATTTTAGGATAAGTTTAGATTAAACGAGTTCAATTTGAACCATGGGCGCGGCATCGCCAGCGCGTGGTCCAAGGTGAGTAATACGAGTAAAACCAGATGATCGATCAGTATAGCGGGGAGCAATTTCTTCGAGTAGCTTGCGAGAAGCTTTTTCATCGAAAACTGTCTTGTTAATCTCGCGAATGCCATTCATTTTTGGCTTTTTGCCACTATCAACAGCACGAGCAAGAGTAATAATTTTTTCTACGTGCGGGGCAATTGCTTTGGCTTTAGCCTCAGTAGTTTTTACTTTTTCGTAGAGAAGGATCGAAGTAATTAAGTTTTTAATCATTGCTTTTTGATGATCCTTTTGGCGGTTGAATGATCGGTGTTTAGTACGGTGTCTCATGGTTTACCTTTAAGGTTTATAATAGATTTAAGCTTCTTCGGTAGCGTCGTCGGAAGAAAGAGTAAGCTCACGGCTTGCAAGGGCGTCTTTTACTTCGTTAAGCGCTTTTTTACCGAATCCGCGGAAGTTAGCAAGCTTACCTTCGGTGCATTTTACAAGTTGCTCAATAGAGCCAATGCCACCGTTGATAAGAGAGTTTAAAGTTCGCGGCGAAAGACCAAGAATTTCAATCGGGGTATAAGATTCTTGAGCAGGAGTGCTTGCTTCTTCCTCTGAAGCCTTGGCTACGATTTGGTTGTAGTCAGAGATAAAGTCGCTTTCGACTGGGATCTCGTCCATATCAAATAAACCGTAATAGGATTTAAGGATATTAGCAGAAAATTTAAGAGCATCTTCTGGGTCAATCGCACCATTAGTTTGTAATTCTAGCGTAAGCTTATCAAGGTTAGTCATTTGACCAACACGAGTGTATTCAACGTCGTAACGGATTTTTTTAAGAGGAGAGAAGTTGGCATCAACTTGGATAAGCCCAGCTTCATCAGTTTTTTGTAGTTGAACTGGCATGTAGCCCACACCTTTATCAACAAAGATTTCCATTTCAATAGAAGCAGATTTGGTGTCGAGACTAGTAATGTAAAGATCAGGGTTTAGTACCGCAATATCACTAGGACATTCTAGGTGCTTAGCCAAAACTTCACCGGGTCCAGATTTTTTGAGTTTAATTGTGCCGCGGTCTTTGGTCTCTTTTTTAAGTTCGAGTTGTTTAAGGTTTAAAAGGATATCTAAAACACTGTCTTTAACCCCTTTAATAGTACTATATTCGTGGGAAATTCCTTTAATTTTAACAGCAGCAACGGCAGCTCCTGGTAGAGATGAAAGGAGAACGCGACGTAAAGCGTTACCAAGTGTCATTCCGTACCCTGGAGGGAGAGGTGCAATGGTGAAGATCACGTGGTTATCTCCAATTACTTCTGGGGTAATTTTGGGGAGACCGATTTCTTCTTGGATGATGTGCATTTTTTAGGGGTTACTTAGAATAGAATTCCACGATGAGCTGACTGTCGATGCTTTGTTCGAGCTCATCTTTTTCTGGAATGGAAAGAACCTCAATAGTGAGGGATTTGGGGTCGGATTTAAGCCAAGCTGGTGGCTTAATTTTTATTTTGCCTCCTTTAACGTCGGCAAAGAGGGGACTGTCCGCGTTTTTTTTGCGAACTTGGATTTTGTCTCCAATGCGAACTTGGATCGAAGGAATTGTCACTCGAGATCCGTTCAAATTAATAAGTCCGTGATTTATCATCTGGCGGGTCTGAGCGCGAGTTAATCCAAAGCCAGCGCGATAAAGCACATTATCTAAACGTAGCTCAAGAAGTCTAAGTAGTTGTTGTCCGGTAACTTCTTGGCTGCGATCAGCTTTTTTATAATAACGAATAAATTGTTTTTCACTTACTCCAAACATAAAGCGCGCAACTTGTTTAGCGGCTAATTGTTTGGCGTATTCAGATTTCTTTTTAAATCTTCCTTGGCCATGCATCCCTGGTGGATAGCTTCTTTTGCCAAGAATTTTATCAAACTTGTCAGATCCGTAGATGTTGGTGCCAAAGCGACGGCAGTGTCTGGCGCGAGGGCCAATATATCGAGACATTATTAAAGTAGGGTTATATTAAACTCTTCGAGTACGGCGCTTGCGGCAACCGTTGTGAGGAAGAGGAGTCACATCACTAATAGAGAGAATTTCGAGTCCACCAGCGATAAGTCCGCGGATAGCTTGTTCGCGGCCATTACCAATTCCTTTAACTTGGACATGAACACGTTCCATTCCAAAGGCTTTAGCTTTTTCACAGGCGTTTTCGGCGGCAACTTGAGCAGCGTAAGGGGTTGATTTTTTGCTTCCCTTAAAACCACTTGCTCCAGCAGTGCTCCAAGCAATAACATCACCATTCGGCTCAGCGATGGTAACGATAGTGTTGTTGAATCCAGCGTGGATATTAGCGCGTCCTTCAAGGATATTTCGACGCTTGCGATTCGTTTTTTTCTTAGTGACTTTGGCGTTTTTCTTGTCAGCCATAATAAAAGTTAATAAGGAGTTTTAAGATTATTTCTTGGTATCTTTGCGTTTACCACTACCCACCCCAACTTTCTTTCTACCACGAAGGGTACGAGCGTTAGTTTGGGTTTTTTGACCGCGGGAAGGAAGCTTGCGGCGATGGCGGTAACCTCGGTAAGAACCGATATCTTGTAGACGCTTGATGTCTAAAGTTTTCTTTCGGCGTAGGTCTCCCTCAGTTGGGAGCTTTTCAATAGCCTCACGAAGCTTTTTTTGATCAGCTTCACTGAGATCTTTAATTTTAGTGTCCAAATTAATATTAAGATCGTTTAATAGTTTTTTACTTATATTACGACCAATGCCGTAGATGTAAGTAAGGCCGATCTCAACACGTTTTTTGTCAGGTAGAGTGACTCCAGCAATACGAAGCATATAAATAGTGGTTAACCTTGTCGTTGATTATGTCTTTTTTTAGAACGGCAGATGACACGGATTACTTTGCGACGTCTTATCACTTGGCATTTTTCACAGATTTTTTTAACACTGGCGCGTACTTTCATGGGAGTTGTAGGTTTAGGATTCTTTAGGCTCTTCAGAAGGAGTTTCTTCGACCTTGTCTGTATCCGGTGCCCCCTCTGTTGATTCGGGAGTTTCAGCGGTTTCAGGGGAGGCTTCCTCTTCAGTAGCTTCCTTTCTAACAGGTGGTTTTTTGTGGCGGTAAACAATTCGACCCTTAGAAAGGTCATAAGGAGTTAATTCAATTGTGACGTGGTCACCAGGGATAATGCGGATGTAATTAATGCGCATTTTTCCAGACAGGTGACAAAGAAGTGTGTGGTCGCTTGGATAATCCGGATCATTTAGTTGGACCCGGAAGGTTGTATTTGGTAGACACTCGACCACTATTCCGTCAACTTGAATTACTTGTTTTGCCATAGACTCCTGTTAAAGCGATAGGATTCTACAGGATCAGGTAGGGGGAAGCAAGAGTTTTTTGCAAACAAAGTTAAAAGGGCTGTCAGGGGTTATCAACAGGTTAGTGGGTAGATTTTGTCAAAAAAAATTGAAAGTTTTTACAAAAAAGTAGATAAGCGAAGCCTCCGATATGGTGGTCGGAGGCGGACTCGCCTGTCTTTCACATGGGAACCTCGAGGTAGAACTCCCACATGGAGATGTACCAGTCGTTGCCGATGCACAAACCGCATGCTCCTCCGATGATCAGGATGGTGATCCAGAAGTAGATGAGGTGGCGGCGGAATTTCTTGGTGGCCATGGCGGCCTCCTTGAGCTGAGGGAAGATATGAAAGGACAAGCGCCTTGGAATCAACCAGGCACTCACCCTTATGCGATGGGACCTGGCTAGGAACCAAAGGTGAATATTGTACGATAAACACACCAAAAGGTCAAGTTTAATTGGTCTAATTGGGATAGCTGAAATTAAGAACTACTAGCAGTAGCAATTTTGTTGTAAACACCAGTTCCAATGGTGGTTTGGAGGGTGATTGAAGGTCCATCCATGCCCGCGGTTATATAGCTGGCTGTTACTACAATTGTTACTTTTGGTTGGACTTGGACACTTTCAAAGATAGCGGAGTCATCTTCGGCAAAGGCTTTATACGGGTCTTCAATAGGGGAGAGATAAAAATAAAGCTCATCAATGGAGATATTAGTTGGGGTAATTGGGACAAAATCATCATTATCACGTCCATCGGTTTCCAATAGATCATTAACATTAGGAACATCATAGCCAGTGACTCCATGGGTGGCGCTACAGGTGTATATGCTAGTGCATTCCCAGGCATCAATTAGTCCATCTACTGTTTGATTGTCATAACCCTGCATTTCAACCATGGCAATAGCATCGGCGTCAGTATCTTTTTCTTTTACAAAGAAAGTTCGTTCAGTGCCAGAGCCGTCAATAAGATAAAGCGCTTCTACCTGATGAAATAAAAGATTACTGGAGCAAGTGGGCGTTCCGTCGTTACATAAGGCATTGGCATGAAGTGGGGAGTCAGAACCATCATATGGATTTTTGCCAGTTTCTAGGGACCCATTAAAAAAAGCCGCGTGATAATCACCATAGCTTTCAGCATAAGTTGTAGCCCCTGTGGTCCAGCTGTAGTATTCCTCGTAATCAATAGCTGAATCTTGAATTGTTTTAGACATTCTTTCGAGTACGGCTTGCATTTCAGTGTAGAGATATTCCCTCATTTCAACCTCTTGGCTGATTTTGGAAACTTCACCAAGCAGCATAATTCCAGAAGTGGCCAGGATCACAAAAACCGTCATTGCAATAATGACTTCAATGATAGTCATGGCTGGTTTTTTTGGGAGGAGTTGCATGCGGTCAGTTTACCATAGTGAGGATTTCATGCCCATTTTCTGTGACCAGTACGGTATGTTCAAATTGGCAGCCCCAGGAGCCATCGCGGGTGGCAATGGTCCAGCGGTCATCTAAAGTATGAATAAATCTTTCACCAGCCGCTACAATTGGTTCAATCGCAAAGGTCATGCCAGGTTTAAGAGCGGTTCCTGAACCTTTTTTCCCAAAATTAAAAATAGTTGGTTCTTCGTGGAGGGCATATCCTAATCCGTGGCCTGTGAGTTCGCGCACAATGGAAAAGCCAGCATTTTCAACAGTTTTTTGAATCACAAAACTCAAATCTCCGGTTTTAGCACCAGGTTTAACCTCGCGAATAGCTAAATTAAGAGCCTTTTTGGTGACTTTCATTAGTTTTTTAGTAGTATCACTGGCTGCTTCTTCACCGCCGGGGACCACGCTGATGGCAGCGTCGGTGTAGAGGTCATCTAAAATTAGTCCACAGTCGATTTTTACCAGATCACCACGTTCAAAGGGGCGCTCATTTGGTATAGCGTGAACCAGAGCATCATTAACCGCAATACAACAGATATTAGGGAATCCCTTATAACCTTTAAATCCGGGTTCAACTTGGTGGTGCTTAAAGAGTTCAGCTGCTCGGTATTCAACCTCCAGCGGAGTAGCTCCTGGTTCAACAAGTGTCCCCAGTTCGCGCAAAATAGTGGCTAAAAGGTGGCCACCACGGCGCATGGACTCAATTTCAGCAGGAGTTTTAATCATATTTAATTCTTGAGAAGGGGATCCAAAACAGCAAAAGCATCTTCATTAACTTTTTCGATTTCTTGTTCACCATTAAATTCAATAATCTTATCCATTTCACGGTACATATTAATTGCCGGGACAGTTTCGTTTTCATAAGCATCTAAACGTGTACGAATGGCATCCATGTTAGCGTCATCTTGGCGAGTTTCAAGTTCGCCGCCACATTCTTCACAAGATTCTTTATCGTATTTAGCTGGGTAAATAGCCTTACATTTAGCGCACATGCGGCGTGAAGTTAATCTGAAAATAGCTGTTTCTTCGCCAATTTCAATTAAAACGCCAGTAAATTGACGGCCAAGTTTACTCATTAGAGCATTAAAGCTCTCAGCTTGTTCCATTTTGCGCGGAATTCCATCAAACAATACAGATTTGCCTTCTTCTAAATTGTTCATAAAGTTTTCAATAATCTCCATCACAACTTCATTGGGGACTAGGTGCCCGGCTTCGATAATTGATTTAATTTTGCGGCCAAGTTCAGAATCTGAAGCAGCTAGTTTGCGAAGTTCATCACCCGTTACAAAAGGGACAAGCCCGTAACGCTGCGTAAAAAACTTTCCTTGAGTGCCTTTGCCAGAACCCTGGCGGCCAAAAAGGACGAGATCCATAGGGAGTTTGTTTAATGATTTTTAGGAGAATTTATCGTAGTGATGGGAGAGTAGTTGCGCGTTTACTTGACGGATTAAATCAAGAACAACACCAACCACGATAATAAGCCCAGCACCACTAACAATCATTGGAATACTTCCGGTTCCGC
>CAYWKJ010000028.1:0-15612 GCA_964459205.1 uncultured Candidatus Peribacteria bacterium | reverse complement strand
CCAATTACGCGAACTCGATCGCCTAATTCCTCGTTTAGAGCGAGCGCCGCCATCCCAACATAACCCAAACCATAACCAGCCTCTAAAACAATTAT
Source organism: uncultured Candidatus Peribacteria bacterium (assembly GCA_964459205.1). GTDB lineage: Bacteria > Patescibacteriota > Gracilibacteria > UBA1369 > UBA12473 > JABJMC01. Next base: position 15,517 of record CAYWKJ010000028.1, on the reverse strand, counting down.
TTCTCCTTCAATTATTTCTGCCATACGTCGAACAGCGTCTTGGACTCCCCGACACATTGCCACCATCCGATCCGGATCAAAAATATAACTTTCCAAATTTGCTAAAAAAGAAACTCCTGAATCTATGCCGGCTAAATCAAAAGAATCCATACCTGGATGTTCTGGGAAAGTACTGAAATACTCTTGAGACAAGGTAATAACTGTTTGTGCATCAATATTTCTTAATTGTTCAAAAAGGCGCTCTTTTCTGGCTAAACGTTCTTCGGGTGGACCTATATCTATACGTCCACCCTGCCTCAACCAACTAAGCATTTGCAAAGCCCTGGGATCAGGCAGGGAAATTTCCATGGCGGCTCTTCCGTCAGGTAATTCATGAACCTGCACTAAATTGTCTGCCATTTGTTCCGCTAGATGATTCACTAATCCCTCTGATTCACTTCCGTCTGAGCCTTTTGGTCTGCTTGGCGCCATAGTTTTATTTTTTACTTAAAATAGGGAGAAAATTAAATATGAAGACCAGTGATTTGTCAAGACTTGACGGACGCGAGGTGGTTTTAACCTTTTTACAGAGAAAAAAGTACCCGGGGGGGCACTTTTTAATCTGAAAACTTGACCACAATCCTCCCCGCTCCGCCGCGGGACAAGCCTTGCTGGCTTATTTAAAATTCGGCGTAAAGGTAGCGCAAAATCGGAACGTTGTTCCGTTTTGCGTGTGGAGCCGACACTCGGGCTCGAACCGAGGACCCACAGTTTACAAAACTGTTGCTCTACCAACTGAGCTATGTCGGCGAATTAATCCCAGAAAAATGGGACGCCCAAATCTAATCATATTTATTTTTTGAGCGCAAGCTTATTGACACTATGGCCTGACTCCTTTACCAATGAGGTATGAATCTAGATGAAATTTCAACTATCCAAACTAATGTCTCTTTGAAACCATACTGTACTTATGGAGTGGGAGGTGAAGCGCGGTATTTTAATGAACTTAAAGAAATTGATAATTTGCCGCATTTATTAAGCGTAGCGTCTGATTCTAATACTCCTGTTTTTGCGTTTGGCGGGGGGAGTAATGTTTTGTTTTTGGATGAAGGGTTTCCGGGATTGGTGATACGGATAGTGGCAAATAAAGTGAATGTGGAAGGAAATTGCGTGATCGCAGAAGCTGGCGCTAAGTGGCCAGCTATTATTACAGCGGCGAGTGAAGCCGGCTTAACTGGGCTAGAGGCATTTGCTGGTTTGCCTGGGACTATTGGTGGCGCAACCGCGGGGAATGCGGGTTGTTTTGGAACAGAAATGAAGGATGTTTTTAAGGAGGCTTTGATCTATGATTTGGCCGCGCGGAGAGTGCGTGAAGTCGGGCCAAAATATTTTGATTTTTCCTATCGCTGGAGCCGCGTTAAAGAGACTCACGATATTGTTTTGCGGGTGAAATTGTGTCTAGACAAAAACTCTGGTCAACCTGTTGCAGAGTGTCCGGACACCCTGGAGGCGCGTTTTGACAAACAACCGCCGGGACGCAGTGGCGGATCGTTTTTTAAAAACCCCTCGTCCGACCAGCCAGCCGGAAAATTAATTGATGAATGCGGCTTAAAAGGACACCAAATTGGTGGCGCCAAAATCTCGGAAAAACATGCGAACTTTTTTATGAATGATGGTGGGGGGACCGCGGCCGATTTGTTGGCCTTAGGGGAAAAAGCTAAATCCGCGGTGCGTGAAAAATTTGGCATAGAATTAGAGCAAGAAGTGGTGATCGCGCGGGCGAGTTAGGGTATGCCTAAGTGGGCATGTACCAAACGTTTGACATGTTGATTTAGCGCTATCTGGAATCATTTTATACCTGTCAAGCTAATGTACATGCCGCTATTGGAGTGCCCCCAAGCTCGCGCGCAAACTCTCTAGACAAGCCTGCTCCTCTTCAACTAAATCACCGTGTCCCGGGCAAATCATAGCCACTCCTCTTTTTTTAGCTAAATCAACAAGACGAATTAATGTCTGGATATAATCCTCACGATTTCCAGTGTAAAAAATTCGACCTACTCCCCCATCAGCAAATAAGGTATCTCCAGCAAATAAAATTTTCTCATTTGGTTCATATAAACACATGCTGCCGCGAGTATGGCCAGGCGTCCAAATTACTTCTAGGCCCTCAATTGTGTCAGAAGTAGCTACAAATTTAGATTTATGTCTATCTCCCCGGCCCGCGGGCAAAACCACTGCCCAGTCAGGCTGATTAAGAGCTTTTAGTGCTTTAGGATGACAAAATTTAGGAACCTCAGGAAAAAAATCTGCGGCGGCAATATGATCCCAATGCTCATGAGTGGCAATAATTAGATCTGGGCTAAGGGAAGCCAGTTCTGATTGGTGGGCAAAACTGCCAGGATCAATCAAAACAGTTTTTTTGCCGCGCCATAAATAGCTGTGTGAACTAAAATGGGTCATGGAATCATCACGTCCCCAGATTAAGTCTAAATTTTTGCTTATCCTTTTATTCATAGTTTTAAAAATTAATGTGTCAATACCTTTTAGTGTGCAGGGAGGTCATATGTATTATAATTTACTAAACGTAATTTTATTAGCCTTAACTTCCACTGCTATGCGTTCTCTATCCGTTACCAAGACAACGGTCAAGCAAGTTGGCATCTTCCTCGGGCTTCTCGCGGTGGCGCTGCTAGCTTATAACTACTTTGGCATTGATTTTGCCGAAGCGCAGCTCATCTCTTCAGAAGATTCTCCTGAAAACATCACCTCAGCTACTGGTGGTGAAGGAAGCTTCCGAACTCTTGCTCGAACGATTGTTAACTTCTTCCTGTACTTCTTAGGTTTCCTTGCTACGATCATGATCATCTACGGAGGTATTCTGTATGTCACCTCTGCTGGTAATGATGAAAACGTTCAAAAAGCGAAAAAGATTCTTCTTTACGCTATCGTTGGTATCATCGTTATTCTTCTTTCTTTCGCTATCGTCAATACTGTTATCGGCGGCGCGGGAACGGGTGATATATCGTCCACGTAAAAAATTCCCCAAAGCAGTGGGATTGATTATTTTGTCCCCCAAAAGCCTCGCTTATATTCTAAGCGGGGCTTTTTTCAATACCTTTCGTTTGGCAGAGGCACAGCTATTTTTAACAATAATTTCTTCTTCGGTAATTTCGATAATATCCTTAAAAGAAAGGATTCGTTTTTCTAGTGTCCAAAACAGCAAAAAGCGGCGCGAAACCAAAATCTGAGCCAGCGAAATAGTAGTCATTTCAAAAGCAATATCATAAACGCGTCCCAAAAACTTTCCGGATTTGGTAACAACACGCTTCCCAAATAAGCGGCGTTTGCCTTTGGGAATGCTTTTAAGGCGAATTAGCTCATCCATTTCAAGCAGGATATCCGGATCACTAACCAACCAACGCCCTAGATCAAAAGGCCCTAGATCAATAGGAGCAATCACCTGACGACTAGCCGTAACTAAGGCCACCAAGGTCCCATTTTCAGGGTCAACAACTAATTCTAACATGCGCCCTACTTTAAACGGAGTTTTTCGTAGGATAATTGGGGCCCCAACAAGGTCTGTGAACCACTTTTTCATAGTCTTACGGTACTTAAATGAGGATTAAGTGGCAAGCCCCAACTCCCCATTGAAATTAACCTGAAAATAAGGTATAATTATATGAAATAAAAATTAAAAAGAAAAAATGGATCCAAAGCTAAAAGCTGCCATCTCCCAAACCACGCTCCTCTCGGAGGCAACTCGAGCGCGTCTTTTAAGAATTGGAGACAAACTTAAACCAGAAGAAATTGCTAAGGTAATTGCCTCAATTGAGGCCGCTGAAGCAAAAAAAACTGAAATCCTCTCTAATCTAGAAAAAGAAAAAATCGAAATAAGCCAAAAACACTTAGATAAGATTAAGCATATTTCTCGAACAGCATCTAAGGATGCTTATAAGGCCGCGGAAAAATCTGAAGGAGATAAAGAAGAGGAAGAGCTCGATAGCATTCTTTCTGAACTAGATAAATTATAATTATGTTTTTATTTGCTGAAAATCGCTGGGTAAAGTTTGGAGCAGAAGGTCCATCTGGAGATATTGGCGAAAAACGTGACGATGATGAAGCTTTGCAAGCACATTTAGATTCGGTCGAGGATTTAGCAAACCCAAATGCAGCAGAAGAAGCTGATGCCTTAGAGGCACAAGTCCAAGAAGCAGCCGCGAGTGCTAAAAAAGACTTAGAAATAAATCTTTCTCAAATTTCAGATGCATCCTCCCGGGCCGAAGCCTTAAAAGAAGTTGATGTTACTGTTGAAGGAACTGACTTGGACGCTTCAACTCTACAAATAATGGAAGACGTTTTAGGTGGTCACTTAAGCGATCTTGATGATGCTCTTACAAATAACGAAAGCGAAATTCAAGATGCAACAAAAGCAGCTGAAAAGGCAGTTTCTCAATTGGGAGAAGATCTTACTGCAGATTTACAACCAATTTTAGATGCATATGACACTGAAGCCGCTGAGGTTACAGGTGAGCTTCAATCCTTGCATGACAATATAGATGAACGCTTTGGTGAAAATTTAAATGATGAAGAAAGAGCTGCTTTAGAAGTTATTCTTATAGAAGCTAAAGGTATTATTAGTGCTGGCGGCGAGCTATCAGCTACTGATGCGCTCACGACAGCCCTTGGCGAAGGGCGGGCGGCTATCGAAAGAAAAGATTCCGGAGCTGATTTTAATAAAGTACGACTAGCTGTAATCGTGCTTGTTTGGGAATTACGAGGAGAGCCAAATAAGGCTACACAGGCAGAAGCTCAGCTAAATTCAATGTCACCAACTGATGAGGCTGAGGATGATTTTGATGATGATTTTGATGATGAAATTGATGCCCAAGAAGAATTGTCTGAGGAACCTACCGAACAACCTGAGGAACCTACCGAACAACCTGAGGAACCTACCGAACAACCAGAAGAACCTACCGAACAGCCTGAGGAGCCTACTGAACAACCAGAAGAACCTACCGAACAACCTGAGGAGCCTACTGAACAACCAGAAGAACCTACTGAACAGCCTGAGGAGCCTACCGAACAACCAGAAGAACCTACTGAACAAGCAGAGGCTCCTGTTGAAGCTGCTCCTTTTGAAGGCCTTACTCTTCCAGAAAGCGGACTTTTTGCGGATGGAAATTCCGAATTGCAAGCCGCTCTTACGGGGCTTGGCTTTGAAGGAAGTAATCCTGACCAGAATATTAGAGATATTCAAAAAGCCTATGGTTTATCTGTAGATGGAGCCGCTGGGCCAAAAACAACGCAGTTAATGAATACTTTGATGGAAATTCAACATTTAGGAGGAGAAATCCCGGCGACTGAACCACTTCATATCCCAGATGGTCAAACTATATTTGCAGATAACGATGAGGCCATCCAAGGCCACTTGCAAAACATGCTACCAGAAGGCCAATATAACGAAGCTAATCCAGACGCAAATATTCGCGCTTTCCAAAGGCTCCATGGCCTTAATGATGATGGCGCGGTTGGTCCGCTCACTATGACTATTATGAATAATGAGCTCACTCTTGAAAACTTACGAGCTGCAGCACAAGAAGGGCAAGGAGAAGAGCCAGATGAAACTGAGCCTCCAACAGCGGAGGAGCCTACTGAAGAGCCAGATGAAGCAACTGGCCCCAGCCCAGAAGTTGTAGAAACTCCAATTGAAGGAGGCCCAGAAATGACTTACGGCGAAGGAGTGACTGGCATGTTAGACGCCTACGGATTTACAGATGGAAAACTCAGCTTTCGTGCGGAAATGGAAGGTCCTGGCAAACCAAAAATTAGGCTAAATACTGGTGAAATCCCAGATGGAACCAAATTCGCCTTACTTGAAGATGGAGCGGGTCGTGATGCGGAAAAAGCGCTTGATCATGTTAACTTTGCTAACTTTAGAAGCATCTCTATTTCTGTAGAAGGTGATAATAAACTCCGTGTAGAAAGTGTTCGAAATAGTGGCTTAAAGCGTGTTGATTTTATTACTTTCCCAGCTCTTGAAACAGAAGGGGAAGAGGGAGAAGCTATTTCTGGAGAAGATGGTGAAATGGTTCCTCTTGAGGAGCATGGCGGAGGCGGACCAGAAGCACAGGCTGAGTCAGCACGTAAGAATATTGAAAATATTAAAGAAGGCGCCGTTGATGAGTTGATTGCTTACTTTAAGGAAAACTTCCCGGGAGCTGTGATTGATAAAAGTAGCGTATATCTAGGAGAGGCAACTACTGATAAATTAACGGAATACGGACATGAATTAAGCTCTGATAAACACGGAGCAATCGTTCACTTCACATTTTCTCTAGGAGGAGATGTTCATACTTTTAATTATTTATCTATTAGCCGCCCCAATGGTCAAGAAGCTAATAATGCAAACCAGGCCTTAAAGGGAGCTTTGCAAGAGGCAGAGAGTTTTGTATCTGGTAAGCATGAAGATTTAGTTGAAGCTAACTATGAAAGCCCTGGGCCTTACCAAGAAGGATTTGCGCAATGGAAAGAGGTGCATGAGGTTGATTCTTTTGGGCTTGTTCCTGGTGAAATAGAACTACGGACTGCTTTAGAAGAAAATTCCGATGATATTCACGGGGTAGAATCGCTAAATATTATTGAAGAAGGCAACCAAGTTACAGTTCAGGTTGTCCTGACAATGGCCAATGGTAAACCATCTGAAACCATTGAAGTAAGTGCCTCTGGTAAAGGTAAATCTGCCGAGCAACTTCTAGAAAAAGCTTTACAAAAACTAGCTAAGCAAATTAAAAAACAAGAATCTGGTGCTCTAGCCAGCACCGAAGAACAGGACGCCCAACTAACTGCCCACGCAGAAGCTAATGATAAAACTAACTTTAATTTAGACGAACGTTTAGCTGAGAAAGCAACTGAATTACAAGCCACAATAGATGCTGATCCTGACGCTAGTGAAGCTGAGGCCTATCTGAAAGGGGTAACCATGGAAAGTATTAGATCAAACCTAGATAGCGGAAGTGGTTCATGCACTTTTGATTACTGTCATTTAGTTGGCGGCGAGGTCCAAGTTCACCAAGTTAGTTTGGAAAATGGAGCAATAACGGTTCATCCATCTCATCCAAATTTCCAGGACGTAGCAATTCTGGTTGGAGGAGCCAAAGAAATTGGGCCATTTGATAAGCAGGCAACTACTTTTGCTGTGGAAGAAGGTGGCGAAGGCAATACACTTAAAGGAACAGAGGTTGTGTTTACGCCTAGTACTCTTGCTAATATTGCAGAAGCCATGGTGGCCGGAGACTTGCCTTCACAAGGAGGTCGACAGCTTGAAGAAGGACGAATTATTAATGACTCAGGATTTGATGATAGTGACCACTACAACATCTATTTCCAAGTAGCAGATCAATCTGCCACAGAAGACCCAACTGGCTCCAGAGAAGGCTAAAACACGATTCTCTTGAGTCGCAGCTAGGTTTCCCTTATACTCGGGTGGCTTTAAAAATATCGGGGTGTGGCGCAGTTGGCTAGCGCGCGTGGTTTGGGACCACGAGGTCGGAGGTTCGAGTCCTCTCACCCCGACCATTGAAAAGACGGCGGCCTAAAGGTCGGCGGCTTTTTAATCGTGGGAGGACAAGAACCGTAGGTTCGGGCATCCGAGCGAGTGAGACAAGTGGCAGGCTTGCCTGACATTTGCGAACGAGTGATGGATGTTGTGGCGAGCGTAGCGAGACACTGTCCTCTCACCCCGACCAGTATTGACAAGATTGTCTTACGGTGTTATAAGTGTAGATACATTCTTAAAATCTTACATTTATGTCTGCCTTAAATACACTTGCCTTTATTGCAAATGCAGCTATCGCCGCTGGCCCTGGAGGTGTTGAGGATACAAGCTTACTAGCTACTGTAGATGAATGTAGCCAAAACCCTCGACCAGAGGGTAAAACTTGCATAGATGATCTTTCGGCAATGATTAGATCTTATGATGGGCTTTCTTTTGTAACAAATAATGTTCCCGCAGGTTCAGGGTTACGTTTTCACCGTAATGGAGGCGTTGATCGTGTAGATGGCCCTGAAGACCATGATGGAAGGATATCACCAGATGAATATGTTATTCCTGCACTTTACGTAAATGCCCCCTGGCAAACACCTATGTGCGAACCCAGTGATTTAGCAGCTGTTGATGCAGCTGTTGCAAGAGGTGAAGTCCCGCAAGATTGGGGAGATGAAATGAAGGCTTCTTACGCTGAAATAATAGAGGGGCAACAAGATTTTTTATATTGTATGTCGGAGGCTGTTAGTGACATTGCTACTAGAAGAATTATGGAAACAGTATTTAGACCTATGGATATTGATGGTGATGGTTATCTTAGTAAAAAAGATGATAAAAATGGAGATAATAGAATTACGAAAGAAGATCAAGACCTTCAACGAGCTCAACAATCTTCTCCATAGGCTGCTGATGACTCAAAAGCTCTAGAACTATCCTCTCACCCCGACCATTTACCAATCTGTCGAATCTAAAAATTCTCGTTCTGTAAAAGGGAATTCTTCAGATTGCCCCGATAGATCAAAATTCCCAGCTCCGATCGTGCTCCCGTTATTAAAATAATCAATTTGAAAGTTGGCTGTTTGGGGAAGTTCTCCATCTATCGCAACCATGATTTCTCCTTCTCGAGCGTTATAAAATGTGACTTCATAGTTTCCCGCACCAAACTGATCAGTTAAAAAGCTATCCATTTTTGCCTCAAGCCCTGACTGCGAAGACTCTATATTCGCTTTATATTCTTTAAAAGTATCGTAAGCCTCTTGCGTTGAATCCACAAGGGTGCGAGCACCGAACCAGCCTGGCCAAATTTCTTTGCCTAATACGGGCCCAGTGCCGACATCGGATGAGACCATTAAGGCCGCCTGACTGGCCTGATAGAGATCCTCCTCGACAGCCCGAATATCGCGATCTGATCGTAAGTGATAAGGGCTAAAATCCCACTGATCCCCTGCTCCTTGGCCAGTTTTATCTCGAACACGATCAATGAGAGCATCGGCGTATTTCGTATTAAACTCGGCACGCCTTGCCTTCTGTTTAGGATGAGGACGGCCAACAATATCACGATTTTCTTCACATAAACGAATGAAATCATTGGTCGTATCCTCCTTCTCTTGGTCGCTTCTTGCTACTAGCCTTAACTGGGCCGCTTCATCAAGTTGGGATTGAAGTTGCCTATAGTTACGAGGCTCCTTCGCTCCAATATCTGGAGATGGAGAAGGGGCTGGGTCATTTTTTTCAGGTCCTTTGCCGATAGCCATAGGAAAAGTAACTTAAATTATCTATCTTATAATTATACCATAAAAAAGGCTAAAAGGCAAGCCCCCAGAAAGCCACAAGATAATTTTGGAGGAAGGATGTTGAGGGTAGTGTTATTCTAAAAAATTCTAAACCTACCCATGCCCACAGTTTTTCCCAACCACTATTTCGTCTACGCCAAAATATATTTCGATGCCTCCTTCCCAGTCATCATATTTGTATTTCCAGCCTTCTTTAATTAAGCTTTCGTTTTCGCCTTGGCCAAATTGATATTCGCTAACATCTTCCTTAATGATCTGCTCATTAGCTGCTCCCAATATTTCTGTTATTTCGTCCTTAGTTTGTCCTTGTTCAATAAGGGCGTAGCTGGGATGAGAACAGATAAAATGTGGGTTATTTAAAGGGCTGCCAATATCCAAATGTAAATAGAATCCGACCAAGCCTAAACCAAGAAAAATGATCGTTGCTGTGATGATTTTTTTATTCATGATTAATTTTAAAAATGTATATGAATCTATTCTATAGAAAATTCAAAATTTGACAAAAAAATTTAAACTGCTATTTTTCTGGTGAAAATAATAAACATTCCCCCCAAACCCCAGTCTTTTGGCACCCCAACAATTTGGCCGCCACCCGACTGTCTTACCCCGTTTTTGTTTTTATTATGGATCCTACCCCTAAAGGCCCATCTTCCCTCGAAGCTACCCACCCCGCTGATTTTGTAGATAAGATCCAAGCTCTCCCTTATGGGATAACACAAAAAGATGTTGTTGAATTAGCAGCCAAAAAAGCTGAGGTAAAACCGCACTCGGTCTATAACCACCTAAGGCCAGGAGATCCTGTGCAAAAAAGGGGCTGGCAAACTAGACAAAAAATAATGGGAGCCCTAGCGGGCATTTGGGAACAAGCTCAGAAAGATCCTTTTGCTTGCTTTGAATTTCTTGCTTATGACTTAAATCCACTAAAAGAAGCTGCTACCAACTGTGGCTTAACTGTCGCTCATCTAGTAAAACTATTGGATTTTTCTAGCGGCCAGCGACGATGTTTATATTTAGGGGACCCAGTTAAACTAAGCAAAGACCAGGAGCAACGGAGTCAAGAATTAATGGCTACTCTACAAGACCCGGAACAAACCGAAGCGCTTATAGAGCAATTAAGGCCTGGACCTTCCTCTCCTCACCCTGCCCCTATGTTTGAGAGAATCTTGGAGTCCCCGTATGGGCTTTCAAGAAAAGATGTTCTTACTTTGGTGGGGGGAAGGGTAGGATTAACATCAACGGCTGTCCGTACCCACCTTAAACCTGGCGACCCCGTAAGAAAAAGAGCCCTACTAAATAGACAAAAAATTGTTAGTGCTTTGGCTGATATTTGGGAAGAAGCTAAGAAAGATCCTTTTGCTTGCTTTGATCAAGTCGCTTGTGATTTAGAACCTTTGTACGGGCCTGCTCGTCATGCCGTACCTGTGGCCAGATTATCTAAAGAATTAGATCTTTCTAGTACACAACGGCGTCATTTATGCGAAGGGGAAACCATTAAACTGAGCAGAGAGCAATACGGAAAAGCTTTAGGGTTAGCAGCTGCTCTAGGGGATCCTGAACAATGCGACGTTCTTCAAAGTCGGCCCAAACCACCCCCACCTAAACCCGCTTCACCACTGTCTAAGATAACTGCTGAAGACCATGCAAATTTTAATGCAATCCAAAACTTACTAACTGAGATTTTTGCCTTAAACCCGTCGGTTAGCAAAAAATCATTGGCCGCATTTATTAGTGACCGAATTTTTATATCTGCAAGCGCTGTTGCTGCATACTTTAGAAAGAAAATACTAAGTCGTAAAATACAGGAACAAACTAGGCGTAATCTATCTAGAATATTAGCTGAATTGCGATCCCTTCTTAAGCAGCTGTCAGAAAATCCCTTTCTAGTAACTGGGACCATTAGCCTTGGAACCGCTTTTTTACGACATTTACTTAAAGAAAGAAAAGTCCCTATTACTGTTGCTGCCGAAGAAATAGGTTGGCGTGATGCCCAGCGAACCCTCCTAAGAAAAGGGGATGCAGTAAGCGTCAACTCGGCGCAGCTTAAGGCTTATAAAACTTTTGCGCAAAGGATACGTGCTGATGAAGAGTATTGTGAGAGGTTACGCAAAAGAGCTATTGGCAAACCAAAGCCAAAAAAAACTGCTCTACCCGAAGAAGATTGGGAGTTTCGTCTAGGAATTCACCCTAATTTTATCGCCTCAACAGTAGAGTTTCCTTATGGCTGGGGGTTCTCGCCTCGCAGCAATGGCGCTGGTGGGAGTAGGAAATATTTTTACCCTCGAGATGACTGGGGAAATGATTATAGTTATGCGAACTAACCCAAACTCTTCCTCATCACGGCCGCCTCAACTAAATCATCCTCAAAATCAAGGCCGATTTTTTGTTTAAGCAGGATGTTGGAGGTGGTGTTGCGGTGTAAAAAGTGGTGGTCTTTGTGCGGCCCAAATTCCATTTCTAAAATTTCTTCACATAATTTAACGTCTTCCTCGATTTCTTGGGCCCAATCGTATTTTTCAGCAAATTCGCGTAAATTCTCCTTATTCAAAAATTTGCCAGCATGCTGGAGTTCCCAGGTTAAAGTTGTAAAATGTTGGTTTAAAACATCCATAAGTCCTTTTTCTTTGGCGGCACGGAGACCACGGCCGGTTCCAATAAATTCCGGTGGAATGCCCATGGAATAACAAGCTCCCGTAAATTTGATGGCTCGGGGCAATGTTACTTCGCCTATACCGCGGCTATAGCCTAGCAATCCGACGTGTTGGAGGCGTTCGCGCCTACCAGGTACATGTTTGGCCATTTCGTTGATGTGCGGGGCGTATTTTTCGATTGTGGGCCGATAAAATGATTTGAATATGTTGGTTAAATCGCCTAATAGCTTAAATTCCTCGTCGCTAAACTTAACTGGCGCAACGTCTGCTAGCTCTTTTCTCATATATTTAAGCGCTTCTTGGACCTCTTCTAACGGGTAATCGTATCGGAAGGCAGACTGAATTGTAACAGTTTTAACACCTTGATACTGCGGAAGGCTTTTTTTGATGTTAGCCGGGTTAATCCCCCCACGGAAAGGTAAAGATCCTGTTCCCACAATTGGATAAATTGGCACGCCATGCTTGGCCCCAACTCGATACATCTCACGGAATCCCATCCGAGTAGCCAACATCGCGGGAGTAAACCCAGCGTTAAGCGCCGGGTCAGATCGCGCTAAGAAAACACGCATATACGGCGGAGTGTATTCTTTAAAATACTCCTCTAATACTGCGCCGCAGCCAGCCATATCTTCCACACTTTCAAAAATTGGGATCATGTGCACATAACCATCTCCAAATTCACTATTTTCAAAAATATCCTCATGCAGTTTGGCAGTTTTTTGAAAAGTCTTCTGAACATGTAAAAGCTGCTCCGCTGAGGTCGCCATGGGCAAAATAAACTCAAAAACAGGTGGAGCTTGCAATCCAAGCGACTTAGTAAACTCGGCCGCAGAAAGCACACTCATGTACGCCCGAGCCAGTTTAAAAGTTTTTTCTTCCCAAATATTTGGCACGCGAATAGTAATAAATTTATCGCGTCCAATCTGTGTTTTCTTAAAAGTTTCCAAATGCGTGGACATCAAGCGTTCAATCATGGCCTCATCTGCAAATTTACCTTCCCAGTCCCACATGTATTCATCGCAATCTAGAGTAACCAAATTTTGGTAAACCTCCTCAGTTTCTTGTTTAGATTCAATAAAAGGATTATTTCCCCAGAACGGAACACCCGCATTATCGGGATGCTGCGTACCCATAAGGATTGGGATGGTGCGATTTTTGTTTGGAAAAAACATTTGTTGATTTGAATTTACCTTTAAAGCCGACATGGTTGCAAGTATTGACTTTTTTTGATTCTGAATTATAATATTTTCCTTGGCTGATTACCAGCCGCTGTCTGTGACAGACTGGCGCTTGGTTATGCTGGGCGCTTGTTCTTTCACATCTGTTCCTCGTAGGAGTTCCCTTGTCTTCCCGTTCCCGCTACATGACCCTTCTCGCGATCCCGCTGGTTCCCGTGCTTCTGGTGCTGTTCGCGTGGGCCATGAACACGTTCCATGACCACCGACCCGAAGCCATGCCGCGGATGCAGGCCTTCACGCCGCCCTCCGTCTGGCTCGACATCACACCGCCCACCGAAAAAGAGACCGCGGAGCCAGACACTGGCCTGCCGCAACTCGACTCGGGGGAGCACGCCAAGCCCTAGGTCGCAGGAGTTCCCTTGTCTTCCCGTTCCCGCCGCCCGCCCTATTTCATCCTGGTGCCGATCGCCATGGTAATCCTGGTCGCGTTCTTCTGGGCCCTCAACACGGTCCATGTCCGCACCCAGGCCCAGATCATCGAACGATCCCTGGGCCACTAGGACAACAGGTGAAACTGCAAGTGAAAAAGTCTCCCCGTCTAACATATCTGACGGGGGGGCTTAGTGCGCTTAAATTTAAGAGCGCCCTAAAATCTTGTAAGCTATTTCTTTCATTTCTTCCTCTTGTTCAGGTGTTTGATGGTCATATCCCAAGCAATGCAACAAACCATGCACAAACAAAAACTTAACCTCTTCTTCGAGTGATTGGCTCATTTCAGCCGCATTTTTGGCCGCAGTTTCAATAGAAATAAAAATCTGCCCCAAAGAATGCTCGTCTCGCATAGACTCCTCCCCTATTTCTCGATTAGCAAAAGACAGAACATCAGTGGGAGTATCTTTGCCGCGAGTTTCCTGATTAATGCGCTGGATTTCGGCGTCTCCAATTAAAACTAACTCCACCTCCTGTTCTGGAATTTCAAATAAGGTGGCTGCTTTTTCAAGTAAAGGCGCAAAATCTTCTTCCTTAAAATCTGCCTTAATTTCGTTAATAAGATTCAACTTAATCATGGGGCTAGTTTAGCGTTTATTGAGTTGTTTCGGAAGGAGTAGCATCTCCTTCTACCTGCGCTCTTTCTTCAGCGGCAGGCGTCTTGCCAACTACATGAACACAATTCCCTCTTTCAAGCACTCCCATAGTGCGATCAGCCTCCCCTTCCTGAACTAAATATTCCAACATGAGCCCCACTGCCGCTGTAGTTAACTCCGGGTTTTCTCCTGGTGATAATTTATATGTTGCTCCAGTACGCGTATCGCGGAATTCAATTCTAAAAGAAATATCCATGGCATTATAACGAACATGCGAAGAATTACTGATGTACTCGCCATCTATGATTTCCGATCTTAAAGCCTGCCTGTTTCCAGCCCTCCGACGAGGATTAGCGCTTAAATCAACTCCCTGTTTGAGGGCTTCCTGATAGGCTGTGGTGCGGCCAACAGCAGTAACAATAAGAAAAGGCTCTACATGCTCAGGCAACCCATAACCATGCAAGCCCGTATTAACATGCTCTCCCATTCCAGCTACTACCGTTCTAGTCCCGGTGTAAGTATAATTTGCCATGTGATCCATTTCGAGGTGCGATTCATAAATGCGCTCTAAAATATAATGATCTCCTGGCCTAGGATTAGCCGCAACCATAGACCCATTAGCAGTTAATTCAGCTAATAATTGACCACGATTTTGTTCAGTAAACCTGGGGTATTCGTGTTCGTCATGGTATTCATTTTGACCTCTTTGCCTCATCTGATTATAAAATGGCTGCGTTCTAAGTGTTGCCAGAGATTCATCCTTAAGATCTGAGCCTGGTGAATCTGATAAAACTAAGGCCCGAAGCTCAAAACCGAATCTTTCGTTAGCGTTTAACACTTCTGCTGGGACACGCCAACCATCTTCATCAGAAGCTAATCTAACAAAAGCCGCAATTTCTCCAAGATAATCAAAATATTGCCCGTCTACAACCTGTCGTAAAAATAGAATCAAATCATCGCCTTCGCGAGAATCAAATTTTACATAACTAGATTGACCTGGAGATAAAGGATCAACTAGTAATTCTTGTCCATCAATAAGCTCTGAACCAGAAAGATGGTCCGGGAGTGATGGCAAATTTGGATCAAGCCAAAATGCGTGGTTCCAATCAGTTTCAAGTGGTGTTAAAGCGGCCGCGGCCGCGGCAAAATCTGATTGCGCAAATTCAATACCCAGACAGTCACGCAACCCTTGAAATGCCTGTATTTCTCTGTTCGCTGCAACTCGAAAAGATGCAGCTGTTTCTACACTAACCGCTTCAATAGGGTTATCCACCCAGAGAGCTTCTGGGAC
>CAYWKJ010000027.1:0-15804 GCA_964459205.1 uncultured Candidatus Peribacteria bacterium | reverse complement strand
CGCTACCTTAGGACCGTTATAGTTACGGCCGCCGTTCACTAGGGCTTAGATTCAAAGCGTTAACCTCTCCTCGTAACCTTCTAGCACTGGGCAGGGGTCAGCCCCTATACATCGTCTTACGACTTAGCAGAGACCTGTGTTTTTGGTAAACAGTTGCATGAGCTCTTTCGCTGCGGCCAACCTGTTCTAATAAAAGTAAGGTTGGCAGGCCTTATTCCGAAGTTACGGCCGCTGTTTTGCCGAGTTCCTTAGCGATGGTTATTCCGATCACCTTAGTATTCTCTACCCACCTACCAGAGTTGGTTTACGGTACGGTAACGTGTGTTTCTCGCTTCGAGGATTTTCTTGTCCGCTGAAGTCAGGAGAATCAGTCGCCAAAGGCAACCTTTCTATCACTCCTCGCGTCTCCCGAAGGAATTCTCACTGATTTTCATATGAGAATATAACGCTTAAAGTTTAGACGTGAATTCATTAACACGCCCTCCTTGTCCTGCGGCGTCCCCCCTAAGCTAGCGCCACTTTCTGCTTACCTGAGAGCTCAAAGAATTTCCGAAGAAATTCAAATCGCAAACTGGAGCATCCAGTTTTGCTTGGACGAAACACCCGTTGTACAGGAATATTAACCTGTTATCCATCGGCTACCCCTTTCGGGTTCACCTTAGGACCGACTAACCCCAAGTCGATTAACGTGGCTTGGGAAACCTTGGGTTTTCGGTGACCAAGTTTTTCACTTGGTTGACGTTACTTATGCCAACATTTTCACTTCCCAACGCTCCACCAGACCTTACAGTCTGACTTCAACGCAGATGGGAACGCTCCTCTACCATTCATATAAAAATATAAATCCGTGTCTTCGGTTAAAAATTTGAGCCCCGTTAGATTTTCGGCGCCGGATCCCGTCAAAAGACAATAGACCAGTGAGCTGTTACGCATTCTTTAAAGGGTGGCTGCTTCTAAGCCAACCTCCTGGTTGTCTGAGGAATCTGACATCCTTTACCACTAAATTTTTATTAGGGACCTTAGACGACGGTCTGGGCTGTTTCCCTTTCGACTATGGCACTTAGCTGTCATAGTCTGACTCCTGTGAAATACACAGCGGTATTCGAAGTTTATCTAGGTTTGGTAGACTTATTTAGCCCCCTAGCCTAAACAGAGCTCTACCCCCGCTGCTTAACGCACAAGGCTAGCCCTAAAGCTATTTCGAGGAGAACCAGCTATCTCCAGGTTCGATAGGAATTTCTCCGCTACCCACAGCTCATCCCACCATCTTGCAACATAGTTGGGTTCGGCCCTCCAGTTACTGTTAGGTAACCTTCAGCCTGGCCATGGGTGGCTCACCTGGTTTCGGGTCTAGTGCATGAGACAATAATTCGCCGGTTAAGACTCGCTTTCGCTATGGCTTCGGGTAAATCTCCCTTAACCTGCCCCATACAGCTAACTCGTTGGCCCGTTCTACAAAAAGTACGCAGTCACATCCGAAGATGCTCCTACTCCTTTCAAGCAAAGAGTTTCAGAGACTATTTCATCCCCCTTCCCGGGGTGCTTTTCACCTTTCCCTCGCGGTACTAGTTCACTATTGATCTCAGAGCCTATTTAGCCTTGGATGGTGGTCCACCCAGGTTCAAGCCGGATTTCTCGTGTCCGACCCTACTTAGGAACTTGTCCAACTTAATACATTATTTTCATCGACGGGGCTATTACCCTCTATGGCGGCCCTTTCCAGGGACCTTTGACTAACAATGCATTAAATTACCAGCATTACCAACTACTGGAAAACAAGCCCTACAACACCCCACTGGAAACGGTTGGCACCTATCACGCCAGCAAGGTTTGGGCTATTCCCTGTTCGCTCGCCACTACTAAGGGAATCTCTAAATTGATTTCTTTTCCACAGGTACTTAGATGTTTCAGTTCCCTGTGTGTCCGTCCTAATAAAAGGACAACTCCGCATAACCGGAGCTGGGTTCCCCCATTCGGAAATTTTCGGGTCAATGTTTGCTTAGCAACTCGCCGAAACTTATCGCAGCTAGCCACGTCCTTCATCGGAACTCTGAGTCGAGGCATCCACTCTATGCTTTTTTTACAACTTAATTTGTAACGTACAACCTTTAACGTGCAATTCTTGATAATTGTGAAATTGTAATTGCTATTTTTTGGTTGTGCCTAATTTTCAATGATCGTTCTTTCCGAGGAAAGAAAAAGGGTGCGCTTCTTGCGCACCCTCCAACTTAACAATGTTTAGGTCTTGGCTACGGCCTTGACCGGGTTAAGCTCGAGGGTATGTAAGAAGTATTTTGAACCATTTAACAGGTTAAATGAGCAGGCTTCCATATCTGAATGCCATGCGAGTATAAGGAGGGGCCTCCTAAAAGTCAACCCTTTTTTAAGGAGATGTCAACAAAATTTTAAGCATGCCCAAAATAACGCCCCAAATTCACGATAAACCAGGTTTGAAGCGTGCCAGTTGACCACATTAATCCAGCAAAAAACAAAACAACACCCAAAATCAAGAAAAATGTGTAAGTTCCGCCAGAGCCTAAATACTGCTCTGCGAAGCCAACATCGCCGGTTGCATTATGCACTTTTTCACGAAAAACAATTAATAAAAACCCTCCAATGGCAATTAAAATTCCAACAATAAAAGTCATACTTTTGAGATTAAGTATTTATATTAAATCAGAATCGCTCCCAAGTAGCAACTGAGTCCTCATATGGATAAGTAGAAGGCAAAAATCGCCGCGCATACTCCCCTTTTTGTCTTAATTCATCTTTAATTTCAGCCACTTTGGCAAAATAATCTTCCTTAGAATACGGCTGATTTAAGATGTGATATTGCTTTCGAATCAAACTAGTACAACCAAAACAATCCTTACAATACGAACAAAACTCACAGTACTCAAGGTCGCGCGACTCCACACACATATAACAAAAATTACAGTTATAAAGCTTGTACGAGCTACTAATTTCATAACAAAGCTCTGAGTATTCGAGCACAAAAATGTCGTAAGAATCCTTGATTTCTTTAACCTCCCAGGCATATCCCACGTCCTGGCATTCAGTCACATCAAATCCAGCAAACACATTTTGTGAATTATAGATGTAATCCCCTACGCAATTCTCGGAATTAATAATTTGACCAAACATGTGTGGCTCCTCTAATTTAACCTGACGAAACCCTTCCTCAATCTGTTCTGGAGACATATGACGCGCTTTCTCACGGTATTCCTTTTCTGAGTAAGGTTTATTAAAAATATGAAATTTCTTTTGGCGAAGCCCAGCACAACCCACACAATCCGAACAACCTTTTAAATCATAACCATAACGACAATCACGACAATTTTCGCAATCTTGAAGGTAATCGCAATTGTAGCAATGTTTAAGATTCACGCTCTGATAACAAAGCTGACAACTAAAAATATGATCTGAGTCCACGCAATCATCATTGTTATAAAGATCGCGACCATACATGCAGTCTTCATTACGGACCGCATTCATAATGAGATAACAATTTTTTGACTGATCAGTCGCAAAAGTGTACTCACTATTCTCACATTGAAGTTGAAGCATGCCTAGGCGTGGCCCAGACAGTTGCAACTTAGCAAGTTCAGCAAAAAAATCCATAAAAAAATTGTAGCGCGAAAATGAGTTTTGCACAATTTGAGGAGAGAGGTAGGTGTGCCCATTGCGTCCATGTACATTAGCTTGACAGGAATGCAATGATTCCAGGTTGCGCGAGAGGAACATGTCAAACGTTTGGTACATGCGCGCTAAGGATACCCCCAACTCTCCTCGCGCCGTTCATCTTTTGTTCATCTCCTACACCAAAAAACTTGGTGGAGCTGAAGGGATTCGAACCCTTGACCCCCTGGTTGCAAACCAGGTGCTCTGGCCGACTGAGCTACAGCCCCATAATTTAAAGTGGTGGGCGAAGGAGGACTTGAACCTCCGACCTCGTCGTTATCAGCGACGCGCTCTAACCAGCTGAGCTACTCGCCCAAGATGAAACTACCATCAAACAGCGGCGTTATTTTAGATAAACCGAATCTTAAAGTCAACGAAATTATTTAGGTTGTATGTCACGAACCCAAAAACAAGTACCCAAAACAGACTTCTCACTCACCCAAGGTCCAAAAGAAAGTCCTTCACAATCTCTATTCTCTGTTAAGGTAGAATAAACCGCTTCATATTCCATTTCGGCATCAGTTGCAAAAATCTTAGCCCAAAAACTACTATTCACAGCATCATACGCAATTCGTGAATATCCCAAACGCCTCCCAATCTCTCCTTTCATTTCCATTAAAGCTCTTCCTAACCCTTGCCCAGTTTTATATTTATGTAACCTTTCAGTAGGATGCCAACCTAAATGCCCAGGCCACATAACATCTGGACTATTCTCTTGAGAAATTATCCATTTTAACCAAATAAGTGGGTCCTGTTGCTCCCCAAAAAACTGTACTTGCATTTTCGACATACTAGCCACCATAGCCTCCTGCACCCCAAAGGTTATTCTCCTTGGTAACTCCCCTATCAACCTACGGTAAACTTCAGCAACAGAGCCACTCACTTCTATAATCATCTGTTCATCAACCAACTTTTCACGAGTTCCGGCCACTGGGGAATCAGCCGGATCATAAGAATAATCAAGCTCAACTAAAGGTGAAAGTTCCTCTGGGCCAATCGTCATAATTTTTGTTTAAGGATATATTTTTACATTAAAACAGCCACTTAGTCAAGTGGCTAATTAACTTCTTTGATATTCCAGTTGCAAAAGAGAATCCCGGCTCTATAGGGTCCCCCAAATAAATTTAGGGGCTCGACCTAAGAGAAAGAAATTTCTCTCTAAAAAGAGGTGGTCCATCCGCAGGTTCTCCTACGGATACCTTGTTACGACTTAGTGCCAATCAGAGGTTTCACCTTAGGACCCTCTATTATCGAAGGTACTTCGGGCGCCCCCTCCTTTCATCACTTGACGGGCGGTGAGTACAAGACCCAGGAACATATTCAACGCGCCATGGCTGATGCACGTTTACTAGCGATTCCAACTTCATGGAGGCGAGTTGCAGCCTCCAATTCGAACTTAGACCGGCTTTAAGGGATTGGCTCAGCTTTGCAGCTTAGCGACCCGTTGTACCGGCCATTGTAGCACCTGTGTCGCCCCAGACATAAGGGCCATGCTGATTTGACGTCATCCCTACCTTCCTCCCCGTTATGCAGGGCAGTCTCCTTAGAAAAATACAACTAAGGACAAGGGTTGCGCTCGTTTACGGACTTAACCGAACACCTCAAGGCACGAGCTGACGACAACCATGCAGCACCTGTCATCGGGTTCCTTACGGCACTCCTTCCTTTCGGATGGATTCCCGAGATGTCAAACCCTGGTAAGGTTCCTCGCTTGGTATCGAATTAAACCAGATGCTCCACCGCTTGTGTGGGTCCCCGTCTATTCCTTTATGTTTTAGCCTTGCGGCCGTACTCCACAGGCGGGATACTTAATGCGTTAGCGACGCCACTGATTCCGGTCGAGCGGAACCAACAGCTAGTATCCATCGTTTACGGCGTGGACTACGAGGGTATCTAATCCTCTTCGCTCCCCACGCTTTCGTCCCTGAGCGTCAGAACTTGGCCAGTAAGCTGCCTTCGCTTTTGGTGTTCCTTGGTGTATCTACGGATTTTACCCCTACACACCAAATTCCACTTACCTCTCCAAGTCTCTAGCACATCAGTTTCGGACACTGGACCCCAGTTGGGCTGGGGGATTTAATATCCGACATGATGCGCCGCCTACGGACGCTTTACGCCCAATAATTCCGGGTAACGCTTGCACCATTCGTATTACCGCGGCTGCTGGCACGAATTTAGCCGGTGCTTATTCCTAGGGTACCGTCAGAGTTCTTCCCCCAGAAAAGCAGTTTACGACCCGAAGGCCTTCATCCTGCACGCGGTGTTGCTCCGTCAGGCTTTCGCCCATTGCGGAAGATTCTTTACTGCTGCCTCCCGTAGGAGTCTGGACCGTGTCTCAGTTCCAGTGTGACTGATCATCCTCTCAGACCAGTTAAGCGTCATAGCCTTGGTGAGCCATTACCTCACCAACAAGCTGATACTATGCAGGCACCTCCCCTACCGATAAATCTTTACCCTTGCGGGACCATCCGGTATTAGCCCACGTTTCCATGGGTTATCCCTGAGTAGGGGGTAGCTACCAACACGTTACTCACCCGTTCGCCACTCAATCTAAAAGATTGCGTTCGACTTGCATGTATTAAACACACCGCCAGCGTTCACCCTGAGCCAGGATCAAACTCTCCATATAAAAAGAATTTGTATCTCACCTAAAGGTAGGTGAGATAAATGCTCAAAAGTAGTTGGTCTTTATTTTAAGAAAAAAGACCTAAAAAAAATGTAGAATAAACGAGATTCTCATTTGCAACCGAAATATCAAAGATCATAGTTTTTTCGCAAGGCTTTCACCTTGAGAGCAGGAGTATTCTAGCAATCGGTTTACTAAAGTCAACATCTTTTTTTTAAAAAGTCTCCAAAAGCATGCCCTAAGGCCACAAATGGAAAATATGTCACTAGATGCACCATTCAAAAACCCTTAAAAAACAGGTATAATACAAAGAGTCATTATTTAAAAAAACCCAAATGTTTGATCCCGCACAAGTAACTAGCTCTGCTAAAGGTTACCAACCAACTAAAAACAACATCCTGGTCCCAACTGTGATTGAAAAATCTCACGAAGGTGAAAGGGCCTATGATATTTACTCACGCCTCTTAAAAGATCGTGTGATTTTCCTAGGATCGGCTATTAACGATCAAGTGGCTAACGCTATTATTGCGCAGCTACTTTTCTTAGAAAAAGATAACGCCAAAAAAGACATTATTATGTATATCCAGTCCCCGGGCGGACATGTCACCGCTGGATTAGCTATTTACGACACCATGCAATACATTCGCCCAGATGTCTCTACAGTTTGTATTGGAATGGCTGCTTCAATGGGGGCCGTGCTACTTACTGCCGGAGCCAAAGGCAAACGTTATGCCCTCCCCCACGCCGAAGTTATGATTCACCAACCGCTTGGTGGGGTTGAGGGACAAGCTTCTGATATTGAAATTCATGCCAAACATATTGTAACTACCAAGAGCCGCTTAAATGGGATTCTGGCTAAACACAGCGGAGCTCCGCTTAAAACCGTAGAAAGAGACACTGATCGCGATAATTTCTTAAGCGCTGAAGAAGCCATGAAATATGGTAAATACGGACTAATTGATAATGTAATTAGTAAACCGCCCACTGCTTAAATAACCGCATTTGGTTCATCTTTATAAAGCGCTTCTTTCTCTAGAAGTGCTTTTTGTTTAAGGCCTCCTCGAAATTGCTGCTTAGGCGGAGCGCCGCCAACCTTTTTAATGGCAAAATCCACAATCGCTCCGGCCACATCCACACCAGTCACTTTAGTAATCCCTTCTAAGCCTGGATTTGCATTCACTTCCATTACTACTGGCCCGCTCTTTGTGCGAAGTAAATCAACCCCGGCTAAGTCCAACTTAAGTGCTTTGGCCGCATCTAAGGACATTTTTTCTTCTTCCTCAGTTAATTCCGCCACAATTCCTTCGCCACCAGCATGCAAATTAGAACGAAAATCACCTTCCGCCGCGCTACGTTCCATAGCAGCCACAACCTTTCCATCAACCACAAATACACGTACATCTTTCCCCTCTGCTTCAGCTACATACTCTTGAATTAAAAGGATCTTCCAATGATCTTGCGTTAAAATCATATCCAAAGCCGAAAGCATAGACCTTTTACTTTCTACAATCACTACACCTTTTCCAAGTGAGCCCGCTGGCGTTTTCAAAATAACCGGATACCCTCCCACTCGTTTAACCGCATTATCAATATATTCAAGACGCTCCAAAACCACGGTTTTTGGGACTTTAATGCCCTCATGACTCATAATTTGCAAAGTACGAATCTTATTTTTCGCTCGCAAAATTGGCATATAACCATTTATCAAAGGCATTCCCATCAAAAGCAAATGTTTATTTAAAGTAAGTTTTAAATCTACATTAATAGTAATACTAGGACGCGGAATAATTACGTCTAAATCCGGAAATTTTTTACCAGCATAAAGAACCTTCATCTTACTATTAGCATAAGAAAGTTCACATTTATCAGAACGCAAAAAAACAGGGTTATGGCCACGCTTTTTTACAGCTTCAATTAGATATCGCTCAGCCAAAGTACGACGACGTGAATTCAACTTCCGCTTAAAAGAAATATAAGAAAGAATACCAATGTTCATAGTGAGGCTATTGTAAGGATTATTAAAAGTAAGGCAAGGAAAAAGGTTGAAGATGACAGTGTTTAGTAATTCATGGAATCATCACCGGCAGACAGAGGCAGATGGCCCCTGTCCGCCGACTCCAATTCAAATCCTGAGGCTAGAACCACTCCCCCTTGGAAGGCGGCCACGGAGGCAGACCTCTCCTGCCTAGCCGATGGGACTCAACCCAACACTTGGCTGCCTGTCCCCCATCCTGCGCGGTCACGATCTTCTGGCTATCGTCCGCTGGGTCATAGTCATCAGACAAAACCCGACGTTTCATGTAGATCCTCAAAGCGAAGATCAAAGCCAGCACAGTGATCGCAAGGATCGTCATCGCAGTTTCCACTCTTGGTTCTCCATCAGCGTGGTTTTTCCTACACAAACTAATCAACATATTGAGGCAAGTCATGCCCCGAGGATTAGTCGTGCCCAGCTACGAGCCGGCGCAAATTCTCCAAAACTAAAGAACTCACGCCGACTCGACTGGAAGAAACCTCCAGACTACAAACACTGTCATCTTGTCAATTCCTGCTCACGGGAGAATCAATTCATCCGAAAACGGATAACTCATCCTACAACCGTTCATAGCAGACCCAGGCAAATCCCAGGGAAAGACCTCTTTGCCTCCAAAGAAACCTATCCCCGAAATCATTATTTAAATCATTATTTATATTTATAAGAAACAAATATAAACTACTTCCCTAGATCTGTCAACTGAATACTATTTAATTTTGTTCAAAACAATTTTAAAAACCCCCCCCAAAAAAGTCAAACTCACTTAACTTAAAGGAATTAAGGAAATGGTGTAAAAACGCCGTACCTTCCGGGCCGCTTGCACAGCGGCCCGGAAAGGTCGAATTCAGGACAAAGGGCCGTGTTTCTTCATGGCCTCGTCCTCCGCTTCCTTCCGCCTCTTAGTAACGAGATCATCAGGCGTCAGCAGAACGAGAATGAACCAAGCGGCGAACAAAGCCGCAACACCAACACAAGCCTCCACATCATCTTCCCTTGCCAAGTCACAAGCTTACGACCAAATGGACAGTGGACACCTCTAACATAAACATCCACTTTTAGCTCGGAATCGACGATCAATCCCTATAAATATAGAAAACTCATCGCCGACTCCGAACAAGCCTATTAAAACACCATTTCCTTATTATCAAATCCTGCAGCCCTAGAGAAACCCACCCATCTAAAAGATAGCAACCTTCAAGCTAGAAAGCAGGCCTAAGTCAATTCTTAGGAAATAAACTATATACTTAATCTCTAAAAAGTCAAGGAAAAGCCACCCTCCAATCAAGCCTGCAAAGCAACTTATGCTAAAATACCCACATGAAAAAAATCACTCTCTCAATACTTATCATTTCTATATTCATCCTACTCCCCGGCTGTTTTGGCGGCGAGGAAGAT
This sequence comes from uncultured Candidatus Peribacteria bacterium, assembly GCA_964459205.1. Lineage (GTDB taxonomy): Bacteria > Patescibacteriota > Gracilibacteria > UBA1369 > UBA12473 > JABJMC01. The sequence goes on along the minus strand of CAYWKJ010000027.1, from coordinate 6,067 downwards.
AATGGCAATAATGACGAACCCGCTACACCCCCTACTGAACAAATCTCTTTTTACCGCGTGGTTGATGCCGGTGAATTTGTAATTCAAGTACCAGAAGATTGGGAAACTATTCAAACCTTTCCTACTAATTATCCCGAAAACACGTATGTTGCCTTCCGCAATAATGTTCAAGACAATGAATTTATCGCCAATATCAATATTGTCCGCAACACTGTAGAACTAGACACCGAGACTTCTGATTACGCCTTACAAATGTTTGAAACAGTTTCTTCACAACTTATAAATTTTAAAGAACTTGCTACTACTGAACACGAACTTTATGTAAACGGACAATATGTAAAAACCTATCTTTATAATTTTGAAGGATCCAATGATCCCACTGAGCCAGTTCGCCAATTTCTACAAATTTCTGGGGTAACTGGAACTAATGCTTATGTAGTCACTGGGGCCTACGACGAAGATGACGTTGAACTAGCGCTTGATCAAATAAATCAAAGCCTACAAACATTCTACCTACCTTAGGCTGATAAAAAAGCCACACAATCGATTTCAACTAAAACGTCTTTTGGTAAACGAGAAACCTCAACCGTAGCCCGAGCGGGTTTGTGATTTCCAAAAAATTCAGCATAAACCTCATTAACAGATTTAAAATCATTCATATTTGCTAAAAAAATCGTAGTTTTAAGGACACTATTTTTTGTGGCGCCGGCCGCAACCAACACCGCTTCTAAATTCGCTAAAACTTGCTTAATTTGCGCCTCTACCCCGCCCTCTACTATTTGCATAGACTCAGGGTCTAAACCAATTTGCCCCGAACAAAACACCATCCCCTCATGCACAATTGCCTGTGAGTAAGGACCAATGGCGGCCGGCGCCTTATCTGTATTAATTACTTGCATCTACCTTGGAACAAAGAATATTTACACCTTTTTCAAAAGCCTTAAGTGAAGCCACAATAATATCCGGAGAAGTTGTTTTTGCCACCACCCGATGTCCTTGCTCGTTTTTAAGAGTCATTTTAACTTCCACGGCGGCATCCACACCCGAAGAATCAATTTCTACCTCATAATCAATCAGCCAAACCCTAACTTCAAGCGCCTGCTTAAGAGCCATAATCGCAGCATCTACTGGCCCCACACCTTTTCCTTTGGCATGGACCTCCTGACCAAAAGCCTCCGCCCAAACCTCAGCTTCTGCCTGTTCATGCATAGTCGTACTCACTTTAAAATCCTTGATAGAAAGCACGCGGTTTTTTAAAGAAAACTCATCCAAAACCTCTTCCAAAATATAATGAAGATCTGCTTTTTTAACTTCTTTTCCTTTTTCAATAAACCCACAAACACTATTATAAACAGCCTCCGAAATCCCGCCATTTACATCAATATCAAACTCGTTTGCTAGCACTTTTATAATTTCGCTATGATCCTCTGGAACAGCCGTAAATAAGACCTTGGCTTTTTCTACACGACCACTCTCCCGAATCGCATATAATCTCTGTTCAATAAACCTCTCTATCTCCTCAAAATCCGGTTCCACAGACGCTGGTTCCGGAAGAATTTTAAGCGGAGATTTTGGATCCTTAAGCCCATTACCAGTTGCCATGCAAACCACCACATCTTCTTTATTAAAAAACCCCTCATTTGCAAGCTTTTTTACAGCTGCATAAGCCAAAGACCCTGATGGTTCAGCAAACACCCCTTCAGCCCGTGTTTGCTCCTGTTGGCACTCTAATAAAAACTCATCATTAACTTCCACTACTATTCCTTCCGATTCATAAACATCTTTCAAAATTTTAGCCCCATCTAAGGGATTCCCAGCCGCAATAGCCGAGGCCACGGTACGTGGATTTTTGATAATATCGAAATCTAACCTCCCCTCTTCAAAAGCCTTTACCACCGGATTACAGCCTTCAGTTTGAACCCCAATCAACTTTGGCAATCTTCGAATAAATCCAAGCTTATAAAGCTCTTTAATGCCTTTAAAAATAGCGTGCAAATTAGTGCCACAACCAATTGGGCAAACCACATAATCCGGACAGCGCCAAAAAAGCTGCTCAATAATTTCATAACCTTCAGATTTTTGTCCCTCAGTACGGAAGGTATAATCCCCTGCCAAATAATAACCAAAACGCTTAGACATTTGCTCAGCCAACTCGGCACAAGTTGAATAAGAAGCTCGAACTTGAATAAGTCGAGCCCCAAAAGTAAGGGTTTGCGAAAGCTTACCAAGTGGAGTTCCCTCTGGCACCAAAACATAACAAGGAAGCCCAGCTGCGGCGGCATAAGCCGATACCGAAGCGGCCATATTACCAGTCGAAGCCACACAAATTGCCTTAGCGCCTAGCTCTTTGGCTTTAGTCACCTCCACCATAGTTCCACGATCTTTAAAACAACCCGTGGGGTTCATTCCTTCATTTTTAATATAAAAATTTGAAAGCCCTAATTTCTTACCAAGATTTTTAGCGTGAATAAGGGGCGTACCACCTTCCTCCAAAGAAACAATATTCTTAAAATCACCAATCGGGTAAAGAGCCACGTATTTAAGCGCTGAAATAGGCGCAGTTTTAAGGGCATAGCGATTTAATTTTTGGGCAATCGCCTCGTAATCATAATATGTTTCTAGCGGCCCATGACAAGAGATACACGTGGTAGATGACTCCTGTTCATCGTGCTCCTTTTCGCACAGAAAGCATTTAAGTTTGTATTCTTTTTTCATAGTTTAAGTTAAGCCCACCAAACGGCGGCGATAAGAATAATTATTACTATCTAAATAATGAACTAATTCCGTTGTATCATCTCCCAACGGCACCATAAAAATCCCCCGCATTTCATCATCAGTTTTCATAATTCGCACTGGCTCTACCGGAAAATTTTTAAAATCATCAGCTTCTACATAAAAAACTTTAAATAAATGATCTTTTTCCTGCGTCATATCACGAGCCTCAATAACATCATGAAGTTTTCGGAGTTGTTCCACCGCGTTTTGAACATCAATTAAACGACCATCTATCGCAAAAATTAAGTGCGAAAACTGCTCATCATCAAAAGCCACACTCATATCCTCAATGTTATAGCGCTTGCGGCGCATCAATGAGGCGACTCGATTTAAAACCCCCACCACATTACGCACCTTAATATAGATATAACGTAGGGAGTGTTCTAACTCGACGCTGGGTGTTGAATAAATGTCGTTTTTCATAGATTATCTTTAGAAACTATTGTTTCGCCCAGGGTTTTCCCACCTGGAACCATTGGGAAGACATTATCTTCCTCAACCACTCTAAACTCACTCACTATTGGGCCACGTTTTGCAAAAACCTTACTAACCGCGGCTGGTAATTCATCCATATTTGAAACTATTTGGCCCGGTAATTGGTAACCCTCAGCCACCTTGGCAAAATCTGGCGAAGTAATGCTCACGCCAGAATAATTTCGATCATAAAAAAGATCCTGCCACTGGCGTACCATTCCTAAATAAGAGTTATTCAACACGCAAACTTTGATATCCAAGCCATAATCCATCAGAACCGCGAGCTCCTGAATATTCATCTGCATGCCGCCATCCCCTACCACACAAACCACTGTTTTATCGGGATTGGCAAAGGCCGCACCAACAGAACTAGGAAGAGAAAAACCCATGGTTCCAGCTCCACCCGAAGCCAGCCATTTAAATGGCTCTGGCACCTTCATGGAAAGTGAAGCCCACATCTGGTGTTGGCCCACATCTGACACTACAATATACTGATCCGGATTTTTAATAATTTCCGTCATTAAAGCCGCGTAACAATCGCGCACTGTAAACTCATCAGGAGTTGGCTCATAAGGCTTTTCTTGCTTCCAGGAACGAATTTTTTCAAGCCATTTTGTAAGTTGCAATTGCTTAAGATCAGCATGCGCTAATAAAGCATCTACAAACAACTTTATATCAGAATGAACTGCTAAATCACTCGGCACAACTTTGTTTAATTCAGCGCGATCAATATCTACGTGTATAACCTTAGCTTCCTTAGCAAAAACGTCATATCGCCCCACAATTCGATCATCAAAACGTGATCCTAAATTCAAAATCAAATCAGCCTCGTGCGCCGCTAAATTCGCATGGAAAAACCCATGCATCCCAAGCATTCCCAAATCATATTCAGACTCCGAATTAGTCACCCCTTTTGCTAAAAGAGTATTAACCGTGGGGATCCCTAATTTCTTAACCAAATCTCGCACTTCCTTAGTAGCCCCGGAACATTTAGCGCCATGGCCCACCAAAAGGAGTGGCCGCTGCGCCTTATTTAACATTTCCAACACTTTATCCATCATATTGGAATCCACTGGTCCATAAGCGGCCATCATCGGATCAGTATCAGAAAAATCTAATTTTGGAATCTCAAAATCGCGCGGATGAGGCGCGGCCTGAACATCCTTTGGCAAATCTATATGCACTGGCCCAGGCCGCCCCGAAAGGGCAATCTGGATCGCCTCCGTCACAACTCGAACCGCATCCTCTGGCTTGTCTAAAAGATAATTATGCTTAGTTATATTTAAAGTTACTCCGGTCATGTCTACCTCCTGAAAAGCATCCGTGCCAATCACGGAAAGTGGCACCTGCCCGGTAAAACACAAAATCGGAATCGAATCCATATAAGCATCTGCAATTCCGGTAATTAAGTTTGTGCCACCCGGGCCAGACGTAGTACAACAAACCCCAATTTCTCCTGTTGTTCGCGCCCAACCTTGAGCCGCAAACGCCGCACCTTGTTCATTTCTAACTAACACATGCTCCACTTCTTCGTGATAAGGCAAAGCATCATAAAAGGGCAAAATCGCACCTCCCGGAAAACCAAAAACATGAGTTACCCCATGTGCTTTTAAGGTATCTAGAATCGCATCTGCCACTGTATAAGCCCTATCCCCCATAAATTAAACGTAAGTTAAATAATGTTCATACTTAGGATCTTCGCCTTTCACAACTTTCATAAATGCCTCTTTTAATTCACTAGAAATTGGGCCCGGGCTACCATCCCCGTATTTATGCCCATCCAAAGAAGAAAAAGGCGTGATTTCGGCGGCTGTCCCTGTGAAAAAGGCCTCATCAGCCTCATAAAAATCTTCTTTTGTCAGAGTTTCCTCACGCACTTCGTAACCCTTGTCACGAGCTATGGCCATCACAGCATCACGCGTTAGACCAGGCAAAATGCAGCCTGGGCCCGGCGTCTTAAGAACTTTGTCTTTGATCATAAACACATTTTCGCCGGGCCCCTCCGCCACATTTCCTTCATAATCAAGGAATAATGCTTCATGAGCCCCACTTTCCTTCAACGCCAACGACGCCAACACACTATTTGAATAATGACCAGTAATTTTCGCATCCTGAACCGTAGTTTTTGGATGAATCCGCATATACTTACTGATCGCCACATCTACGGCCTCATGACCCAAATATGACCCCCATCCCCAGCAAGCATTCAAACAATTCACAGTCGCCCCAACTGGATTAATCCCCATTTTCCCATATCCAAGATAAATCATTGGCCGCACATATCCCTCCTCCATCTTATTTTTAGCAATTAATTCCACGGTTAAATTCACCCAATCCTCAACCGAATAGCCAGCATCCATTTCCAAAACACCCGCTGAATACAAAAGACGCTCCATATGTTCCTTTAACCTAAAAACAGCTGGGCCCTTCTCTGTCTTATAAAATCGAATTCCCTCGAAAGCCCCACCACCATAATGCATCGTATGATTAATACAATGAACTTTTGCCTCACCCCAGGGAACATACTCCCCATCCATCCAAACAAACTCTGACGCCTCCATAACTTTTTCAGGTTAAAATTTAAAAAATCCCCGCTTTTGTGGGCGAGGTCCTTTTTGAATCACATGAAAGACCCGCCCTAACGAGGGATAATAATACCAATAATGTATTGCATTCGAGTATTCATGTTGAACTAACTATAGGAAGAAATTTAAGCTAGGTCAAATAGTTTTACACAAATAAGAGGTGGTGCCCGGGGTGGGGATCGAACCCACACGGAGTTGCCTCCAAGGGATTTTAAGTCCCTCGTGTCTACCAT
>CAYWKJ010000026.1:0-16792 GCA_964459205.1 uncultured Candidatus Peribacteria bacterium | reverse complement strand
TATTTCATTTAAGAGTTACTTAAGATTAGATAGAAAAATTATTTTTCAATTTTTGACTGGTCAAAGCCCTTTTTTTTGCTTATTTAAAACAAAAATCAACATTTTTACCTGTTTCATAAAACTTCTTGACTTCTTTGCAATTTATTTTTTTCAATATTTTCGCTGTTTGTTTTCATATTTTTCTGATAAAATCCGCCTAGTATGGAAAAAGACTTATATAAAATTTTAGGAGTAGATCGCTCTGCTGGAGAGTCTGATATTAAGCGATCTTACCGCAAACTTGCCCAAAAATATCATCCGGATGTTAATAAAGATAACCCGGAAGCTGAGCAAAAATTTAAAGAGGCAAGCTTAGCTTATGAGATACTTTCCGATAAAAAGAAAAAGGCCCAGTATGATCAATTTGGGTTTGCTGGATTTCAGGGTGGAGGCGGTGGAGCTGGTGGTTTTTCAGGTGGGTTTGGTGGATTTGATCCCTCCTCATTTGGGGGTGGCGGCGGATTTGCTGATATTTTTGAAACGTTTTTTGGGGCAGCCAGTGGTGGCGGCCGAAATACTTCCCGCCGGCGTGGCCCTCAACCTGGAAATGATATTGAAAGTTCAATATCATTAACTTTTGAAGAGGCTGTGTTTGGGGCGGAAAAAGAATTGGAAATTACTAAAGCAGATACCTGCGCCCACTGTTCTGGAAAGGGAGCCGAACCTGGAACCTCTCTGGAATCTTGTTCAGAATGTAAAGGCACCGGGCAAGTCCGAAGCGTTCGTCAAACAATTCTAGGCCAAGTCCAAACTGTTAGAACTTGCTCTAAATGTGAAGGCATGGGTCAAATTCCAGAGAAAAAGTGTGCTAAATGTCACGGGCAAATGAGAACCCGTCAAAAAAGCCGTATTACTGTAAAAACCCCTTCTGGAATTGAAAATGGGTCTACTATTAGATTGCGTGGCAAAGGAGAAGCCGGAACTCACAATGGTCAACATGGTGATCTTTACTTGCATATTCAGGTTAAGCCACACGCTCGATTTGAACGGCGCGGCTTTGACGTCCAATCTATTGAAAACTTAAACCTGTTACAAACGGTTTTAGGAGATACTTTACACGTTGAAACTGTGCACGGTCCAGTTAAATTAAAAATTCCCTCCGGGACACAAGGAGACCATACCTTTAAAATAAAAGGCTATGGTGTGCCGCACCCGCAAAGTAGTGCAAAAGGTGATCATTATGTCCGCATTAACATTGAAATTCCTAAAAAGCTAAGCCGGAGCGAAAAAGAGCTTTATGGGAATCTTGTAAAAGAAAGTAAAGATAAGAGAAAAAATAGCCAACTATTTAAGTAACTTGCCTCTCTAGGCTAATTTCAGTACCATATCATTATGAACATCGTACTCTCCTGGGATTTATTCATTTTTGTCTTCTTTACGATTATCATCGCCTACAGTTTTATTGTGGGGCGAAATCAGACTATTAAGATTATTATTGGAACTTACATGGCGACCCTTACCGCTGACGGGATTGGGAATTTAGTGCATCAATATTTAGGCGGCCCTACTCCTGTTGTAAAGTTCCTTGGCGGACCAAGTGCGGACGAAATTTTGATTTCTATGAAAATCCTCCTCTTTATTATAGTAATTGTAACAATTGCGGTGCGAGGCGGGTTTCAAGTGTCAATTTTAGCGGAACATAAACTACCAGTTCGGATGCTAATGACATTTTTGTTTGGAATTTTGAACGCGGGATTGATTGTTAGCACTCTGCTTTTGTATGTCTCTGGTTTGTCTTTAATTGGAGCAGATCAAATTGGAACTGTTGGAGCACTGGCAAGTGAATCTATACTGGTACAGCTGATGATTGAAAACTATAGCTTGTGGTTCTCATTACCGGCTATTTCCTTGGTTGTGGTTAGTTTTGTGGAAGGAGAGCCAGTAGATTAGTTTTTAGAAAAAAGGCTTTACAATAGACGCTGCTAATACTAAAGTGTCCTGGGTCAGTAGCTCAGGGGCAGAGCGGCGGCCTTTTAAGCCGACAGTCGTGGGTTCAATTCCCACCTGACCCACCATTACATAAAAAGGACAAAGCCCAAGTCCTGGTTTTTTGGGTGCTCATATAAATTTTAATAACCCATCCCAGAATGCCAAGCAATAGGCTCAATATCGTCTTCTGTGACGTCCGAAAATCTAGTAGGGGCACAAGACATCCACGACATTTCTCCGGAACCCCAATAACAATGAGCAATAAAACCGCCCGTACCACTCAAAGGCAAAGCCAAACCTGTGACAGGCGTAATAATTTGGTTTAACTCAACTAAAGCCCTATTCACTTCACCCGCCCTAGAAACTCTATTCGGACAATCCTTTGAACAATCTTGGAAGGGCTCTAGACAAGGCCCGTCACGCTCAACTCTAGTAGGCATTCTAAGACCAGCAACTAAATATCCCCCGTCAGATATCCGGAGGTGTATCTGTAAACGAGTAGAGCTTCTTAATCCATCAATTTGAAAACAAGCAATGGCATTATCATTATGAGCTGTCGGACGAGGCGTTGTCCGGTAACCTGCCTCGTCAAAAGCAACTTTTACATCATTTAAGCGAGTAACAAGCTCGCCACGTTTAGGGCTACTAACTGGCATAGGTGGGGTGGTTAAACAAAGGACCTAAATTTACATCAGCATTTTCGCTTTTACAAGTGTATATCCGCAATTTTCGCTTAAAACAGACAAAAACTCATGCTTGATTAGTCAAAAAATATGGTGTATAAATCGTGTTGCTTACTCAAATTTTTGACTAGTCAACATGGCGAAGAGCCAATACATAAACCTTCAGGACGCAGCTTTGCTATCGGAGAAGTCAGCTCAGACAATTCGACGGCTTATTAAAGGTAATAAGATTAGATATAGGAAATATAAAACTCCGCAAGGGTTCACCTATTTAGTGGAAAAAACTAGCTTGATTAAGCACTTTGATATCGAAGAAGGCAAAGAGCCTAAGGCTGAAGAATCTGAACCAGAGTTGGTAGAAGAATTTGTGCCGGAAAATGAGATTAAGGAAGAGACTCCGGAAATACAAGAGCCAGTTGTAGAGCAAGTTTATAAGCAAGAACGATCAGAAACACGCCCCTTTAATGCGGCCAATGCCTCGGGGGCGCCAAGAGATGACCAAACAGCGGCTGGATTCCAAAATGTTATGACCCAACTAGTCCAACAACATCGTGATGACAAAAAGCGGCTTTTTGAACTTTTGGAGATTTTTCAAAAAAGAATTTTAGTACTAGAGGACCAAATTAAACAATTAGAGGCTCCTAAAAGGAAAAAACGCTGGTTTTCGCTTTGGTAAGCCATTTGTAAGGCTTTGTAATAAATTTTACAGTTTGTCGTTACTTTAAACGGATCTTTGAAGTATAATCTTCTTGTGAATTTGCAAGAAGAACAACAATTGGTAAAGGAAGCCCAAGAGAACGTAGAAAAGTTTGAAGAGCTCTACGAACTCTATTTTCCAAAAGTCTATGGCTTTGTGGCCAGCAAAATTAATCGCCGCGAAACAACTGAAGACTTAGTGAGTGAGATTTTTGTAAAAATCTTGGATGGGCTGCCCCGATATCAATTTAGGGGGTTACCGTTTGGAGCGTGGGTTTTCCGCATTGCGCGAAATCACTTAAAAGATTTTTATGCCAAATCGAGCCGCTCTGACATTGGCAGTCTCGAAAATGCAGACTGGCTCAAAGATGAAGACTCAACGCGCGACCCAGCTAAGCAAGCGCGTCGCAAAAATCTAAAAGAAAATCTGATTGCCTGTTTTCACGTCTTAACCCCGGCCGAAGAAGAAGTCATAAGACTTAAGTACTTTGCTGAACTTTCTAATAAAGAAATCGCGGATTCTCTAAGCATCTCGGCTAACCATGTTGGTGTTCATCTCTTCAGAGCTCTCAAAAAATTAAAAAATGATTATAATGCTACGTAAACTTAAACAATTCATCGATCGCCTGATTTACTTTAAAAAAGCTTCAAATCTGGATGATTTTGGTGAAATTGAGGTTAAATTAATGAAAGCTATGCCTAAGGCGCGCAGCTCTTTTCAGCAGGATTTACGTGAAAAACTAAAAGCTAGGCATCAAGAATTGCGCGAAGAGCAAGTAGAAAAAGAAAGTGGATTCTTTTATGTGCATCGTTTTGCTACCTCAATGGTGTTAGCAATGGTTTTGGTGGTTGGGGGTGGAGGTTTTATGGTTTCTGCCGCTGATGCTCCGGTGCCCAAAAACGTTCCTCTTTCGGATACAAGTCCGGAGTGGCATCCAGATGTAGCCCCTATAACAATTGAATTTGATCAAAATATGATGCGTGGCTCCGTGGAAGATGCTTTTTCAATTTACCCGGCTGTGGAAGGATCTTTTGTGTGGGATAATAACCATAAGGTGCGATTTTTACCTGATATGCCGCTTGATTCTAACCAAGAGTATGTAGTGACAATTTCGCAAGATGCGCGGAGCTTTCTTCAAAAACCAATGTCAGCGGAGTTTGAACAAAAAATAAGTGTTTTTTCACCAGAATTACCGGCAGGAGTCGAGGAGAAACTTATTGAACTAAAAGCTCTACGAGATAGCACTAGAGGGCTTTCTGGCGATGCTAGAGATGAAATTATTCAACAGATTATAGAGATCGAAGAAGAGCTAAGATTGTTTTTTGATCCCAATGATCGTCCGATGCAAAATCAACCCAATAATCAGAATGCGCCCAATGTTCAGCCTTCCAGCGCCTAAAAAATTCTGATAAGTTGTAGGCCATGAACCATCCACAGACCCATTATAATCTTAGTGTAGACGAGTTATTTAAGGCTGCTATTCGACGTGGTGAGGCCAAGGTAAGCAAAACTCGTTCGCTAGTGGTAAATACTGGCCGCTGCGCCGGCAGATCTCCGCATGCTAAGTTTATTGTGGATACAGAAGATGTTCATGATGAGGTGGATTGGAGCGAGGTAAATATGCCTATGTCAGAAGAGAACTTTGCAAAACTAAAAAAACTGGCCCTGGAATATTTGGAATCGCGCGATGAAATATTTGTTTTTGATGGAAAAATAGGAGCAGACCCGGCGTGTGATTTAAAAGTGCGTATTAAATGTGAATATGCGTATCAAGCGCTGTTTTGTCGACATTTGTGCGTGCGAATCCCCGAATCAGAATTAACTGATTTTGAGCCGGAATTTACAGTGTTGGTGGTGCCAGAATGTAAATTAGATGATCCAACTGAATATGGCATAAATTCTAAGGCTTTTATTGTGGCAAATATGAAAGAAAAACTTATTTTAGTGGGAGGATCTAAGTATGCTGGAGAGATTAAAAAAAGTATGTTCAGTGTGGCAAATCACTTGCTGCCATCAAAGGGAGTTTTGCCGATGCATTGCTCAGCTAACATGGATAAAAATGGAAATACAGCGGTATTTTTTGGGCTTTCTGGAACTGGAAAAACAACCTTATCCGCGGACCCAGAGAGGTCTTTGATTGGCGATGACGAACATGGCTGGAGTGATGAGGGGATTTTTAATTTTGAAGGTGGCTCGTATGCGAAATGCATTAATTTAACGCGTGAAAAAGAACCACTTATTTATGACGCGATTCGCTATGCCACGATTTTGGAAAATGTGGTAATTAATGAAGAAGGAGAATTGGATTTTGCTGATGATTCAATCACAGAAAATGGACGAGCTGCTTATCCGCTAGATTATATTCCTGGTCATGTGAAATCTGGGCGAGGAGGTCATCCTTCGGCTATTGTTTTTTTAACAGCTGATGCTTCGGGGGTTTTGCCGCCAATTAGCCGCCTCTCCAAAGAGCAGGCCATGTATCATTTTGTAGCTGGTTATACGAGTAAATTGGGGGGTACTGAACGTGGGATTGTGGCGCCGCAAGCAGTGTTTTCTTCATTTTTTGGGAAACCGTTTATGCCTTTAAAGCCCATGGTTTATGCAAATTTATTAGGAGAAAAACTAGATAAATATAGAACGCCTGTTTATTTAATCAATACGGGCTGGTCTGGTGGGCCGTATGGAGTTGGAGACCGTATTAGTCTCCCCTACTCGCGCGCCATGGTGAAGGCAGCCTTAAACGGCGATTTAGATGATGTTGAATATGAAACACAGCCTATTTTGAATTTAAACTACCCAACGAGTTGTCCAAATGTGCCGGCGAAAGTTCTGAATCCACGGAATACTTGGGAAGACAAGGATGCTTATGATAAAAAAGCACAAAAATTAGCTAATTTGTTTGTGGAAAATTCTAGAAAATTTAAAAATATGCCAGAGGCGGTGCGGAAAGCAGGGCCCAAAGCTTTATAAACCTAGTTCTTCTCGTAAATCTAATAGGTCTTGAAGTTCTGGGGTTAATTCGCCCCCCAACATTTTTGTAAGCATAGCCGTCATTACTTCGCTTGCTCTTATTTCTCTTAAATAACTTTTAAAATCAGGATCTGACTCTATTTGGTCTTTGTATTTAAGGGCGGCTTTAAGGGTTTTATCTGGGTCGCCTTTTGTTTTTTTAAGTAAAGTTTGAACATTGGAATTTTCCATATACTTGCTCCCCCCAACTTGAAATTCATAGGCAAATACTTGTAATATCCAGTCTGATATTTCTGAATATGAATTTAATTCATCAGCTTCTTCTAATAAATCCTCTCCAAATTCAACTAAACCTTTCCCATCAAGAGTTGGCCTGCCTAAGCTTTTCATTAACCAGTCGTGGCTTTTATCTTGGCTGAGTTGATCATAAGGGCGAGCTTGTTCTATTTCTCTATTTAAGACTCCTATAAACCTTGGAATTTTTTCTCTCATTGCTTCGTCAGCAGCCTCTATTTGCTCGTTAATAACAATTACATTTACTCCTAATGCAGATAAAGCTTCGGAAAAAGCCAATTCATTCTGCTCACCTGTTTCATGAGACATTCCCAAGGAGACAGCGGCATATTCTGAAGGATTATGCTGTAAATACTCAGCCACATTAAAAGCTAAAAAAGCATTAGCTCCATTCGCTCTAATATCTATCATTGCTTGATTACGAACACTTTGGGGGAGCCCAGGAGTAAGCATGCGTGACTGTAATAAATAAAAATTTGGAATATCTTCTAACCCTATTAAATTAAAATCAGCCCCTTGTTCATAACTTGCCCTTAATAAGCCATCCCTCATGGATGGGTCCATCCCAGTTGATACATGTTCATAAGTACTATCATTTGCTTCTCTGTTTTCTCGGCCGATATAAGGGGCGCCCTCAATAAAGGCTGTACTAAGCATCCCGTTTTGATTTAATAAAGTTGTTAAATTGGAGATAGTGCCCTGACAGGCATCAACTGCTTCTGCGGCTTCGGGATTAGAGCCAGGAACGGGCATGCCGCCTGGGCCCAATGATGTATGAATTTGAGGAAAAAGGAAAACTGTGGGAGTGTCGGGAGAGCTTTGCTCTGGCAAAATTACGTAATCAACCTCGATGCCAAGCTCTTCTAAACGCGTTAAGGTATCTTGAATTGGGGCTTCGGCTGGAATTTCTGAGAGTTCACCATAACGGCTAGTTGTTTGAGGAATCACTTCCTCATTCATATAGTCAGTTAATTCTTCATAGCCCTTATCTAGCTGGAATCTTCCAAAAAATACATTCCAAACTCGAGCATCACGACGCAGGTCTTTATATAAAATTTCTAGGGCTTGTAATTCTAAATCACTAGGATGAGCTTCTCTTAAAGAACGTATTTCTCTACCAATTACTAATATTTCCCTTAAATCTCTAGGGATTGCAAAATATTCATGACCAACGTCACCTTTCCTCTCATTTTTTTTACCCTCTGACAACGTGTAAAGGCGAGTCATTAATTCCATTTTTTTCATTTCAAACTCGGGTCGACTAAGTTGCTCTTGTTCTTCTGGTGGGGCAACTTCCTCGGCTAATGCACTGAGTTCTTCCTCCGCAGGCTTTGTAGAGGGACTAGCAGAGGTGGCTTCAAATTCTTGATGTTCACTCATAGATTAAGTTTTATTTTAATCTTTATATTATACCATTTTTTATCTATTAAATCAACCCCTTTAAACTATTGGTCTGCGGCTTTTTGGATGGTATTATGGGGCCCGTTAAATCCCTAATTTTTTCTAACCCATGTCTCTCTTTGAAAACACTATCCTCCAGATGCGAAATGCGGCTAAAATTATGCAATTAGACCCGCATATAGAGGCTCATTTATCCAATCCCCAACGAATTTTAGAAGTAAGTGTGCCGGTACATATGGATAATGGTTCGGTGCGTGTTTTTAAAGGTTTCCGGGTTCAGCACTGTAATGTGCGCGGCCCTTATAAAGGTGGAATCAGGTTCCATCCTCAAGTTGATATGGAAGAGGTGAAGGCTTTGGCCACCTGGATGACTATGAAATGCTCAGTTGTGGGGATTCCATTGGGTGGCGGTAAAGGAGGTGTGATTGTTGATCCGCGCGAGCTTAGCGAGCGCGAATTGGAACAATTGTCTCGAACTTATATTCGCGCGATTGAGCCTTTGATCGGTCCGGAAAAGGATGTGCCAGCGCCAGATGTTTATACCAATCCTAAAATCATGGCTTGGATGGCTGATGAGTACTCGATGCTGCAACGTCGAAACAAATTAGGTGTTGTAACAGGTAAACCGTTGTCTGTTGGGGGCTCTGAAGGGCGTGGCGAAGCAACTTCACAAGGTGGTATGTATGTGTTAGGAGAAGCGCTTAATGAGCTTGGCAAAAAACCAGAAGAAATGACCGTGGTGATTCAAGGATTTGGAAATGCCGGCGCCAATGTGGCGCACATGATGGAAGACGCTGGTTACAAAGTTGTTGGTGTTTCTGATTCAAAAGGCGCGCTTTACTGCCCAGATGGTCTTCATCCACGCGAAGCAATCGCTTGTAAATCAGAAAAAGGCACGGTGACTGAATGTTCTGTGGCTGGAATGCAAAAAACTGGTGACTGTTGCAAGGTGATTACCAATGAAGAGTTACTCGAAGTTAAATGTGATGTTTTAGTACTTTCTGCCTTGGAAAATCAGGTTACTAAAGACAATGCGGCTAATGTTAAGGCTTCGATTATTCTTGAGCTTGCGAATGGTCCAACTACACCAGAAGCCGACGAAATCCTCCGCGAAAAAGGAGTGATGGTTATTCCAGATATTTTGGCAAATGCCGGCGGCGTAACCGTAAGTTACTTTGAACTCGTGCAAAACGAGGCAAACTTTTACTGGAATGCTGAAGAAGTTCAAGAGCGTCTAAATCGTATTATGGTGGATGCTTGGCACGCGGTGTCTGACACCTCTAAAAAGCACAATGCTACTCTGCGTGAGGCAGCGTTTATTGTAGCTTTAAAACGCCTTGAGGAGGCGATGTTGGCCAGGGGTTGGTAAATAAACCTACACTTGCCATATGTGTTGAATTTTTTCTTCTATTTTTCTTTGCGCATCTTCAAGCAATATGGGATTATTTTTTCTGTCTGTACGGCGGGTATGACCACGGAAAGCTTGATTAATATCGCCTTCTTGAATAACCACTAACCCATCATCAGGGTCTACTTTGCCACCTGCCTTAATTCTAGCAGCTAATCGCTCGCTTACGGCCTTAACTTGTTGCTCCTCAGGCAAAGCTGATGGGAATTGAGATAATCTGTCCCAGCCATCTTCTGGTATAGGGATGCCTTTGCTCCCTAGCTTAAACCCTAGCCGATCCTCAACTAATTCTCTAAAATCTGTGCGGCCTTCATCCCCAGTCCTCAAAGTAAAGTTATCTAAAGGGGTAGTTCTATCATGATGATGTTCTTCAGCCAATGAAGCTAAACGACTAGCGGTCTGATTAGTCTCAGACCAAGGCCAGTGATTTTCCCATATTCTTTTGTCCCATCTCATCCCAGCTCCAGGCACTTTTCTGGCCCCATACATTGCGGCTTCAACCGCAGTATCGGGTTGAGCAGCTACACCAATTTCAGGGCTTGTAGGTTGCATATAATTTTGTTAACGGTAATTAAATTTAGCTTTCAAGTAAAATTTTGTCAATTTTTTAAATTTAAATGACAGATCAAAAGTTACTATCTACCACAACTTTTTGCTGTGAAAAGTCTTTAACAACATCAAATATTGTCACCATGCGCTGTTATGCGCTACAGTTGGCATAATTCACTCTATTTTTATTCTTTTCATCCTAAAAAATGAAAACCATCTATGCTTTCTCGGAGGGATCCAAAAAAATGAAGGATCTACTTGGGGGCAAGGGGGCTAATTTGGCGGAAATGACTCGCCTTGGCTTACCTGTGCCACCTGGATTTACTATTACAACGGAAACCTGTCTTTATTATTTGGACAAAAGTGAATATCCAAAAGATTATGAAGAATTACTAGAAGAAAAGCTGAGTGAATTAGAAAAAAATATGGGTACAAATTTTGGAGATGAAGAAAACCCCTTATTAGTTTCGGTCCGATCTGGAGCAAAAGTTTCTATGCCCGGAATGATGGATACTGTTTTGAATCTTGGCTTGAATGATGACACTATTAAAGGAGTCATTGCTAAGACTGGGAATGAACGATTTGCCTATGATGCTTACCGTCGTTTTGTGCAGATGTTTGGAGATGTGGTGCTAGAGGTTCCGCACCATCATTTTGAGGATGCTCTGGAATCTACCAAAGAAAAAAAAGGCGTTCACTTAGATACGGAGTTGGAGGCAACTGACTGGGTGGAATTAGTGCAAACTTTTAAGCAAATTGTGCATGATACAACTGGTGAGCCTTTCCCGGAAGATCCAAAAAAACAACTCCGACTCTCTATTGAGGCGGTTTTTAAATCTTGGAATAACAAGCGAGCTATCACCTACCGAAATTTGAACGGGATCCCGCATGACATTGGGACTGCCGTCAATATTCAGACTATGGTTTTTGGAAATATGGGTGATGATTCTGGGACTGGAGTGGCGTTTACTCGTTGCCCTTCAACAGGAGAAAATGAGTTTTATGGCGAATATTTAATGAATGCGCAGGGTGAAGATGTGGTAGCTGGGATAAGAACACCAGAGCCGCTCAGCAAACTTGGTGAAGTAATGCCAAAAGCATATAACGAATTAGTGGAAATCCGAGAGCAATTAGAAAAACACTATCGCGATATGCAGGATCTTGAGTTTACGATTGAACAAGGACGATTATTTATTTTGCAAACTCGTGATGGCAAAAGAACTGCGCAAGCAGCCCTTAGAATTGCGATTGAAATGATGGAAGAAAAATTAATTACAAAAGATGAAGCAATATTGCGCGTTGACCCAAATCAACTTAAACAATTGCTTCATCCTTCGATTGCCGCTAATGCTAAATATGATGTTTTGGCCAAAGGGTTGCCAGCATCGCCAGGGGCCGCGACCGGAAAAGTGGTTTTTGATGCAGATGCGGCAGCAGATGCGGCTGAAGCCGGTGAAAAAGTGATTTTGGTGCGTAAAGAGACCAGCCCCGAAGACATCCATGGTATGCACGCGGCCCAAGGCATCCTAACCTCAACCGGAGGAAATACCAGCCACGCGGCGGTGGTTTGCCGCGGAATGGGTAAGTGTTGTGTGGCCGGCGCGGGCGAAGTGATTGTGGATTACAAAAAAGGCGAATTCCGCGTCGGAAAAACAGTTGTAAAGGCTGGCGAAGAAATCACCTTGAACGGAACTGTGGGTGAGGTAATTGTAGGAGAAGTAGAAATGAGTGAGCCCGAGCTTTCTGGCTTTTTTGAAACTATTATGCTTTGGTCAGACGAGGTTCGCGAGATGCGGGTACGCACTAATGCAGACACCCCAGAGGATTGTCAGGTGGCGCGCGATTTTGGCGCCGAGGGAATTGGCTTGTGTCGCACTGAGCATATGTTTTTTGCTGAGGATCGAATTGCCATTATGCGCGAGATGATTTTAGCCAAAGATGATGAAACTCGCCGTGAAAAGGCTGTAAATAAACTCCTTCCGGTGCAAAAAGAGGACTTTGTTGGGATTTTCAAAGTTATGGATGGCTTCCCTTGTACAATTCGTTTATTGGATCCACCTTTGCACGAGTTTTTACCATCATTAGATGCTAAAGAAAAAATTCAAGAATTAGCAAAAGAAATGCACCTTGAAGTAGAAGAATTGAAAAAAATTATTCACAATCTGCATGAAATTAACCCGATGTTGGGGCATCGTGGCTGTCGTTTAGGTATTACTTGCCCGGAACTTTACGCCATGCAGACCCGAGCAATTATGCAGGCAGGACTTGAGTGTCATGAACAAGGCGTTAAAGTCATTCCCGAAATCGAAGTGCCACTAATCGGCACATTTAAAGAGTTCAAAGCAGTTCATAAGATTGTCATGGATGTAATTGAAGAGATGGGAGAGATCCCATTTGAGTACAAAGTCGGCACCATGATTGAAATCCCGCGGGCTTGTTTAACAGCGCACTTAATCGCGGAAAAAGCAGACTTTTTGTCCTTTGGGACCAATGACCTAACCCAGCTAACTTACGGGTATAGCCGTGATGATGCTGGGTCTTTCTTGGGACATTACTTAGAAGCTGGAATTTTGCCAGATGACCCAACAGAAACCATTGATCAAACTGGTGTTGGTTCATTAATGCGTACTTGCGTAAGCCTAGGCCGCGAAACTAAACCTGATTTAGAAATTGGGATTTGCGGTGAGCATGGCGGTGAGCCACGCTCGGTAGAATTCTGTCATAGTATTGGCTTGGATTATGTGAGCTGTTCCCCTTATCGCGTGCCAATTGCCCGGCTAGCAGCAGCACAATCTGTTTTAAAGGAAAAAGCTGGCAATCTTGCTCCGCGTAAAGCTCGCTCACTTAAACCTTCTAATTCCGTAAAGTCAGAAAAAGTAACTTAAGGATTTATCCTAGTTTTGACCTGGAAAAAACATCTGTTTTAAGGTATAATAAATAGATCATTTTAGATAAACAAAAACAAAATGACCGAACGCCAAGAATCATCACCTGCAGAAATTCCCGAAGAGGGATTGGAAGCAACTGAAGTTGTTGAGGAGGCTCCAGCGCCAACTCCGGCACCAAGTGCGGCTGCCCAACGAGCAGCCGAAGCTCTGGCTTCAGTAAAAGAATCTCGAGAAGCTGGCCTATCAACTGTGCTAGATACTATTCAATCCGAGGCTCTAACCTTAAAGTCACTCAGTCCAACTGGCTCTCTTGATTTTGAATTAGTTGAACAATTTGCAGCTGTTATTCCAGTAGAAGTTCTGTATCAAGTAGAGGATGTTCGCCCAGGATCACTTTTGGAGCTTTTTGCGGATAAAACTGGTGATAATAATTATTCATTTAATTTTGAAGATAAACAGGGACGGTTTAATACCGAAGCCGAAGCTGTAATTGGCTTGAATTATTTTTTCAAAAACAAACCAGAAGTTCGACGACTTAGAGCTACTTCGGCTGACGGTAAAGTAGAAATTGGAGATCGTGGCGATGCCTTAAAAGGAAGTTTTTATGATGGCGAAGAGTATGTGGAAGTAATGGCTGGTTATGATATTCAAATTTTAGAAACAATTAAACCAGCCGGACCTAAAATGCGTCGCATGGAACGAAAGCGAGAAAAAGCAATGGCGGTTTATGAAACTGTCCAAGCTGATCCAGACCGGTTTTCTGCTTTTACAGACATGCTGGACAATGGAAAATATGATGCTGTTGATACTTCTAATATCCTAGGGGAAACCCAGGAAGATCGCCTAACTCGCAAAATAATTGAACGTTCAGCTGATGCTGGGATTGATCCCTATTTAGTGATGTCACTTTTGAAAGCGGAAAATGGTGATAATGGAAAACATTTTGGAGTTTTGATGGATAATACAAATAATTTTGAGGCTCAACTTGATTGGGCTCTTAAAGTTATTGGCATGAGAGAACGAGGATTTACCGGTAAGCTTTATAGAAAAGGTCATTACTCCGAAGAATTCTTAGCCTACTTTTCAGAAAGTTATTCTCCGTCGGCAGACAATGAATATCATTTTAAAAACCTTTATACAAATTATGCGCTTTACGCTGGGTTTACTCCGATGACACCAGAAGAATTAGCTCCAATGAGAGAAGAGGCACGCAAAATAGCTCCCAAAAGACAGATCGAAGCTGATCCAGACAATGGAAAATACACCATTGAAACGGTAATCCCCGATGAAGCTTATCGCGCGCAAGTACAAGCTCACTTGTCTTCACTTAGCGGTGGCGAACGAGTGGCTGAAGCCGCTCGGATTTTAGCTCAAAAAAGTCATCCGCTCTACAAAAAGGGTAAATGGAATACTGGCAAACACTGCTGGGACTGGGTAAATAAGGCCTATACTGTGGCTGGATATCACTGGTATCAACGCGGGCAAAGAGAGGGCCATTATCATTACAAACATAAAGACAAAGAGCTTGGTGAATATGCGCGCCGGGATCAACTCCAAGACTTACAGCCTGGTGATTGGTTATACTTGCATGTCGCTGCTATAAATAAAAAATGGGGAGGTGATGCTGGTGATCATAGCGTGATATTTTTACGCTGGAAAAATAAGGAAAAACTAATAGCTGAATTTGCGGATGCTCCAAAAGCGGGCAAGCCGGCTAAAATTACTACTCGACGTTTAGCCGATGATCGTGTTGGCAAATCGCATGGTAAAAACTATCACCCAGTTATTAAGCGTACTTCGCCCGGAGAAGTTAGTAGTTACTAAAATCAATCCCCCCAATGAAGTCTTTCGCGGAGAATTTTGTAGTATTTGGTATTTGTGGACCGGGCCAAAACAAAATGTCGGGATGAGCGTCGGAATTTAATCTGATCGCCGTACTGAAGCTTAGTAATGGTCTGTCCATCAATGGTGAGACCAATGTCGTTATCTGAGTATTTACGTTTAGTTTCGATGGTAACGGTCAGCATACGGTTAGATGGAATCACAATCGGACACATAGACAGCGTAGCCGGGCAGATTGGAGTAAAGACTAGAGCGTCTAACTTAGGATGCACAATGGGGCCGCCGGCTGACAAAGAATGGCCGGTAGATCCCGTGGGAGTAGCAACAATCATGCCATCTGCTTTAAACCTAACCATTTTGCGTTGGTCAATGGAGGAATCTAACTCGATCAGGCGGGCAAAGTTTCCCTGATTAATAACTGCTTCATTTAAGGCCAAAAATGTTTCGATTTTTTCGCCATCACGATAAACCGTGACACGCAGCATAGAACGAACATCTAATCGATACTTGCTGGTATCAATAATTTTTTTCAAATACACTTCTAATTTTTCTTTCATGTTTTTCCCTTTTTGGATTTCACTCATAAATCCTAAAGTCCCCATGTTGACAGATAAAATTGGGATCATTTTATATTCAATATGCCGAGCCAATTTAATTAGTGTCCCATCTCCCCCAAAAGAAATTACAAAATCAGCGGTTTTCATTATTTTGGCATCATGTGTCATCTTCTTTTTTAGCTGCTTGGCAATATGCTTGTTATAAATAACTTCAATCTTACGCTTTGTTAAAAATCGAACTGCGCACCGAATTAAAGCTGCACCGTTCCGATCCAAGTGCTTGTTGGATACGAGGGCAACCTTTTTGATGTTCTTAGGTTTGGGGATCATGGGGCTTTATTTTAACCTATTTTAATAGATTTAAAAACTTCGAGCAGCTTTTTGGCGCTACTTTCCCAAGAAAATTTAGTGGCTTGACGTAGCCCTTTGCGTGATAATTCTTGATGAAGATCTGGATTGGCTAGCAAAGTTCCAATAGCTCCCGCAATTTCCTCAGTTGAATAAGGGTCAATTAAAAGGGCGCTATCCCCTACCACTTCTGGCAAAGAAGAAATGTTCGAAGTTACAACTGGACAGCCGCAAGACATGGCCTCAAGTGGCGGGATCCCAAAGCCTTCATAAAGTGATGGAAATACAAAAACCTTGGCTAAATTATAAAGAGCAACTAACTCATCATTATCTACATACCCAATCAGATGAACTCGGTCTTGGTTAGCCTGCTTTAAAACATCATCAAAATTCCATCCTTTATTTCCAACAATTACTAAATCTACATCTGGATTATCCGGAGCAAGACGATCAAAGGCCTGGATAAAACGAGTGAAATTTTTGCGAGGAGAAAGTGTTCCAACCCCGAGTAAAAAGGTTTTGGGGAGTTTGTACTTTTTACGAGCTTTTTCAAGCTTGGCCTGATCACTAATTTTAGTAAAGCGGGCACTGGCTGAACAAGGAGCAATTACAATGTCGTTTTCTGGAATATCAAATAACTTAATTAAATCAGCCTTGGTATTACGTGAAACTACCATGATTTTAGCAGCCTTTCGAAGCGCGTGTTTTAAGGTTAAACGTTCAAGTAATACTGCTTTTTTGTCATGCCCTTGCGGGAATAAAAAAGCCACAATATCGTGTACCGTAATAACTGTAGTCACGGATTTTGGAGCCAACGCTGGAATAATAAAACTAGTTGGCCCCCAAAAAAGATCTGGTTTTTCTTTTTTTATATGTCGCAGGGCGCGAAAGTGCCAAAAAAGCCCACGAGTCTTAAGTACAACTTGGCGAGCATTTTCAAAAGAACCAAATTCTGGGTTTTTTTTATTGGTATACAGGATAAATTCTGTATCTGGGCTTAAGGCAAGCAAGTGCTTAACAAGTACAAAGGTGTACCAGCCTTTACCAGTCTTGTGACTTAAAGTCTCCCGAATGTCTATCGCAATTTTCATTATTTTGAGTTTACCATCTTGTCATTCCCTAAGACTAGCGCTTTGCAATAGACCAATTTTACGCCATTGATGTCCCAGATATGTATGGACATGACG
>CAYWKJ010000025.1:0-16804 GCA_964459205.1 uncultured Candidatus Peribacteria bacterium | reverse complement strand
ATATCAGCTCCTTTGGCGCGGGCCTCCTTAACGATTTCCTGCAGGGCGGAAAGATGATTTTGCGATTGGGGTTTTTAAGAACCTGGGACACTTTATAATTTTTGTGATGGCATTTTTCTATGCCACGCGAGTTTTGTCTATGGCGGAACAAATTGATTCCTTTGTAGAAAAAGCTCTTTTAGTGATTGTAGTGTTTAAAGTAACTTCTTCGATTTTACAGATTTTTGATTTTATTATGAATCGATATTGGATCCCGTACGCTACAAAAAATGGGATTTTGGATAAAACCATGATGCCCACACTTAGTAGGATCGTAAAACTATTGATTTGGGCAATTGTGGCCCTCATGATTGTGAGTAATCTAGGCTACAACATTAGTTCTCTTCTCGCTGGATTGGGAATTGGTGGTTTGGCGATTGCTTTAGCCGCGCAAGAGGCGCTTTCGAACTTTTTTGGGTCAATATCAATTTTTGCAGATAAAACTTTTAAAACTGGGGACTATATTAAAACTAAGGATTTTGATGGGAATATTAAATCTGTGGGCATGCGAAGTACGCGTCTGGAGACTTTGGATGGGACTGAATTGATCGTGCCAAATAGTCAATTAGCAGCCACAGTGGTGGAGAATCTTTCTCGTCGTCCAAAACGTCGTATTGACCTTACTCTTTCGGTTATTTATGAAACTTCAAACGCCAAAATGAAGGCTGGCATGAAAATCATTAAAGATATTGTTGCGGCTAATAAAGATGTGGATAATCATTGCCGGGTTTATTTTCAAACGTTCTCGGATCATGGTTTAGATATTCAGCTTAGCTATTGGATCAAAGATACGGATCTTGAAAAGGGCCAAAAAATTCAAAATGAGATTAATCTTAAGATCAAACAGGAATTTGAAAAAGCTAAAATTGAGTTTGCTTATCCAACGCAACTTTTGTATTTGAAAAATCTAGATCACGCCAAAAAATAGCAATTAATTTTCGCTAAGCGAAATCACTGCTTGAATTGCTTCTTCATCTAATAGGGTGACTCCTTCAGGTAAAATAAGTGTGACATCTGTTTTGTGGACCTCTTCGCCGGCGGGGATGTCAATTGGCTCAGTTTCCAGATAAATAACATCCTCAAGTAGTTCCGCATCCCCCTGAATTTGAATAGTGGCCGGGGTAACTTTTATGGAGCTTAAATAGCCAGTTTGGATCTCACCCACCACTACCTTGATTCCAACTGTTTTTTGAGATTGGGCCAGAGTGATAATGGCGGTTAAATCAATGGTGTTAGGATCTGGCTCAACAGTCGTAAGTTCATCCCCCTCAGTGCCTAGAATGGTAATTTCGGCGGCACGCGTTACGTCAATAACTTCGTCGCCTTGAAGGGTTAGAGTGGCTACCGCAGTATCGATTTCTGACAAAACGCTTTCCGCACCACTAACTTCAATAGTGGTGGCAAATTCTTCCTGCAAAGTGGCTTCATAATTTTCGGCTGGGTCGCCAGACAGCACATAGCTTAGAGGTACATCTTTGGTAGTAAGTTCTTCGAGAATAACGGTCACGCTTTCCGGGGAAACACTAACCACGCTCACGTCAGTTTGCTTAGAATTAATAGATATATCGACTTGTTTGGTTCCAGCGGCTAATCCCTGTAAATCAACATAAACCGTAAAGTTTTCTGGAGTTAGAGTTTTGTAAACTTCTTGCGAAGCTCGGACTGTAATTTCGGCGGTCCCTAGCTCATTAACTACTGCTAACCCTTCGGGTAAATTAAAGGGCTCGATCGCTAGTTGGTCTGGGAAAGCATAAAAAGTATTTTCGCTACTTAATACAAAAAACCAAAACAAACAGGCCGCAACTAAGGCCAGTAATTTGATGTGCAAGTTTTTGGTAAAAAAACGACGAATCATGACTTCTTTTTAGGTTTAAATATCTTTTCTAAACGAGACTGAAGCTGTTCGGGCGTTACCTCCTTAATGTGTCCATTATGAGCGTAAGAAATAGTTTTGCGCTCTTCGGAAATAACTATAACCTCGGCATCTGCATTCTCGGAAAGTCCAATGGCTGCCTTATGGCGAGTGCCAAATTGAGGATCATATTTCTTAAAAGTATGAGGAAGAATGCAGCCAGCCGCAGCCAGGCGGAATCCTTTGATAATCACGGCCCCATCATGCAGTGGTGATTTGGGATGAAAAATACTAAGGAGCAAGGCTTTGGAAATGTGGGCGTCTAGTTCTTTGCCGGTTTCTAAATATTCCTCGAGTTTGATATTGCGCTGAAAAACAATCAAAGCACCGTGCCGATGCTTAGCTAGTTCCTGACTAACCTCTACTAAATCGCTGATAATACGGTCCGCGGCCTCGATCTCGCCGCCAAAAAGCGGCGCGCGTCCAAGATGCTCTAATCCGCGACGAAGTTCCTTTTGGAAAATAATGGGGATAGCAAGTAAAATAACCGGAAAAATTCGACTCAAAATCCAATTCACCGCCAACAACTCAAACCAGTTACTAAAAGTATAAAAAATTCCTAAAATAGCCAATCCAGTAAGAATGTGTACCGCCCGCGTTCCCTTGAGCAGCATAATCAACCAGTAAAAAAGTAGAGCCACAATAAAAATATCAATGGCCGTCTGCCAAAAAGAATATTGGGAAAGGGTTAAGTGTTCCCAAAACGTCTCTCCTAAATCAGAAAGAGATAAAATTATTCGCGCCACAATGTCATTGATTACTTTCATGGGGTTTATAGTACTTTTTTGGCTTAAGAAACACAAGTTTAGTCCTCTCGAGTAAGCTGATCTATGTTCCACTGCAAGCGAGCGCGCATGGCTGGCAGATCAAGTTCATGGGGAAAAATCCCTTTAACAGCTTGAAAATGATTACGAGGCACACCCGCAGCCTTGACTCTGGCCGCTGTTAAACTTTTTAAAGCGCGCACACTGGCCGCTAATTCAGTGAGATCCAACATTTCTTGTGCAATTTGAGCTACATAAGCCGCAAAGGCATCAATGATGGGGCCTAATTCCTGCTCCTGCTCTGGCGTAGAATCAAGATGGGTTAAACATTCAAAAAACATTATTCTGGCCTGATGGTTTAAGTCAGCCCCACGGGGATCAGCTTGTTGAGCCGCATTTAAAGCCAAATCAACGGCTTTATCTACAGGGTCATCGGGGCGGATGGGGCGAATCATAATTGTCTAGATTAGACGGCAGGTGAATATAGTATTTTTTGATCCTTTTGTAAACCTGTTTTTTGATGTTAAAAACTTTTATTAACAATCTTTCCTTGTGTTTTGTTGACGTATGCTCAAAAATGGATTTGGCTTAATACCAAACCCAAAATTATGGCATTTGATGGTATAGAACTCCGTGCTTCCTTACCCTCTCCCGGCTCAGATAGAGTCGCAGGTCGCCCATTCGTGACTGGCTCTAATCGAAGCTTGAGCCGTATAAGTCACGAAGTTGTTCTGGAAACGCCTATATCTGGTTTAGAATGGAAAACTGTTGACCCACAAGATGAAGCTGATTCAACTAATGCTGTCCCCATTGATCAAAGATCAAATTCTGGTGGGCACCCTATTAAGGCGGGGAAATATGCTCAAATTGATGTTACTAAACCAGAACATGCTAGACAGGCAAGCTATTTAGATGCACGTGGAGGGCGCCATATTGTGCCGCGCTATATTGCGAGATTAGCTGAATCGATTAAAGAAACCGCTGATGCAGGAGATGGAGTTTTAATGATTGGAGAAGAAAGTAGTGGAATTGATCTTTCAAAGAAGCCAGAAGATGCTCCGGTAAATGAAGTACGAGCAATCCACATGAAAACAATTGGGGTTACTGATGACCCACTTAGCCAAGTACAAACCCTTATAGAAAGAGGGATTGTGCGCGTTACAACAGGAATGGATGGTAAACCAAAGCGTATCACTGTACCAGCAGCCACTGACCCAGCTGCGGCGCGTGAGTGGATTAACGCTCTATTTGGAAGGGGCTATGATACCGCGATGGAATTAATTGCTACTTCGCAAATTGGAGCAAATATTGTAACTGGAGCGCGCGGGGAACCACGCAATGCGATCCCAGCTACAAAACTCACTGTAATTGAAGGCGATGGAGCAATTTCCTATATAACTGACCCCGCAGAAATTGATAGTTGGTACGGGACACAAGGTTATGCTGGGGCAATTGCCGAAGTAGAAATGGAGATTTTTGAAGTTCCTCGAAATCAAGAAGTTATGATTCTCCCAATCCCTGGGGATATTGGTGAAGGCTATTTGAGCAAATTACCCAAGATTATCGCCGCGCTTTACGAGTATATGTATTTTGATAATGCTCATGATCATAAAATTAGTGTAGAAGCGGTTGAATTTATGGATATTACAGGTTGTGATACGATCGCCAGACATTCTGGTCACTCTAGTGAGGCTAATTTTAGAAGCACACATTTAAATGAAGGATGTAATGGAGCAATTTGTCTTCGATTGCGCCATAACCTGCCAGCGGGGTCTATCCCGGCTGGATATGACGAGGACCCCGGAGCTACGGACTTGATGGATAAAATTATGAGCTTACAAGAGCAAGGGCTTATTGGTGACCCTGAAATAGCAGATAATCCATCCCGAGGAGTTGAATTATTAGATCTTAGAAGGCAAATCACTGAAGACGCGCGACAAGAAGGAAAAGCAGAGGGGAATGCAACGGCTAGTATGGACGAAGAAATTGTGTTTGATTTAGGGAATCTAGAAGCAACTGATAGTGCAGAAATTGATAGAATTCGTATTCATGTTGAGCAAGCCATGGCGGCCGCCATAGCTCCTTCGATAGAGGCTTATTTACAGGCTGCTGAGCAAGGGTTACACCACACTTTTTATGGGCACCTTCGAATCGGCAGTGAAGATCAAGATCCCCGTAATGGCGGAGTCAATGCCCATGATCGTATTACTGGCCCAGAGGGCCAAAAGACAGTTATTAAAGGCATTGAAACAACTCGCTCCCAGGCTGTTAGAGCTTTGCATGGCCTTGAATTTGGTCCAATCACATTGCTCTGGCGCGAAGGAGAAAAACATAATCCAGGCAAACTTGCAGCACTTGAAAAAGCAGCTGAACTAGATGCGGGAAGAATCGCTAGACGGGCCGCGACTATTGAGCGTGGTGGAGATACTTTTGGATATCGCCAATCTGCCGGGTACAGACAAATTATGCGACAAGCCCGTGAACGTATAGCCGCTATGGCATAATAAATTGAATCATAAGATTGTTTAGCTTATGATGTTTGCGTTATGTCACTGCCTGCCACCTACCAAGCCAAGTTAAAAGAAAAGATCGTTCTTACGGATCGAGTTCGGGATTTTGTGTTGGAATTGCCTTGTTATGGAGAGAATTTTGAATTTGAGGCTGGGCAGTTTGTGTTGGTTAAAATTGATGATTTGAGTCGAGCATATTCAATTGCGCGGGGCCCTAAAAAGGGCTCCTGTGAGTTAGTTTTAAATATTGAAATTATTCCAGATGGTCGCTTAACTCCCCTTTTAGATAAAATTGAAATTGGCGAGAAAATTGATGTCCAGGGACCGTTTGGATACTTTACGTTAAAGTCTGCGCCAGAAAAAAACCTGATTTTTATTGCGACGAGCGTGGGGGTGGCCCCATTAAGATCGATGATTGAGGCCACGTTAGTCGAAAACCCTGAACGCTCAATTCAATTATATTTTGGGATGCGCGATGAGGAGCATGTTTTTTATAAGGAAGATTTGGAGGCATTGGCTGAAAAACACGCTAATTTTGAGTTTATTTTAACCTTATCGCAGCCCAGTGGTGATTGGGAGGGATCTACGGGACGAGTGACCGCTATTTTGCCTGAAATTCAATTTGATTCAAACACTGATTTTTATCTTTGCGGAGGTAAGCCTATGATTGATGATGTTAAAAAAATACTCCTCGACAAGAATATCCCCGAGGAGCAAATTTATTTTGAACAGTTTCACCTTTAATACACAGCGAGGCCGAGATACATAAGGCCGACACCAATTACGACTGCGATAGTGCAGCCTACTTGGATAGCGCCTGGTTTTTTGATTAATTTAAGAGCTCTTTTTTCCAGCATTTTTGGTTCCCACATCATATAAAGCGCAACTACTAAGAAAAGCCATCCAATTACAGACATCACCATGGTCCAATCAGGCATAAAAAGAGGAGCTTCCATTAGAATTGCAACTCCAAACATAAATGGGAAAAGCCCAACTAAACGCATAGTTTGCTCATCCTTTAAAAACTTTTTAACAACTTTAGAAAAAGCTTTTGGATACAAAACACCAGGTAAGCGAGTGGCAATGCAAAGTGCCCCAAGCATTATGGCAAGAAACTTAAGAGATAGCATATAAAGGGAGGTTAAGATGGACAAATTTTAACTTATTTCCTCTTTTAATGCGAATTTTTGTGATTTTTTGTTGCACCTTTCATGCCGCTCCATTAGAATTGCCCCGTCAAATTTAGCCGGGGTAGCTCAGTGGTAGAGCACATGACTGAAAATCATGGTGTCGAGAGTTCAATTCTCTCCCCCGGCACCACCTTGACGTATTGCAAAGAATTGATACATTATTAAATATATGGTTTTTATATAGATAAGGGGTGGGCGTATGTTAAAGAAGTGTCTAATTTCTTTGGGACTGATAAGCAGTCTTTTTGTTTTTGTGGTAAGTGTTCAAGCGGCGATTAACTCTTATTCGGCCAGCAATTTTGAGTCTATTAGTTGTCTTGTTGTTTCCGATTATATTTCTGGATTTTTCACGCCGTGGGACGATATTGTTACCGTTACCCTTACTGGAACTGGATTTGGCGATCGTGATCTTGATGATGACACCTTAGAAGTGATTTATATTCCAGTGAATAGTAAGCTTTTTCGTGTATATAGGGGGCAAAGAGAGGAGGGGGATTATTTTGGTCTACAGTCTTGGAGCGACACAGAGATCCAGTTTGAATTTAAATCCGCGCTAGCGGAAAGTATTGAGTCTTATGTGATTTTTGAAATATATAATTCCCCTATTGACGATAATGGTGTTTGTGTAAGCGGAGATTTGAGCTTAGAGCCAGAGGCTTGCACCGAAGACACCTGGGAATGTGGAGACTGGGATACTTGCTCCATTGAGGGCATAGAAACTAGATCTTGTTCCCTTACTGATGACTGTGATTTAGTTGAATCCGAGGAGCCAGAAACAACGCAAAGTTGTACGCCAGCTTGCACTGAAGACACCTGGGAATGTGGAGACTGGGATACTTGCTCCATTGACGGCATAGAAACTAGATCTTGTTCCCTTATTGATGATTGTGATTTAGTTGAATCCGAGGAGCCAGAAACAACCCAAAGTTGCACTCCAGCTTGCACTGAAGACATTTGGGAGTGTGGAGACTGGCATGCTTGCTCTGAAAATGGAGAACAAGAAAGGAGCTGTTCTCTGATTGACGATTGTGATTTAGTAGAAAGCTCTTCACCAGACATAAAACAATCTTGCACACTTGAATGCAGCGAAGATACTTGGGAATGTAGCGACTGGGACGTTTGCTCTGTCGACGGGATAGAAACCAGATCTTGTTCCTTAATTGATGATTGCGATTTAGTTGATTCTGATGAGCCAGAAACAACCCAGAGTTGCACCCCTGGGCCAACTATCACTTCTTTATCCCCTTCTACTATTTATCCGGGCACAGAAGTTACGGTTATTGGTTATGGGTTTGGCGAATATTACAATACTTATGGACGCTATGGTGATCTCTTATTGGGCGGAGAAGACATGGATGTAAATTCATCCGACTGGGAAGATACGCAAATTGTTTTTACTGTCCCCGAGGATGCTACAGGCAGCTCTTCTGTTCAAGTATCTCTTGATTATGATGTTGCAAGTAATTATTACTCTTTTACAATAAGTGAGGTGCCCGTTGTTTTACCAACCATAACTTCGATTTCACCGCAGAGTATTACGCCTGGTGATACAATCACGATTAAGGGCTCTGACTTTGGAGATGAACAAGATGATAGTGATATTATAGTGGATGGAATGAATTATGCTTTTTATGGTTCGGTAACTTCGTGGTCAGACACAGAAATAGAATATCTAACCACAGTTTCCGTTAGTACTAGCATGAAAATTGGGATCAGAAATTGTGCTAGCAGTTCTGGTTGCCAAGATATTTATGGAGAATATTTTTACCTTCAACCCGAAATAACTAGGATTTATAATAAATACAATGTTGTGGGTGAACCATTAACAATCCACGGCAATTATTTAAAAAGTGAAAACATCCGATCAGATAGCGCTGATGTATATTCTTTAGAAGTGTTTTTTGATGGGGTTTCGGCAACAGAAACATTATCAGAGTGGACTGATGATCAGATAGTTGTAGCTATTCCCGAAGGAGCAACTGATGGTTATATAACTATTGAGCTTACGTCTGATGGTACTACGGATAAAGTCACTGCTACTGGCCCTTATTTTGATGTTTCGGATACTATTAGTAATGATGAATATTCGGCTTATCAAGATTACTTCCAACAGGTCAATATTCCGGGAGCCTGGAGTATTAGTGCTGATAGAAGAGACATTGTTGTGGCTGTGATTGATAGTGGCGTGGATATTACTCACCCTGATTTAGAAAATGCTATTTGGGAGAATGAGAATGAAATAGCTGACAATGGGATAGATGATGATGGGAATGGGTACATTGATGATATATATGGATGGGATTTTCGGTCAGATTCAAATAATACAACGCCCGCAAGTAATCATGGCACACAGGTTGCCGGGATAATTGCGGCTGAAATTAATAATAGTGAAGGCATGGCTGGGGTTAATCCGAATGCCAAAATAATGTCTTTAAATATCTTTAGCTCGGAAGAGAGTGGGACTTCTGTAACATATGTAACTGAGGCCATCCATTATGCGGTAGATAATGGGGCGGAAGTTATTAATTTAAGCATTGGAACTGGCAATGACAGCTATGATTCGGCTTACCAAGAGGCTTTTGATGAACCTCTACAATACGCCTATGATCATAACGTTTTGGTGGTGGCGGCGGCCGGAAATGGAAATGCGGATAAAGAAGGATATTATTTAAATGAAACCCCACAATCACCAGTCTGCAACAATGGCGATGGGAACATTGTGATTGGAGTCGGGTCGGTTGACTCAGATAATGATCAAACTTCTTGGTCTAATTATGGTGATGAATGTGTAGATATCTGGGCTCCCGGTGAAAAAATTCTTTCAACCTCAATGACTATTTATAGTGATGGGGAATTTCAAGATGATGATTATCAAAGAAACCAGGGAACTTCTTTTTCGGCGCCAATTGTAACGGGGGTTGTTTCTTTATTAAAAGCGGCTTACGAGGATCTTACAAGTGAGCAAGCTGTAGATTTTTTGCTTAACAATGCTAATGGAGGAGTTTTAGATGCTTATCAAACCCTTAAAGATGCGGATTCCAATCCGCCAGTGAATGAACAAGAAGTTGAATCTGAAGTTGTGGCTGAGTCTACAGAGCCTGTATTTAATGACGTGTCTGAATCAGTGCAATATTTTGATGCTATTTTGTATGTTGAAAATCAAGGCATTGTTGAAGGTTATGATGATGGTTATTATCGTCCTGTTAACCTGATTAATAGGGCCGAATTCACCAAAATACTCATTGAAGCTGTGCATAGCAGTGATGTTTCTGAGGAGGATGGGGCTACCTGTTTATCAGATGTAGTGGAGACAGAATGGTATGCAAAATATGTGTGCTTTGCTAAAGAAAATGAAATCATTGAGGGATATCCTGATGGGACTTTCTTGCCTGATCAATACATCAATGTTGCCGAGGCTCTTAAAATAACTCTTGAGACTTATTTTGATGATATCCCAGACGTGGATGGAGAGTGGTATCAAAAATATTGGGATTATGCGGAAAATGCTGACTATATAATTTGGGACTCCCCTGCTGAATACTTATCAAGAGGAGAAATGGCTGAATTAATTTATAGGATTGAGAATTGACTTTTAAAGGTGTTATAATTAATTAGATTTTAAGATCTAATTAAATTCTATGAAAAAATTCCTATCTGTTGGGCTAAGTGCTCTTCTCATTTTTTCCTTAAGTGGATGTACGTTTGAAATTTCTAATGATACGCAAGAACAAATTACAGAGCTCGAAGAAGAGCTGGCTCTTAGTGAAGAGACTATTGCCGAACTAGAAGAGCAAATCGCGGCCTTAGAAGAACAACTGGCGGTGTATGAACCCGCGGAGGAAGTTGTCGAAGAAACGAATGAAGAACCTGCAGAAGAGATCTCCACCGTCGAAAACAGCATTACATTAACTAGCCCAGCCAACGGTGATTCATTTCATGAAGAACCGATTGAATTTACGGGCACTGTTTCGCCAAACACCGAAAAAATCGTGGTTACAGCCTATTACAAGGGCATTGAGGTAGATGAGGATGGGTTTACCCGCAATGAACTAGTTGATACTTATACGCTTCAGAGTTTTGCCCTTGGGGACGAGACATTTACTTATCGCGCTAAGATGGAGTGGGACAACCTCGGTGTAGGAACTAATGACTATATTTTTACGGCCCATTACGATGATGGTAGCCAAATGAATACCAGTGTTAGTATTTTCTTTGAGGTTGGTGGCATGGCTAAACCAGTTATTTATCTTTACCCTGAGGAACCGACTGAAGTTTTTGTAAATGTTGAGACAAGCAAAGGTGTTTTTATTTCCGATCCAGAAATTGGGGAAGGCTGGAATGTGGTGGCCTACCCTGACGGCAAACTTTATAACTTAGCGGACCAAACAGAGTACCCTTATTTATTTTGGGAGGGGTTTGGTGATTATTTTGAGACTCCGGCTGAAGGATTTGTGATAGCTCAAGGTGAGCTCAACACTTTTTTTGATGAAAAACTAACTTACCTTGGTTTAAATGAAACTGAAATTACTGATTTTAAGGAGTATTGGTTGCTTGAGCTTAATGAAGATCCCTACTACTTTATTTCATTTATTGAACAAGATGTTTTTGATGAATATGCACCTCTCACTGTTTTCCCAGAGCCAGACACTATTATTCGGGTGTTTTTTGACTACCAAGGGCTAGATGCTCTAATAGAAGTTGAGGAACAGGTTCTTACGCCAAGGACACGCGCTGGTTTTACACTCACAGAATGGGGCGGGCGGTTGTATTAGTCTGACAATAAAGTGTTATAATGACGGCAGTTAACCTCCCCTTTTGATGAATGAACCATTCACAATTAAACCATTAAAAAAACTGCGTGAGACAAAAGATGTGCTTTTTTCGAGTGTGCCGATGGTGGATAATTTAGAAGGGATTACTCGTGTGATGCATGAGTCTGGGGCCATGTCCCCCGGGACTGTTGGGGAGGTAGAACGGCCGTGGTATATGCATCAAAATCAGGAGGACAATTTATTGGTAATGGATGGACATCGGGTGGTAGAGCTTTATTCCAAAGAATATGGGCGAATCGTGTCGTTTGAGGTGCATCCCGAAAAGATCATTCAAGATGGGGAAGTTGTTTTTGAAGGGGCGGCAGTGCTGCACTGGCCCACTCATGTTTTTCATCGTATTAAAAGTGGGCCGCACGGTTCTAAGTCACTAAACTTTGCCGCACGTTCAGAAGGGTTTGATATTCGCACAAACTTCAACATTTATGATTTAGATGTTGAGACTGGAGAATACCGTGTTATTCGGGAGGGTCACGAAGATCA
Source organism: uncultured Candidatus Peribacteria bacterium (assembly GCA_964459205.1). GTDB lineage: Bacteria > Patescibacteriota > Gracilibacteria > UBA1369 > UBA12473 > JABJMC01. The sequence goes on along the minus strand of CAYWKJ010000025.1, from coordinate 5,077 downwards.
GCCAGAGTAATTAACTGATTGAAATAACTGCTCCTAAAAATAACCCGTAAATCAAGAGGAGATACCAACCTTGGCGTTTGGTAAGCGTAAGGCCTTTAGCCAAAAATGCGATTAATAATAAGGTGGAACCAAGTAATCCAATCACAATTTCAGGATAATCAAATTCAATTTCAATTGGTCCGCGGACAAAAGCCATGGCAAGCAGCATGGGCACAGAAAGCCCAATTAAAATATCAAAAACATTAGAGCCAAACACATTAGCAGCGGCATCATCAACATGCCCGGCTTTAGCATTACCGATGGAGATAACCGCGTCTGGGAGAGAGGTGGCTGCGGCCATCACTGTAAAGGCAATTACCAGTGGTGGAACGCCAATAAGCTCGGCAAAAGCAATGGAGTGTTCCGTTAAAAAATAACTAGCAACGGCAATGGTTGCCATGCAAAAAAAGGCAATGCCTAATTCGTGATAAATATTAATTTTGTGGTTTTTTTTGCGTTTAGTGTCTTGTCGAAATTCCTTGGTATCTTTAATAATTTCGCGGGAATAAAACACATAAATTAAAATGAAAACAAGCGGCACAATAATGGTCCAGGTGCTAGAAGTGTAGAGCGCAATAAGGAGGGCTAGCACTGAAATTACATAAAAGAATCCATCGCGAGTCAGCACGTTTTTAGTAACCTTAAAAACCTTGGGAGCCACCAAAACGGAAATTCCAGTAATGACTAACAGATTAAAAAGAGCTGAACCCGCAATAGTGCCAATCCCCACCTCAAACTTTTTAAAAGAAATTACCGAAAAAAGCGCGATCATGAGTTCTGGGAAAGAGCTGGAAATCGCATCAAGGGTGGCGCCTTTAACAGCGCGAGGAAGCCGAAAATAATCACCAATGTTAGATGAAGCGCTAATAAACCATTTGCCAGTTAGAAAAATCAGGGCGCTAGTGCCAAGAATGACGAGGATTTCGGTAGTTATGGGAGGCATGGACGAAGTTTAGCAGATTGCGGCGCGAAAATGAAGTTTGGGAAGGCGGCGCGAGGTTTCAGGGTCGCGCCGCCTAGGCTTGAGGTTGCTAGGGTTTCCGGGTTCTGGGGTTCGCCCACTCTTGGCGAGGCTGGTGACGCTTGGTCTTGAGGACGATCAGCAGCGTCCCCGGCCCCCACACGATGGCGAGCAGCCCCCACAGTCCGAACGGGAACCTTTTCCAGGCAGCGATGATCTCGGTGACGACCACCGAAGCTACCCAGACCAAAGTCCATACCCACCACCATTCGCGGATCCAATCGGCCATAGGGTTCTTTCGGGAAAGAGATGAAGAAAGGATATATGCAAACACTCAAGGATCGTCGACTCACTTCGCCACGCCTTGAGTAGAGTTGTATTCTAGCCTTTGGGGTGAAAAGGGAGTCAGGAAAAAAGCCTAGCGTGAAATAGGTGGTTTTGGCAATAGAAAGCCGTTTTTGACAATCTGCAAATCTGTTTTAGCGTTGACTCAAACCTGATTTCAAGATAAAAGGAATTCTGTCGTTCCATTGGTTCGGCATTGCTCCGCCCCCCAGCAATGGCTCCTCACGGAGTCGCTGGGTATCCGGCCCACTTGTGGGTTCAGCATCACGAGTAGGGACATCAGCAACAGGGGTTGCTAATAACAAAGCACATAATGGGGCAGCTCGTAAAACCATAATAAAAAATTATTGTAGTTCTTTTATATCTTACTTTTTGTGGTTACGTCAATCAATCCCCAAAACCCTTTGCCGAGGAGATTTGGCCGGGGTAACCCTGTGATGACGGCCAGGCAAAGCTAAATGCCCCCTTTTGCCGCGAGGTTGAGGAGGTGCAAAGCCTGGATTTTCGGCTTGATTAATGAGTCTTTGAACTAAAGCTCCTAAACGATCGCTACCATTAAGTTCCGCGGGTTGGTCATTAGTTTGCCCAGCAGATGTTCTGGCTTGCTGAAGCAAGATGTCTAGCTCTGATGGTGGGGCTCCTGTTGCTGGTGTTAAAGCTTGTTTCATTTTAAATAATTAAGATTTAATTTTAAGGTGAGAAGACAGTATGGAGAGTCCTTTTCAGAATACTCGGGGAGCATTGAAAGTCCTTCCGAAGAACCAAGGGCCCAAAGGGGGCGGCCGGCGCAATGCCGGCCGCCCCGGCGAGGACCTGGCAGAGGTTGAACCCCGGTTCATCATTGACGATGAGGTGGCCAGCTGGGCTGGCTCTCTCAGTCAGATGAGTACGGGCTTGATGCCATTTCTCGCGTCTCCATTCGTTCGACCGGTCTCAGCTGAAGCCGGGCCGCTAGGGCGGCCTTTTCCGGTAAGGCATGAAGCCTCCTCGTCAGCCCTGGCGCTTGTCGTGCACGGCGGTCTGGTCCACGTTGGTCACGGTCACGCTGTTGCCCTGGTCGTAGTCGGGGATGGCGTGCTGCACGGCGATGGCGGTGAACGCGGCGGGGCGCGGGACGGCGGCGGGAGCGGTACGGATCACGGTCGTGCGGGTCATCGGGACACCTCATGGTGGTTCGGGAAAGTAGGGTCAGCAACTCAGACAGACACGTCTGGCCAACTTAGTTTTGCGTTGCGGGACTGGAGTCCCTTGCAGCTCAACCCTTTCTTCGTTCATGGCTGGCGAGCAATCGCCTAAATGCATCGCACCTAAGCAACTCCTCGCCAGCCACAAGAGATAAATCTCTTGGAACTTTCCATACTGTCTAAGATCATTCTGCTCGTGCTGGGAAAACTTCGCCAATTATGTAGGGAATCTCTCCACAAGCGTCACTGCAGAACCTGATAAAATTACCAGGAAACAACCGCTCAATACTCGTGCCCAAGTATAAATAAGGCGCGTGGGGGCGGCTGGTTTCTAGAAATTTTAAATAACGAAAAAACCCTACCAAGAGCTCTGGTTTATGTCAAACCATAAATACTCTTAATTGTTTACCTCTTGCCAAAACTCGTCCTCAACTTCCGCGACTGTCATTGCGCCTGCTAACGTTCCCCAAACTCGATACCCATCCATTACCTGCCCAATTAAAGCATTTCCTTGAACGGGTTCGGCGTAAGCATAACTTCGCCTATTTATTGTAATTCTCTCTACATCTGGTAATTGAATCTCCAATCCAGCCTGTTGCTGTTGATAAAAGCGTTCAAAATTTCCAGCTACGGCCACTAACCCATGCATTTCGCGATCATAAACCTCACCACCATAACCACTGGGCAAATAAGAAATAACAAACTGATAATCAATATCTTCAGCCTCTAAAAGTGAGGCATATAAAATAGCTAAATCATCACAAGCCCCTCCCCCATACGCCAAAGTAAAAGCTGGTGGCTGGCAAAAATTAACTCGCTCATCATCTTCATTATGATACTCAAGGGACTGCACAAAACTAAGCAAAACTGCGGCTTTTTCTACTTTTAAAGCTAACATCATTTCACGCTGATAAAGCACCTCGTTTTTGAGTAGGACAGCCTCTACATGTCCAGAGTCTATTTTTAGGTTAAAATTTAACACTTCTCCTTCAATTCCTTGCGTCCAATTTTCATTACCACGGATTAAACCTAAAGACCGCCTGGCCACAGCTTGAAAAGTGCGCGGCGCTTTTTCGACTCGATACTGATAATATGGCGGAGCTTCCGGAGATTCAGAAATTGCCTGAGCCTCTAGCTCTCCCAAGCGCTGATCTACCTGCTCTTGGATGGCACGTTCTTCTCTTGATTCCGAGGCTGACTGACGTTCAGTCATATCTAAATAATAAGACTATAAATCTTATTATTATACCTGAAAAAAGAGCTTTTAGGAAGCGGTTAAGCGTGCATCTGCAAATTCTTGCACAATTTTACCGGCGTCTTCAATGCGGGCCGCTGAATCTAAGAAAACAACTCTAAACCAACCTGGCTCAGGATATTCAAAGCCCTGCCCAGGCACAAGGTGAACTCTTTTTTGAACAAGCAAATCTCGCGCAAAACTTTTTTCATCCTCAAAATCATCAATTCCTTCAATTTTAAAGAATCCATAATAAGCTCCTTCTGGTTTTGGCATAGATAAACATCCCGTATTAAATGCTCGATACATGGCATCTTTTTGCCCACCAGTAAGTGCTCTTAATTTATCTAAATGATGTAAGGTTTCTAAATCACTACGGTCGATTTTTTCTCCAGGAGCAGCGGCGGCTCTTCTTTTTTCGTAATCAACAAGATTCGCTAGAACTGGCACAGCGCCTCTTTGCCCTAAAGTATTTGGATTAAGCCGAGCCGTGGCTACGGTATTAACAGCTTCAAAAATTTCTTTAGCCTTATTATCCGGGTCAATAACAACGCCCCAGCCACAACGCCAACCAGCAGCTTTACCTAACCCTTTGGAAATTCCACTAATAATTACGGCTGGCACTCCTCTTTTGTAAGCAAGACTACCCATTGAGCAAAAGTCTTGATGGGCTTCATCGTCATATAAATCCTCACAATAAATCTCATCAGAAATTATAAATAAGCCATATTCTTTGGCCAAATCTAAAATAGCCTCTAGAGATTCCCGACTAAACACGGCTCCAGTGGGATTGTTAGGAGAGTTAATACAAAGCACCTTAGTTTTAAAATCAACCTTAGTTCTAAGTCCCTCAACATCAAATTTCCAATGTCTTACGCCGCCCTCATCAGTAACATCCAAAGCTACGGTTTTAAGATCTTCACCTAATTTACCCATAACTGAGGAATAGAGTGGATAAATCGGGGAAGTCCCAATGGCATTTTCACCATTTTCAACCAAGGCTGTTAAAAACATTTCTATAACCTCACTAGCGCCATTACCAACTATAATATTATGTTTGGTAAGGTAATCACGTGGCATGGCTGGGTCCTGATTGTGCAAATACCAATTATAAAACTCAGCGGCTAGTTTTTTTACATCATCAGCCCCAGCGTGATGATCATAAGCGCTACATGCTTGAATTCCTCCTATAATAGATTTGATCATCGCATCAGAAGGATACTGTTTATAGGTCCCAGGATTTCCAATATTTAAACGGTATAAATAAAATTGATCATCCACTATGGCGACCAATTCTTCTGTAGATATACTCCC
>CAYWKJ010000024.1:0-18380 GCA_964459205.1 uncultured Candidatus Peribacteria bacterium | reverse complement strand
GCGTGGTTTGTGTCCTGATACTCATCTACGGAAATATATTTAAAACGCTCTTGATATTCATCCAAGACTTCGGGTTCTTGCTCAAAAAGCTGCACAGTTTTCATAATAAGATCATCAAAATCCAAAGCCTGATTTTGCGCTAATCTTTTCTGATAAATCGGATAAAGCTTAGCCACTTGTTCGGTAAAATGACTATGCATTTGCCGCGAGTATTCATCGGGCGTAAGGAGCGCATTTTTAGCCCCCGCAATCGCGCCCAGCACTGCCTTGGGATTTAATTTATCTTTCGCAATTCCTAGATCCTTCATAATAGTTTTCATCAAAACTTCAGTATCCGTATCATCATAAATCGCAAACCGATCCTCGTACCCCAGTAAATGTAAATGACGGCGCAAAATCTGCACACACACCGAGTGAAAAGTTCCCACCACCGGCAAGTCCGAACGATTAAAATTAATACTTTTCGCCGCTTCCCACATCGCCTCTGTTTTCTTTTTCCCATACATCAAATCCAAAATACGGCGTTTCATTTCACTGGCCGCCTTATTCGTAAAAGTTACCGCCAAAATATTAAAAGGCTTTACCTCACGCTCCGCCATCAGATAAGCAATTCGATGCGTCAGCGCCCGCGTCTTGCCACTCCCAGCTCCCGCCAAAATCAAAACCGGCCCGTCAATTGCGGTCACTGCTTCTTGCTGTGGCTCATTTAGTCCTTTTAAAATTGGGTGTTCTTGATTCATGGGGAATCAATATACCACAAAAAAATTTACAACTGCTTCAAAATCTTCCGCACACTCGCCTCAGCCTTATTATCACCACCTTTGCGCGCTAGATTCAACATTTTTCGATAAGTTGCCTTGTAGGTTTTTGCCTTAGAAATACTCTTAATGCCTCGAACTTTTTTAGATACTTCGCGGTATTCGCCCATATAACAAGCGCGCAGCAAATCATCTTTCCCCGAACGTTTAGCAAAATACCTCGCCCGCCTAAAGTTTTTCCTTTTCAAAAAATAAATCGCCCCATTGTGATAAGCCATGTTCAACAATTTAGGGTCTTTAAGTTTTTCTAGATAAAAAATAGCGGAATCAAACTTTTTTTCATTCATTAACTTAGCTCCTAAATTACGGTAAGCAATTTCTAAGTTCCGTTCTACTAATTCTCGTTTACTACTAACAAGATACGCTAAATGGGCTCTTTTTAGCATCACGCGTTGATCAATTTTCTTGGTTTTAGCTTCGGCATCTGCCACGTCTAGCAAGTTAGTTGTGATTAATTCCGTGATCGGCAGCACGCCATCATGTTTGGAATAATGTTTAAAAGTTCCACTAGTAGCCTCAATATCCATTCCTCGAAAATGCAAACAAACATGCCCCGGCAGAATCTTAATTTGCAGTTCTTTAATTGGATATTTAAGTGAATACAAAAAACTATAAAGCGTCACAATTTGATTACAGTCGCCAACCAGTTTTTCTTCTAACGGATTTTTGAGCAGTTTCCCAAAATTCGCACTTTCCTGATACAAAAACCTTTTGCCCGGACGCAAATACGCCATAACAGCTACCAAAAAACTTCAAGTGTTCTGGGTTTTGATTCGGGAAAGACACCCCAAGTGTTTTAAATTTTGCCGCCACTTTTTTGTCATCCATTTTGTGCCCTTTGGCAAATCTCAAAAAATCCTCCTTTAAAATTTCTACATCCTCATACATTTTACGGCGCACTCTTTTTTTTAAATAAACATAGTTTTTATACTTTTTCTCCATCCATAAATTAAGCACTATCAAATTTTCCTGCATCAAATTTTCTAATTTTTTGTGAGTTTTAGCAGAGCTATGATGGGATTTTATTTTTCTAAAAAACTTGTCCGCCTTTTTTTCAAAAGGATGCACATACTGCGAAAAAATCCCAAAGATAGCTTTTAACATTATATGCATTATATGGAGTTTTCTTGTTTAGTGAAATATCGAAAGACAAAAAAAGAAAGACTAATGTTTCCTTTGGGAGCGTTAATCAGAAGGATTCTTATTTGATCATGCATCAAATAAGGTCCCTTCGAGCGACTAAAGGGAACTTAGTTTTCTGTTTTTGGGTTTTAATAATGAATATAAAGCTCAGTTCCAATATCCGAATATTCATAAACTGTGATCGCATCATCTGGTAGCATTCGAATACAACCATGACTGACCGGAATTCCAATGTGATTTAGAGCTTCACTCCAGAACACACCACCATCAGATTCTAAGTAAGGAAGCGCATGTAATCCATGCCCCCAAACCGTAAACCCTTGCCAGTAAGGCATGCGATAGTGCGGAGAAGCTCCCCCAATCCGAAGTTCTTGTTTGTTTAAAATAGTCCAAGTTCCAGTTGGTGTTGGCGTGCTAGCCGCCCCAGAACTAATGGTCATAGTATAAATAGCCGTTTCACCGACCATAAATGACATTTGTTGCGTTGAAAGATTAATCGCAAACGACCGTTCACCTTCTAAGCTAGCCGTATCACCAGTATAAGTCTGCATAAATCGAAGAATCTCTTCATCTTCTTCGGTAGTCTCTCCCACGGCAATATCTAGAGATACTGCGAAATCATCTACCCAAGTCACATTTTCAGCTACTAAACCAAAGTGTTCTTTATAAATAGTGTTTTTATTTGGCGCAAAACTTGTAAAAGCAAAAGTTGCTGTTTCACCAGGCTGAACCACATCTTCTACCATTTTAATTCGATTTGTTCCTAGCCAGCCAGTATCTGCTCCTTCTAAGAAAAAGCCACTAGCTCGATCTGTTTCATAGGTTGTTCCAAGATTAACCATTGTTTTATCCAAGCAACCACTACTCACTCCATACCAGTTCATATTACCAGTATTTTCAACATAAATTTCAGCCCGAAATTCATTTCCTGGCTGAATATCTTCTGTGATTTTAACTTCAATCACCTCACCGCTATAATCAATTTCTTCCACAGCATTTTCCCAAAAACAAACTCGTTTAATTCCTTCACGTGCTGGCTCTTCATCTTGGGTTAGTGGGTTTTCAGCATCATAAGACAAGAAAGAAACTCGGTATTGAGCCCGCATAATACCTCTTTTACTGGTATCTGCTGGGCTAAAAGAAGCGGTTTGAAAGTTTTGACTAATTTTTAAGGCCACCATTGGAGAGATTTCTTCTTCAATCAGCTGCTCTCCCATTCCTACACCAATAGTTAGGGCAATCATCGCCGCAATCAACCAAGGTTTTTTAGGGTGAAAAACCTTAATTTTTTTCTTCCTCGGTTTATGGTGATGAGGGTGGGCCTGATATTTGTGTTGGTGTTTATGATGGTCTTTACTCATATTTAAAACTTGTTTTGTTTTTTTGTCTTCCAATAATTTTAACATACTTAAATAGCGATTTCAAGGTTAAATCACCTGAAAAAGCAAGATTTAGCTAAGTAATTTCGACAATTCTTTTTTAAAAGAATCAATATCCTTAAATTGGCGATAAACTGACGCAAATCTAATATAAGCCACTTCATCTAGTTTTTTTAGGGCATCCATAACAAATTCTCCTATTAATGTAGAAGGAATTTCTTTGCCATTTGCCCCTAATTCATCTTCTAGATCATTTAAAATCTCCTCTACCTGCGCTTCTGTTACAGGCCTTTTTTCACAAGATTTCCAAATTCCACCTTCAATTTTTTCTCTTTGGTAAGGTTGCCTTGAGCCGTCTTTTTTAATCACAATAAAATGAGAGGTTTCTAGCCTCTCAAAGGTTGTGAAACGAAATTTGCACTTTTCACACTCCCGGCGACGACGAATTTGTCGACCTTCACTAGTATCACGGGAATCCAAAACGCGGGTGCTTTCTTTTTTGCATTTCGGACAAATCATACTAAAAGGGTTAAAGGGGTTCCAAAAAGTGCCATTTAATGATATAATAAACTAATTAAAATATAAGTCAAAAATGTTTTCAGATTTGGCCCAAATTTCAATTCTCCCATTATCTGTGGCTCTGATCATGGCCGCACTGCCAGTGCTTATCTGGATGTATTTGTTATTTAATAGGGATCGCTCTCAAAAAATAACCCTATTAAAGGTGTTTTTATTTGGGGCCCTTTCTGTAGTTCCACTTATGGTGATTCAGTATTCTTGGCTAATGTTTTCTGATGTGAGTCTTTATAACACCATTGAGCATAGCGTGAACGACATTCATTTAGGATTTTTAATGACCTTTATTGCAATTGGTGTATTTGAGGAGGTCACTAAATTTAATATGGTTCGTCATCTAAAATGGGCCAAAGTTGAAATTAAAACTATCAATGAAGCGATTCGTTATTTATTTGTGATTGCCCTTGGATTCGCTTTTACCGAAAACATTTTCTATTTTTATACAATTTTCGGAAGTGGGCAGTTTAATAATTTGATTGCCGCTTTTATGTTTAGATCAACTTTTACGGCGGCGGCACATATGGTGTTCTCCGGAATAGTTGGTTATTACTATGCCATTGGTAAGTTTGGCAATCCGGTGTTAGAGCTCGACCGTTGGACTGGTCATCGTCATAAAGTTTTAGAGTGGATTCAAAATAAAATGGGACTTCAAGGGAAAAATATTTTCCATTTTGGAAAAACTATGGAGGGGTTACTGTTTGCTATGGGTCTTCATGCTGTTTTTAACTACGCCTTACAGTTAAATAAAATTGGATACGCCGCCGCCATTGTGGTTGTTGGTTTTGCAATGGTGATTTATTTGAGTAAAAAACGTATGACTTATCTTGTTTTCACTGAGGAGGAAAAAGCCCGACCTTCCACTATTGGTAAAGAAGAAGAGGATGTTGTAATTGAGCTGATGGGCATGTGGTTAAACGAAGAAAAGTTCAAAGAGGTTATTGAAATTTGTGATCGTTTAGCTAAGCGCGACCCAGATAACGATGTTATAAAACTATTCCGCGCCCGAGCAGTTGATTTAAAAAAAGTTGCCCGCGTAAAAAAAGCAATTCATCTTTTATTTTCCGAAGAAGATTATGATGTTTATCAGGAGGAGTTAAGTCTTTTCGAGCGCCATAAAAAGGAGCAAGCCGAACAAACCAAGGAAAAAGAGTTAGTCGCTGTAGCAACCCCTACAAAAAAGACCAAAAAGAAAAAAGCAAAGAAAAAGGGCAAGAGTAAACATTAGTTTATTGCAGCACTCTTTCCCATTCTTGCTCAGCAAATTCATCGGTCATGCCCGCGATGTAGTCTTTAATTACGATTTCTAATTGGGTACCGTTTTTAATAGAGGCTTGTTCTTCTTTGGGTAAATTATCTGGATGATTGTGATAGTTTTCAAACAAAGAGCGAATAATATTTTGCCCACGTTTTGAAAGTTCTAAAACATTTTCATGAAAATAAAATCTGTCTGTTAAAAACGACTTTAATTCGCGATTCATTTTTGTTTGAGCCTTACTAAATTTGATTTCCCCGCCTTCTGGATTAGAAGTTTTAATTAAATCATGAATCATTAATCCAATCATTTTACTAACTGTTCGACTCAGCCGAATATAAGAATTTTCAATTTTTCCATAAGTTTCAACAACTTGCTTAGCCGCAGTTTGCCAAATCATTAATTCACCTAAATCATCTTCAGTAATTAAGCCCGCTCGCAGCGCATCATCAGTGTCATGATTATTATAGGCTATTTCATCAGCCAAATTTGCCACCTGCGCTTCTAAGCTAGCTTTTTGAAATTCTTTGTCTGGTTGATCCCAGGGAGTTTGGTGTTTCATTAAACCTTGGCGGACTTCATGAGTTAAATTCAAACCGCGAAAATCTGGATAAACATGCTCCAGCTCTTCAACTATCCGGCGACTTTGTTCATTATGCTCAAACGAAAGCCCAAAAGGTTGCAATAATTCATCTAAAGCTTCTTCGCCAGCGTGCCCAAAAGGGGTATGCCCCAAGTCATGCGCCAGAGTAATAGCTTCTGCCAAATCTTCATTTAAGCCAAGAGAGCGCGAAATATCTCGACTAATCTGTGCCGCCTCCAAAGTATGAGTCAGGCGAGTTCTAAAATGATCACCGTGATGTGCCACAAAAACTTGAGTCTTCATTTTTAAGCGACGAAAAGCGCGACTATGAATAATTCGGTCACGATCTTTTTGAAAAGGAGTTCGCGTTAAATCCGCTTTCTCTAGGTGCATTCGGCCCTTAGAGTCCTTGCTTTTTAGTGCATAAGATGCTAAAAATTTATCCTCCAAGGCCATTAATTGATCTCCGTCAAAAATCATAAATAATTATTATGAAAAAGTGGACTTCTATCGTATCACTCCTCCTGCTCACATGCACGTTATTTGTGCCTGGAGTTTCGGCCGGAGAATCAGACGATGAGCTAGTTACTTTTGCTGATTTACAGGAGAATTTAGATTATCTTTTTCCAAGTGGGGGATATTTAAGTGGGTTAGAGCATCATTCTACTTGGGAAGAAGTCGAGCGTGGAACTATGAGTGAAGTCGGAGCCATAGAAATTACTTACGAGGCTCTTTATGATGCTTCGCCATCTTTACAAGAAGAGCTGCCTATTATTAATGCTTATATTATTCCGTATACTTCCCGTGCGGCCGCTGAAAGTCAGCTAGATGTTTGGAAAAATTCTACAAATTTTACCTACGGGACTTGGAATTTACTTACTGAGGGAACTGATTATTTTAGTTATTACACAGATTCCAGCACGGCGAGTGATTTGATTAAATATCGTCCTTTAGAAGAAGCAAGTCTTCATTTAGTTAAGTACTATGACAACGTAGTAATGATAGCAAATTTTTATCGTGATGGAGGGGAGTATGTGCGTGGCAATGTAAATGCTTTTTTAGATTATTTAGATGACTATGAAGGGACGCTCGCATTGATGGACGAGTTGTTTATTTATTCTGAAGAGGCCATGAAGTTTTATTTAGGAACAACTTATTCAACCACTGGCCCCAGTGAATACGATTATCATCCTGACAGCGCTAGCTATAGTGCCAGTCTTAGCGAGTATGTTGAAATTCCTAAACACGGCACTTTTTCTTTTGATATTTATATTGATGATGGATCTGAAATTGGGACAATTTTTGATATGAATGGAGACGATACACCGGCCACTGGATCATTAAGTGTTACTTTAAACGAGGATGCCACTCTTAAGGTGAGTTTATATGCCGATGAAGCCAGCTCTAATTGTGAGGATGGCACCGGATGGCATCATCTCTACACCTTAGATTCTTTAGGTTTATATGATTGGCAAACAGTTATGCTCGGCTATGGACAGGCGGTGGGATTTTCTTTGTGGATAGATGGTGAAAAACATGATTCTTGCTCTCTTTATGTGCCACGTAGCTCGGGTCCAGTTTATTTAGGAGATTATCCTGGAGATGCCACGGACAATAGTTTTGTTGGTTATTTAAAAGATTTAGCTGTTTCATTTAGTAGTGACGCGGATGGTAATCTTTTAGACGAGCTTTCCGGAGAATTAATTTTTACTGATGTTAGTGAAGCGCACCGTTATGCTGAGGCCATTGAATATTTAAAAGAAGAAGGAATCATTGAGGGTTATGCCAATGGCACTTATCGCCCAGAGCAGTCCATTAATCGCGTTGAGATTTTAAAAATGTTATTACTTGGATTTGGCTACGACGTGCCAGCAGATTACACCATGTTAGATTTCAGTGATTTAGAGGATGAGGCTTGGTATTTACCATATTTAAATTACGCAGTTAATTTAGGAGTTGTGTCTGGACATCCAGATGGCACGTATTTGCCTAGCCATTCTTTAAACAGAGCAGAGTTTTTGAAAATTTTGTTAAGTAGTTACGGAATTGTTTTAGCTGATTATCCAATTACTGAGCTTTATGCCGACACTTATGTTGATGCTTGGTATGCGCCATATGTGCAGTACGCTAAGGATAACGAACTAATGGACACTGATGCTGAGGGGAATTTTAATCCTGGAAACGAAGTAACCCGCGGTGAAGTTGCGGAAACAATTTATCGGCTAATTACCGGATAATTAGTCAATTGCCGGGACTAAAGAAATTTTGTACAATATCAACATGAAACTCTCTAATTTAATAAATCGTTTTTTAGAGCACGCGGAAATTGGAAAAAACCAATCTCCCAAAACAATCCAAAACTACCATCATTATTTAAAAAGATTTTTAGATTGGCATGGTGACAAGGACCCTAAGTTAATTACGCTCGATACAATTCATAAATATCGATTATATTTAAATCGGTATAGTGACGAGAGAGGAAGAACACTGTCACCAAAGACACAGAATTATCATTTGATTGCCTTGCGGGCTTTTTTGAAATACTTAACAAAAAACGATATCCCTTGTTTAGCGCCCGAAAAAATTGAATTGGGAAAATCTGAAAAAAGAAGCGTGGAATTTCTAACGCGGGAAGAGTTAGATCGATTATTTGGAGCCGTGGATTTAAGTTCGCCACGCGGTTTGCGGGATCGGGCTATTTTAGAAATGCTGTTTTCTACGGGTTTGCGGGTAAGTGAGTTAGTGAGCCTGAATTGTGATCAAGTGGATTTAGAAAGAAAAGAATTTATGGTGCGTGGGAAGGGGCGCAAGCCACGAATTGTGTTTTTGTCGGAGAGATGTGTGGAGTGGTTAGATCGATATTTGGCGACGCGGCAGGATAATTGGCGCCCGCTATTCATCAATACGCGTCGCCACCGTAGCGACGAAGACTTAGATCTACACGAAAAAAAGCGCCTCACTACTGTTTCGATCCAAAACATTGTTAGACGAACCGCCAGGCAAGCTGGTATCATAAAAAAAGTTACACCCCACACATTGCGGCATTCATTTGCCACCAACTTGCTATTCCGGGGCGCCGACCTGCGTTCCGTCCAAGACTTGCTTGGTCACGCGTCCATCACCACTACGCAAATCTACACCCACCTAACCAATAAAAAACTTCGCGAAGTTCATAAGAAATTCCATAAATAAAAGCCTTTTGATCACATGATCCAATTTGAAAATATTGTAAAAAAATACGGAGAAAATATAGTACTAGATCACATCGACTTAGAGGTAAGTGGTGGAGAATTTGTAACACTTGTTGGGCCTTCTGGGGCTGGGAAATCTACGCTTTTACACGCGCTGATTGGTGATTTAGATATCGATTCCGGATCAATTTTAGTAGATGGTTATGAAATTACAAATTTTGGGGAAGCTGCGTTGCAGGAGTACCGACGCAAGGTTGGTATGGTTTTCCAAGATTATCGCTTGCTGCCTAATAAAACGGTTTATGAGAACGTGGCGTTCGCGCTCGAGGTCTGCGGCCAAGACGAATCATCTGTTCGCGAACGCGTCTACGAGGTGCTGGACCTAGTCGGGATGCTTGATCATGAAGGGAAATTTCCTCGCCAATTAGCTGGAGGTGAGGGCCAAAGAACCGCCATTGCCCGAGCCATGGTGCATAACCCACGCTTGCTTATTGCTGACGAGCCTACGGGAAATCTTGATTATTGGAATTCCCAAGAAATTCTTAAATTGCTTCTGCAAATTAATGAAAACGGAGCCACTGTTCTTCTTGCCACTCATAACCGCGAACTAGTCGATCAATTAAATGGTCGCGTAGTCGTGCTTAATGAAGGCAAAATAATCACTGATCGCAAGCACAGTGGTTATGATACTGAAATGGAGGCTCCTGAGCCGGAAGTCACCCTGGAAGCCTCTGCTGCAATTCTCACCCCAGCCGGCGAAGTCGGCGAAATTGAAATTTTTGAAATTCATTAATAACTCTTTAATTTTTATTATGTCCCCTAAAGCAACTTACAAGGCTGCCGGAGTAGATATTGATGCCGGCGACAAAGCTTCTAAAAAAGCTTACAAAGCTGCCCTTTCCACTCACGTTTCCCGCAAAGGTATGTTTGGTGCCCCCATTAAATTGGAAGGCGGTTTTACCGGAGCTATTGATATGGGAGATTTTTATCTTGTCCAAAATGATGATGGCGTTGGTAGTAAAATTATGATTGGCGAGGCTGTAAATCGTTACGATACCCTTGGATACGACTTACTTGCCATGGTGGCTGATGATGCCATTTGTGTTGGAGCCGAAGTAATTTCTATGACCAATACAATTGATATTAATAAAGTAGACGATAAGTTAATCGGCAAATTAATGGATGGCTTAGCTGAAGCTTGCCGCGAACAAAATATAGCCATAACAGGAGGAGAAATTGCTGAATTACGTGATCAAGTTAAAGGCACTGTTTGGAACGCTTCCGCTGTTGGAGTTGTAGAAAAACACAAGTTTATTACCGGCATGCAGATCAAGCCTGGCGACAAAATCATGGCTCTTCAAAGCCGCGGCTTCCGTTCCAATGGATTTTCATTAGTACGTCACGTGCTCAAAAAAGAATACGGTGCGAATTGGCATCGTAAAAAATTCAACAAGGCCCAAACTTGGGGAGAGGCAGTTTTAACCCCTTGTCGCATTTATCATAATTGTGTGCTTGAAATGATTGGACGTTTCCGCAAAGGTGAGCCGCGCGTGCATCCTAAAGCAGTGGTTCATAACACTGGCGGTGGCATTCCTGGCAATCTCGAGCGTGTGCTTAAAAACGTAGAGCGCGGAGCTGTGATTGATCACTCTTTTCCACCACATCCAGCCATGTTGGTCCTTCAAAAACTTGGTAATGTCGAAGACCGTGAGGCTTACCGGACCTGGAACATGGGAGTTGGTATGATGATTATTGTTAATGATTCTGAAACTAGCGAAGTTTCAGCTATTGCTCGTAAGCACAATATCCCAGCGCAAATTATTGGTGAGGTCACCCCTAAGCCAGGAATCACTGTTGTTAGCCAAGGTCATTTTGGACGCGGCCTTAAATTAGAATACTAGCCGTAATTGTGCAAAACTTTGACCTCATAGGTAGTCTGTTTTTAGTCATGTACAATAGCTTGACAGGAATACCACTTTTTCAGGTTGCGCGAGAGTAACATGTCAAACGTTTGGTACATGCGCGGGAAGGGTACCCCTAACCTCTCCTTTTTACGTTCATTTTTTGTTCATCTTTTTGTTAAAACTAGTTCACGTGAGTTTGTTAGGGTCATCGCATGAGCGACATTATCACTATCTCTCAAAATTCACGCAAATACCCAAAACTACTCCGCGAAATCCCTCGTCCTCCTCAAAAATTGTACGCCCGGGGGAATATTTCACTTTTAAATAGCAACTGTTTCGCAATTGTAGGAACCAGATCTTACAGTGTTTATGGAGAGCTTAACACACGCACTTTCACAAAAGGTTTATTAAGTTACGGCTTAACAATTGTTAGTGGCCTGGCTTTTGGAATAGATGCAGAAGCTCATCAGGCTACTTTAGATAATGGCGGCCAAACAATCGCTGTTTTAGGGAGTGGAATCGATGATGTTCGCCCCGCTGGCAACGAAGGCATTGCACACGAAATTTTGGCAAAAAAGGGGCTAATTTTAAGTGAATACGCACCAGGGATGCCTGCTCAAGCGCATCATTATCCAGCCCGTAATCGTATTATCAGCGGGCTTTCCGTGGGTACATTGGTTATTGAGGCGCCCACTAAATCAGGTGCCCTTATCACTGCTAAACGCGCTTTTGAGCAAAATCGCGAGGTTTTCGCTATTCCTGGAGCCCTTCATCAAGAAACCATGCGCGGCAATAACAATCTT
Organism: uncultured Candidatus Peribacteria bacterium; assembly: GCA_964459205.1. Lineage (GTDB taxonomy): Bacteria > Patescibacteriota > Gracilibacteria > UBA1369 > UBA12473 > JABJMC01. The sequence continues at coordinate 6,731 of CAYWKJ010000024.1, read as the reverse complement.
ATTGCCAGCGAAATTGCGCGCCTTGTTCGCAATCCCGAGGACATTATTGCGTATCTTCGCGAACAACCGGAGCTTCTTTTAAAACCAACCCTCAAAAAAAACAAAATTCCACAGCTCGAAACCAAGGCTCAACAGCAGGTTTTCGATCTTCTCCGCACCTGCAAAAATACAGTTTTTCATCCGGACGATGTCCTTAAAAAAACTAATCTTTCGGTAATCGAAGTCAGCGTAGCTATTTCTTATTTAGAACTAAAAGGCTACGTGGAGCGCGTAGGTCTTGGTCAATTTACTTACAGAACTTGAGTTACTCTCTGCACTTCTTCCAGCGTTGTTAATTCTTGTATCACTTTTAAAACTCCATCTTCACGTAGAGTTAACATGCCTTGTTCACGTGCTTTCACCATAATTTCATTACTTGGTGCCTCTTTCAAAATTAATTGGCGAATTTCATCATCAACAACCAAAATTTCATGAATTCCAATTTGCCCGGCATACCCTGTATGACTACATTGGTCACATTCTCCTGGATGCCATAATTCAGCCGGCACTTGGCAAACAGTATTTGGATTCAATTTGCCTACTGTTGCGCAAACTTCCTCTAATTCTTTTTTCTCAGTTTCGGAAATCGGTGTTTTTTTGCGGCAGTTAGTGCATAATTTGCGAACCAATCGTTGGGCAACGACCATATGCAAAGCTGGTGCCACCATAAACGGAGCCAAACCAACATTAATAAGTCTTGGAATAGTCTCAATTGCACTATTTGTATGCAATGTAGAAAGCAAAACATGCCCCGTTAAAGCCGCTTGCGCCGCTGTTTCCGCAGTTTCATGATCACGAATTTCACCAACCATCACCACATCCGGATCTTGACGCAAAATAGCCCGCAATCCGCTGCCAAAAGTGTATTCACGCTTCACATTAATCTGACTTTGCGAGATTCCTTCCAAATGATATTCAATCGGATCTTCCAATGTAATAATTTTCACATCAGGTTTATTCAATTGATTAAGCATTGAATAAAGAGTTGTAGTTTTACCTGAACCAGTCGGTCCAGTAACCAAAATCATCCCGTGTGAAATCTCCATCGCTTTATTAGCAATTTCTAAATTACGACCAATAAATCCACATTCTTCAAATGGTAAAAATCCTTTCCCACTATCCAATAATCGACACACAAAGGTTTCGCCATACTCAGTCGGCAGGGCAGAAACACGAACATCAATCTTTCGATCATTAATCACAAAATAATATCGCCCATCTTGAGGAATATTATTAATATTTAGCTTCATGCCAGCTTTAAATTTAAGCTGGTTTGCCAGGTTTGCATAAATTTTCAAATCCATTTCAAAAATAGTCTGCAAAACCCCATCAATTCTAAATCGAACCAGAACTTTAGTCTCTTCTGGTTGAAAATGGATATCTGAGGCCCCTGTTTTAATGGCTCCAACATTTATCAGGTTGAGTGCCTCTTCTGATGTAATGCTTTTTAATTTTTCTGTTAATTGCCCGAGATTTTCAATTTCTTTTTCAAATCCTTCCAGATCTTCTTCTTTAACCTGGGTTACAATTTCTGGCGCCGCTTGTTTATCAGATTCTGTATATAAGCGCTCAATGGCATTTTTTATACCATCATCAGAAGCCAAATTAATGTTCAAAAGATAATCTTCAGCCTGTAATTCATCCAGCACATGCTTTGTTTCTTCTTTTTCTTGATCAAAAATTGCCACTCGAAGTTTTTTCCCAACCTGGAAAAACGGTATCACCAATCCTGCTAAAGCTTTTTCTTTTGGCAGTAAACTGGCTAAATCTGGATTAAGTGGGGCTTTTTCTAGGTCAATATAGCTAAATCCTAAACGCGCAGCTTGTTCCATCACGGCTTTTTCTTTTAAGTCGCGATTTATTTTTTGCAGAGCCTCAGGCATAGCATCTGGCGCTCCAGCGGGAGCCGCTGCAGGAGCGGGCGTCGCAGGAGCGGGCGTCGCAGGAGCGGGCGTCGCAGGCTGCTGACCTGCTGGTTGCGCATTTCCCGCAGTTCCACCTTGGGGTTGTTGGGGATCAGTCATAAGGTTCAATTAATCAAATTATTATACCAGAAAAGTGCACAAAAAGAAAGGGCGGATGCTGCTTGCACCCACCCTCTTCAATTTATTCAATAATTCGTCCTATTCAATCACTAGAGCATCAAATCTAAACCCTGTCTGATCAGTATAAGCTGCGTCATAAGAAAAAATAATACCAAACCTTTGCATATCAGTGGCATCAGGCGATCCTACAGAGCTAAAAGTTGAAAAATCTGCCTCCATTAAGTTCCAACCATCTTGAAAAACACCACCATTATTAATTGGTGCGGTCATTATACCCTCATACCGATTAGAATATCCTGATGACCCACTAGCTAGCATTAAAGTAATTTCTGTAAAATTAGTAGCATCTGGAATGTAAACCCAAAACTTAGCTGTCCCACCATAGGCAACATAATCACTAAAATCTAAAATTGAATCATAAGAGCAATCAACTAACCCCGAATCATTGGAACTTCGACTCACATCAACATCAAAAGAAACTGAACCTGCTCCTTCAACAAAAGTAGAGGTGTCAGTAGCAATATTTGTACCATCTCGGTAGGGGGCACAGCTTGTTACATCATCAGCATCATGCAAAATCAAAGCTTCTAAAGTTGGATCATACATTAACTCATATTCCTCTAAATTCGTTAGCCCATCACCATCTTCATCATCGCCAGATTCATCCGTGGCCACTGGGTCAAAACCATATTCAACCTCCCATTCATCGTCCATGTCATCATTATCAGTATCATCATCCATTGGATCAGTCCCATAAGTATGAACTTCCTCATAATCATCTAAGCCATCATCATCAGAATCAGTATCCGAGTCACTAGAACCATAAGTGTCTTCTTCATCAGCATACAATCCGTCACCATCAAAATCATCAATACAACCGTCTAAATCAGCATCATAGCCAGTCGCATCTTCAGATGGGCAAGCGTCCACATCATCAGTAATAGTATCTCCATCTGAATCACGTTGTTCATCAGAGCAACCATCTGCATCGACTGTTGAGTAATCAGTAGTGCTAGAACAGGCGTCAATATCATCGTAAACTCCGTCACCGTCCGTATCATCGATACAACCGTCACTGTCAGTATCATAGTCGGTAGCATCTTCAGATGGGCAGGCATCCACGTCATCATAAACGCCATCGCCGTCTGAATCATCAATACAACCGTCTAAATCAGCATCATAACCAGTCGCATCTTCCAACGGACAAACATCCACATCATCAGTAATTGTGTCGCCGTCACTGTCTATTTGAGATTCTGAGCAGCCATCTTCATCCACGGTGGAATAATCAGTGGTATCGGCACAGGCATCCACGTCATCATAAACACCATCGCCGTCCGTATCATCAATACAACCGTCTAAATCAGCATCATAACCAGTCGCATCTTCAGACGGGCAGTAATCTTCGTAATCAACTACGCCATCCCCGTCTGTGTCACCTACGTCATTTATTAGGGGATCTGATCCAGCACGAACTTCATCTCCATCAGTAACACCATCGCCGTCCGTATCATCAAGTAGTGGATTAGTGGAATAATCATTAACTTCTTCCCCGTCTTCTAAGTCATCCGAGTCAGTATCTTTATCCCCTGGGTCAGTTGTATGAGTTTTTACCTCATCATAATCATCAAGATCATCAGCATCTGAATCAGTAGAATCATCTCGGCCACCACCAACTTCAGAATCTGCAGAACTTGAGTCTTCAGCGCATAAACCATCGCCATCGCCATCATAATCATATTGATTTTCATTAGCTCCCATGTCTGACCCCATACATACGGACCGAGGGTTATTATTGAAATCATAAGTTTTACCATAGCTAGCATTAGCCGCATCAATAGCTGCGGCACCAGTATCAATTAACAAAGGCAAATCAATTTCCTCTACATCAACAACACCCCCATCATGGGAAAAAGAATAACTACTTAAATCATGCCCATAGGCAGCTTGAACTTCTTCAAAGCTAGAAGAAGAAAGAGAAGGCAACTCAAGAATCGTACTATCCATATTGTTATAAAGATTGTAATCCAAGTACGAGATATTAGTTGGATCATTAATTGCAATTGCCCAGTATTCAGAAGAAGTTGAAGCATTTGCTACATCAAAAACATTATTAACAATTTTGAGTGAAGATCCAGTGGCTAAGCTGTTTTCCACGTAAATCATGCCCATGTAACTCTTATCATTAAAAAAAGTATTATTTGCAATACTAGAACTTTCTACATTTGAATCTATATGAATCCCATAGTGAAAGTTGCGGATAATCGCTCCACAAGCTCCTGAGGCTGCCTGTGTTTCATAAGTCCTAAAAATAGAATTAAAAATAGTGTCAACTTTTGATGAATCAATATAAATACCAGTAAGTGATGCTCCAAATAGGTTGTTTCCCATTCCAGAGACTGTACTAGAGTCTTCTACGGAAACTCCAGTTTTAGTTTCAATAAATTCATTATCCTGAATAACCCCAATCGCACTATTCTCAACTAAAACACCCGAGGTGTCAGTACGTGTTTGAGTCTCATTTTCAAAGTGGTTTTTTTCAATTATTTCTACGTTGCTTCCATTTTCAATGGCCAGCATATAACCGCCATCACCAGCTTCGGTAAAATTATTATCACTAAAGCTAGTTAGGTTAGTTAAAGATAGTTTAAAATCATCTTGGCCCGTCGCCCTAGTAGTTCCAAGATTAAAATAGGTGTTATTTGAAATAGAATCAATTACTGAAATATAAGCATAAACTCCCATGGCCTGCTCAAAATTATTATTGCTAATTTCAGTAACAATAACGTCAGATAAACCAATGGCTACACCTTCTAAATATTGAAAATCATTTTCGCTAATTAGATTGCCTGATGGCGAACCAGTGTCTGGCAGGGGTGCTTCCATTGGGGATTCTCCAGCGTAGTAATTCTCAAAATCTCCGTAATTATCTTCAAAAATAATACCGTGGTAAGCTAAATGGAAATCGTTTTTTGTAATCTCATCAAAGGACGAGGAATCTGAAAAATAAATAGCAGTATGCTTATTTTGATTAAGGTCAAAATCATTATCCGAAATAATATTGGCCGTAGAGCCCTCATCAAACCAAAAAACAATACCTTCTCCAACTGCTAAAGTGCTAACACTTGGCTTCATATAATTCCCAGTAATTTCATCAATATAGGTTTTGGTCGCTAGAATCGAATGCCCCTTTACCTCAATAAAGTTATTATTAGTAATACTATCTACTATGACCCCATACAAATACATGCCTCCCGCAGGATTAGTAACATGCCAAGTATCAATAGTATTGCCAGATATTGTATCAACATCCGCATTAGAAATAACAAGGCCATATTGAGGAGTCATAAGGCTGCCAAGATGCATGTTAATAGAATTGTCTCTAATATAGTCAATCGTGTAAGCAGTAGAGCCTTCGGACATCAGGCCAGTCACTGTCACATACATTAAATTTTCCGAAAAACTTACAACATTTGTATCTGTGAAATAGGCAAAGTTATGGGCATGGGATTTTGTTTTATATGAATTTCCAGTCACTTCACCGAGCTCAGAATTATTAGCGTAAACAAGACCTCCGGCGCCGCTATTATTGCGGATATTAATACCATTACCCACCGACCCGCTCGAGGATCCAGTGGCGCTTTGGACCTCGATAAAATAGTCTGCCGGATCCATGCTAAAAGTATTATTTTCAATCGTTACTTTTCCAGCATTAGAAGTTAGAAAAATACGTGAATCACCTGTAAACGTATTATCCTTAATATTAATATTAGTTTTGTCAGAATACCCAGCATAACCAGACCCAGCTAGATAAATAAAGGAGTCATGATAGAATCCACAATCTTGAATAGTAATGTTGTAAGAAGTCCCACTCAAAAAATTAATAAAACCAGGGTAGCTTGAAGATGCCCCAAAATTCAAATCTTCAATCACAACATTGTCAGCATTATTTAGATGAAGTCCGCCAGTGTATGAGCCTTGACCATCAATTATAAAAGTCCCTGGATTTTTGGAGCTAATGATGGTGTCAAACATTTCATTTACAGTTTTGTCACCGGTATAAACAATCCGCACGTCATGTCCATACATATCTGGGACATCAATGGCGTAAAATTGGTCTATTGCAAATTGAATAGACTGATAAGGATCAGAGCTACTACCATCACGCCTGTTTTTATCTTTACCATTTACAACATCAACGTAAATAGTGGCGCAGCCATCTTCTTCATCACAACCACGATCACTATAAGAAGCGTCCGCTGTGGAAACAAAAGAAAACAGTGACACTAACAAAAGAGCGCCTGTAAAAGTAGACAAAATAAAAGAGCGAAATACGCTCCAATTAGCTAGAGGGGGGACGATAATAGGGGACTTCATAGTAAAAGGAAGTGTTAAATGTAAATTGGCTCCCCAGCCCTAGAAAATTTTGATTTAGTACATAATAATATACTATTTTTAGGATGCGTGTCAATACGTATTCATTGATTAAAACATCGCCTCCTTAAAAATCAAACTATTTTCTTAATAATCAATAAGAAAAACACAATTTTGGGCATTTTATTACAAAAAACATAAAGAAAGAGCCTGTCGCTAGAAGCGACAGGCTCGTAAGGGCTTGGGGTAACGCAGGGTCTAAAGGTGCCGGAG
>CAYWKJ010000023.1:0-22345 GCA_964459205.1 uncultured Candidatus Peribacteria bacterium | reverse complement strand
TAATTATAACATTCGTTTTTATTAAAGTCAAGCCTTTCCTATGAGTTTTTACTTCCCCTTACACGCAAAGATTCGTAGGATAATATCACTATGGAAATTTTCTTTGCTCTTATCGCGATTGTAGCTACTGGTGGTTTTATTTATTTGCTGGTAACCCGTCAAAAACCACAATCTACTCAAGCAATTGATCAACTAAGCCAGCAATTTGGTCAAACTACCCAGACTATGTTGCAGCAGTTAAATGCTGTTTCTAGTACTTTGGATGTCAGGCTCAAAGAAAGCTCACGAGTTAATGAAAGGTCACATCGTAGTGTTGGCGAACGCTTGGATAGTGCAGCTAAAGTTATAAATAAAGTTACGGATCGACTTTCAGCGCTTGAGGAGGCTAATAAAAAAATATATGAGGTTGGAAAAGATATTTCCAGTTTGCAAGAAATTCTGCGCGCTCCAAAACTCCGTGGTAACCTGGGAGAGTTGTTTTTAGGAGATTTACTTTCCCAAATTTTCCCGAAAGACAACTTTACGCTCCAGTACAAATTTACTACTGGTGCCATGGTGGATGCGGTGATTCATTTGCGCGATCAACTTATGGTCCCGGTAGATGCTAAATTTCCACTCGAAAATTTTAAACGCGTTATAGAATCAGAGACTGAGGAAGCTGAACGCAAAGCTAAAAAGCTTTTTGCAACAGATGTAAAAAAACACATTGATGATATTGCGGCTAAGTATATTCTCCCAGATGAAGGCACGTTTGATTTTGCGCTAATGTATGTGCCCGCTGAAAATGTTTATTACGAAGTGATTGTAAAGGATCAAGACGATAAAAGTATTAGCCAGCACGCCTTAGCTAAGCGCGTTATTCCGGTTTCTCCAAATAGCTTTTATATTTATTTGCAGGCAATTTTATTGGGGCTGCGCGGTTTGCAAATTGAAAAAGGGGCTAAGGACATTTTGGCTACAATTGGCCGATTACAGACTGATTTTCGTAAATTTGGTGAGGATTACACTTTAGTTGGCACCCATTTAGGCCGCGCTCAAAACAGCTATACTTCATCGGAAAAACGCCTTTCAAGATTCCAAGACAAGCTAGAAACTATTGAACAAGCTACAGAAAAAACCAAGGCGCTCCCCTCCTCATAAGAGGTCTTTTCTTTTCGGGTTGGATCAGGTAGACTAATCCCGCTTTGTTTTAATTGTAGTTTTTATGCCTGTTTCAGTCACTTCATTCGCCAAAAAAGTTGGGCTTTCTAATGAGCAACTCATTGCTCGTAGTGCGGCTCTGGGCTTTGATATCGATAAAAAAGCCGAGGAGATTGAGAATGACTTAGCTGAACTTTTGGAGGAGGAATTTAAAAAAGAAATTAGTGATACCGCTGATAAATATGATGAAATGGTTTCCGCTGAAATGGAAAAGGAGATTGTAAAAAAGCAGCGCAAAAAAACCGCTGGTAAACACGCCACTAAGACTAAGGAAGTTGAGGAAGTGGTTTTAAGCAAAGATGTGGTAGAAATTCCGGATGTGATTTCAGTTAAAGAATTAGCAGAAAAAATTGGGGTTAGCCCGGTTCGAATCATTGGCGAACTTATGAAAAACGGCATTTTGGCTAATATTAACCAGCCAATTGATTTTGAGACTGCGCATATTTTGGCTGGAGATATGGGAGTTAAGGTAAAACGAAAGCACACAGCGGCTGAATCTGAAGATATTTTGAAAGGTGATTTAGAAAAACTTTTACAAGAAGATGATGCTTCTGTTTTAAAGCTGCGCCCACCGGTGGTAACAGTAATGGGGCATGTTGATCATGGTAAGACTAAGCTTTTAGATACAATCCGTGATGCTAATGTGATTTCTACTGAATCTGGTGGTATAACTCAGCATATTGGAGCTTATCAAGTTGAAAAGAGTGGTCACAAAATTACATTCCTTGACACGCCTGGTCACGAAGCCTTTACGGCTATGCGGGCGCGTGGAGCTCGCGTGACTGATATTGCGATTCTAGTGGTAGCCTCTGATGAAGGTGTTAAGCCGCAAACTATTGAAGCTATTAACCATGCTAAGGAAGCCAAGGTCCCTATTATTGTGGCGATTAATAAGATGGATAAAGAAACTGCAAACCCTGACAAGGTAAAAGGCGAGCTCGCGGAACATGAACTTATTCCGGAAGAATGGGGTGGCGAAACTATTATGGTGCCTATCTCTGCCCTAAAAAACGAAGGGATTGATAAATTGCTTGATATGATTTTGGTAGTGGCCGAGGTGGGAGAATATAAAGCAAATCCTAATCGTCCAGCTGTAGGAACTGTAATTGAAGCACATTTAGATTCTAGTTTGGGACCAGTGGCTACTCTTTTGGTAAACACTGGAACACTTAAAGTTATGGATCCGGTGATTGTGGGATCAACTCATGGCCGTATTAAGATCATGCAGGACCATAAAGGAAAACGTTATCAAAAACTAGGACCATCGGGGACGGCCTTGATTGCTGGGCTTTCTAATACTCCACATGCCGGTGATATTTTGCAGGTTGCCAATTCAGAGCGTATTGCCCGTCAAAAAGCTGAGGAAATTTCCTCTTTAATCAAGGAAGGGAAAATTCAGAATATGGGTATGGGACTCGGAGAAATTGTTGAACAAATCAAAGAAGGACAACTCAAAACTGTGAAAGTTGTCTTAAAAGCTGATACTAAAGGATCTCTGGAGGCAATTAAGGAAACTATTGCTAAAGAACTAAAGACCTCAGATGTGGCAGTTAAAGTTATTCACTCGGGAGTTGGTAATGTTACGGAATCAGATGTAATGATGGCTGCTGCTAGTCAGGGTGTGGTTATTGGTTTTCATACGGATGTTCCATCTCAAGTCGATCGTTTGGCCGAAAGGCACCATACTGAAGTGTCTGTTTATAAGGTAATTTACGAACTAATTGATGATCTTAAGAAGATCCTTTCTGGTCTTTTGGAGCCCGAAGATGTGATTGTGGAACTTGGTAAAGCTAAGGTTTTGAAGATTTTCTTTACTGGTAAAGGTGAAATGGTAGTTGGATGTAAAATCACATCTGGCAAAGCAGCTATAAATTCTAAGGCCCGAGTTTTCCGTGCTAAAGAAGAAATTGGCGAAGGTGATATTGTTGGCCTTAAATTAGTTAATGAAGACGTGAAAGAACTTGATAAGGGTAATGAATGTGGATTTCGGTTTAAGGGTAAATTAAAAGTAGAAGAAGGTGATATTTTGGAAATGTACCGGAAAGAAACTCGACATAAAACTCTTTAAATTTTTATATCATGGCTCCTCTTATTGCGGTTACTGGCTCACTCGCCTATGACTATATTTCTTCATATGAAAAACCTTTTGATCAGGTAATTTTGCCGGATAAATTATCTGAACTATCGATTTGTTTTGTAGTCCACGAAAAAGTCCGACATTTTGGTGGAACAGCTGGGAATATTGCTTATAGTTTAGCTTTATTAGATGAATCTTCAGCTTTGGTGGCGGCCGTGGGCCGTGATTTTGGTGACTATAAAGAGTGGCTGGATAAGCGAGGTGTAGATCTAAGTTATGTTCAAGTAGTGGATGATACAGTCACCGCATCAGCGACGATCATGTCTGATCCTAAAGGCCACCAAATAATGCAATTCCATCCGGGGGCAATGGCTACCCCTCCTAGTGAGGATAAAGCTGCTTTTACAGATGCTAAATTTGCGATTATTGCTCCTGATGACCTAACACGTGTAATGGCTTTTGTGGAATTATGTAAAAAAGAGGGGGTGCCGTATTTCTTTGATCCGGGACAGAATTTGCCTCTCCTTACGCCCGAGCAACTAGCGGAGGCTACAGATGGAGCCGAGGGCTTGTTTTTAAATGACTATGAATTTGAAATGTTTAAGCAAAAAACTCACTGGAATTTAATGGATATTTTGAATCGATCTAAGCTTTTAGTGGTGACGCGAGGAGCTGAGGGGTCTGAGATTTATTCTCGCGAAACTGGAGTGCTATCGCCAATAAATGTTCCGGTGGTCCCGCCAATGCAGTTTGTTGATCCTACTGGCTGTGGAGATGCTTACCGATCTGGATTCTTAAAAGGATATCTAGAAGAGCGACCTCTTGAAACTTGTGGCAGGATGGGGTCTTTGATGGCCACTCTAGTCGTTGAAAAAGTCGGCACTCAAAATCACACTACTAATGTGGAGGATTTTGCTAATCGATATCAAGAGTCTTTTGATGAAGAGCTTTCGTAGGCTTGTTTTAGATTTTCCAAATTTAGATCCTCAAGCGAGAGAATGGATTCTTGTTTGTTAAGTTCTTGGCCAAGCCCACTTACCTTTTCCATATAGGCAATTCCTATAAATGGTGTTTTTGCTAAATGAGCAAAGATTAGGCTATGGAGGCGCATACCAATTAAGGCCTCAGCATCTTTAATCACACTCATAACATCTTCCTCACTCTGGTAATCCTGGTAAATTTGCGAGCGTTCTCTTACGCCATCTTGATCAAATATTTTATGCATCATTTCAAGGTCTTTTTTGCTGTTTTTGTCAAAGGGAATTCCAACCATATATTTGCCCTTCTCGACGCATAGGTGTTGAACAAATTTTTTGAGCACATTTTCTGTGTTTTTTGAATAGCTTTTCCAAGCGCGTGGGGCCAGAATTATAGTCTCTGCTGAGACTGCTAGCGGGCCCTTTTTTAGAGTCTGAATATCAAGATCTAAAACCGGATCAGGCACTAATTCTGCCTTCTGGTTTGTTAATTTGCGGACCCACTCTAGAGAAAGTTGGTCACGAACACTAATTTTGTTGGCTTTTTGTAAGATAGAAGCGGCCCATTTTTGGGACCACTTAGAGTGTAAGGGCCCAATGCCATTGGCGTATATTTCTAACTCCTTGCCTCTGCTGAGAGCACCTTTTACTTGACTCCCCCATACGACCATCGAAGCCTTTGGCTCATCTGTAAGGAGGGTTCCCCCACCAAGGATAAACCGGTCGCAGACATCTAGGGCAGCTTTTGCTTTTTTCAATTCCTTCCGGGCAACAGGAGAAAACCACGCTTTTAAGTAGCTTCGTAGCCCACTAGGCAAACGAGTGATTGTAGGAATATTTAGTTTCTCCTCGGTTTCACGAGGATTAGCACTCATAATGGTTAAATCATATTGAGGGCTAAGCTTCTGGATTATGGCTCGCAAAATAGCCTCGTCTCCAAGGTTCCCAGTCCCATAGTTTCCGCAAATGATGGCTTTTTTAAGTGGCATACTAGATAAAAACTTTTACAGGCTCAAAACTTTGGCGATGCAGTGGCGTTATACCATGCTTTTTAAGGGCTTGGCGATGTTTTTCTGTTCCATACCCCTTATGTCTCTCAAAATGATAACCAGGGAATTTCTTGGCCTTTTTAGCCATCAGGTGATCGCGCGTAACTTTAGCTAGAATCGAAGCTGCTGAAATTGAGCGCTCTTTTTCATCTCCTTTTATAATTGAGGTGTGTGGCACAGTAAAAGTGAATTTATCGCGCCCATCAATAAGCAAATGATCTGGCTTTATGGGGAGCCTGGCTAGAGCACGCCGGAAAGCTAGCTCGGTAGCCCGCAAGAGCCCATAACGGTCCACCTCCTTATTTGAAGCCTGACCGATCCCAAAAGCTGCTTTTTTTTGAATGAGTAAAAATAATGTTTCCCGTTTTTCTTCGGTGAGTTTTTTTGAATCATTTAACCCTGGTAAATGCACTCTGGGGGGCAAGATAACCGCAGCGGCCACAACTGGGCCGGCCCAGGGCCCTCGCCCAGCTTCGTCCATTCCGGCTATTATTTGTTTTTTTAAAGGCATAGAAAAAATGAGGCCATAATGGCCCCATTATAATCAAGTTTGTATTCTTTAGGCTACTCTTCTTTAGCTTCCTCTTCAGCAGGAGGCTCTTCTTCCGTAGTAGTTGGCTCTTCCGTGGCTGGAGCGTCTTCCTTGGCTGGAGCGTCTTCCTTGGCAGCTTCTTCGGCGACTGGCTCTTTCTCTTTGGTTGGCTCTGCTGCTGCCTCGGTAGCTGGTTCTTCAGTGACCTCTTCAGCTGGAGCATTGTCCTCGGTCGCATTTTGCTCGGCCTTTTCAGCCTCTTCAGCTTTTTTAGCAGCTTCAACTGCCTCTTGAATATCTTCTTCAGAAGCTTCTTCTTCCTCTTCCGGGAAAGTTCCACCCATAAGTTTGGCTTCTTTTAAGCGAGCCCGTTTACCGGTTCGATCACGCATAAAGTATAGTTTGGAACGGCGGATTTTAGAATTTCTCACAATTTCAATCTGAGCAATGTTACTGGAATGGAGTGGGAAGATTTTCTCAACTCCAACACCACTAGCAATTTTGCGAACAGTAATAGTTTTGTCAGTTCCAGCACCACTATTTACAGCGATGACTAAACCTTCAAAAATCTGGATACGCTCCTTGGAGCCATCCTTGGTAGATTCAACAATTTTTTGATGAACGCGAACCGTGTTCCCAGCGCGAACGGCTGGCATACGCTTTTTGAGCGATTTGGAATTCTTTTGGACGTGTGAAAGCAATGCTTGATTCATGATTTTTCAGATTAAGACTGCCCGATTATAGGGAAGCTAGAGGTAATTGTAAAGCAAAAATGTATCTATTCTAGAGCGTTTTGTAACTGATTATGCGTAATCATATTGTCGCTATCAGTTAAAAGCTCTTTTATAAAGCGATCATTACACTTAAGGCGATAAATGAATTCCTCGCGATTTAATAGAGTATATTTAATTGGTCGGTCTGAATTAACTTCTTTGTCGAGGAAGGCTTGTAAAGTGTCTTTGCTAACATCGCCGACAATTAAAAGGTCCACCTCTGAATCTCGCTTAAGGAAAAAGCCGGAAAGTAGCAAAAATTCGATCTTCCCAAGCTTTAATATTGCCTCGGTAACAGCGGCGTTTTGATCAGTGCTTTTAAGAATAATGCTTTGCAGCTCCGTAAATAATGGAAACTTTGGATTTATAACGTAAAACTTCTTCCGATTCTTCATGCGACTGCGGAGCAGCCCGAGTTTTTTAAGATTATCTAGCTCGCGACGAACTGAATTAATCTGCTCATCAAGACGCCTGGTGAGCTCACGGATAAAATACTCCTCCTCCGGATTCATCAGGAAAAGGGTAAGTAGTTTAACTCGAGTCTGAGAGGTAAACAAACGCTTTAACAGCATTGGAGTAAGCCATTTAGTTGTACACATATTTTGTGCACTGTGCACACAATGTATAAGTTTTGTTTTCGAAAATCAAGAGTTTGTTCGCTTTTTTTATTCATTTGGATGTTAACAGGTTAATTTAACCTGTGTTTTAAATTGACTAATTAAGGTATTCATTCTGTGAATATGTATAAATTATTTGATCGAGGAACGGACGGATCCTGATTTTGTGTTCACTAAAATTGTTCTTTTGTTTTTGTGATTAAATAAACAAAAACCGCCCTTTCGAGCGGTCTTAAATCTTGCTAATTTTTGTTGTTTTTTAGGCCTCGAAATCTTCGTCATCTTCATCTTCGTCTGGTTCGCTTAAAATAGAAGTTGCTAGTAAAGTTAGGAAAGCGCCAGTGATTGCTCCCATCACAGCTGACCCGAAAAGAACAAAAGTTGGGGCTACGCTGGAACTTAATTCCCAAAAGAAAAAAGTTAAGTAATTACATGAAGCTTGAATATTTTCAAAAGCTAAAATAAGAACAATGACCAAGCTAATAATTGATCCAGCCATGTATAGTGCGCGCATAGTGTGAGAGGGCTAAGAATTTAAGAAAGATATTTAGCGAGCAAGCGCTCGAGGCAGATAGAGTTGTGAATTTGCATGTATCCGGATTGGCCCTTTTCGTAGTTGGCTTTGACCTTATCTTGTTCGGATCGCGGATATTTAACAAGTAGCTCTTTTATCTTGTCTTCAATCTCTTTATCACTGGGCTCTAGGTCATCCTCTTTGTATAAATGACTGAGGATAATACGTAGTTTAACTTGTTTTTCAGCTTGTTCTCTTTTTTCTTTACGTAGATCTCGTTTTTGATTTTCAAGATACTTCTCATATTGGTCCCAGGCCATACCTCGGGACTCTAGCTCCATTTTAGTGCGGTCCAAAATAAAGTCAATTTCCTCTTCAATAAGCGGGTCAGGCACATCAAGCTTGGAGAGTTTGAGTAGTTCTTCAAATAAGAGTGTCTCTCGGTGCTGTTTCTCATTTTGTTCACGTTCTTTCTGGAGATTTTCCTTAACCTCGGCGCGGAACTCGTCCTTAGTCATATCCTTGCCAGTCATTTTTTTGATCCATTCTTCAGTGAATTCTGGCAGTTTTACTTCTTCGACTTTGTGAAGCTTAATCTTAAATTTAACTTTTTTGCCTTTGAATTTATCTGAATGGTAATCCTTGGGGAAAGTTATTTTAAATTCTTTTTCAGCGCCGGCCTTTTGGCCTTCAATTTCTTCTTCAAAGCCCGGGATTAAGCCGCCCTCCCCTAGTACAACGGGATGGTTTTTACTAGCAGTCCCCTCTAGAGGAACGTCTCCCTTAGGGTCAAATCCCTCGAAATCAACTTCTACTTTGTCCCCTTTTTTGGCAGCGCGCTTAACCTCTTCGTAAGTGGCGCCTTGTTTTAGGAAATAACCAACAACTTCTTCGATGTCTTTTTTCTCAACTTTAGTTTCGCGTTTAGGAACTTTGATTTTCTCATGGCCAGAAATCTTGACTTCAGGCAAAACCGCTACGATAGCCTCAAATGTAAAAGGATCTTCGGATTTAAGGGAAATTTCTGGGCGTGATACAACCGCTACTTTCTCTTGGATTACGGCTTCTGCATAAAGATTTGGTAAAGCAAGCTCCAGGGCATGGGCGCGGATGGCATCCTTACCAACGTGCTTTTCTAATACTTTTTGGGGGATTTTGCCAGCGCGAAATCCATCTATTTTCACCTGCTTAGAAAGCTCCTCGGCCGCCCTGTTTAGGAACTTTTTGAGGTCTTTTTCATCAGCTTCCACAGTGATGGTAACTTGTGATTTTTCAGGTTTAGAAACAGTAACTTTCATGAAATAAGGTTAAGAACGGTTAAATCCTACGCATGTTTGTGGGGTTTGGCAATGGTTTTTAGAATGAAATTCCTTACTTGACAAGTTGTTGCCTAATTTGTAAAATTGTGTTAGAATATAGAAGATTAAATAAAACTCTAATGGACGACGCTAATATCCGACATGCGGAGCAGGCCTATGATATAGCTGCTTATGACCTTAGGCAGGGCGATTGGGGCTATGATGGTGTTGGGGCTGGCAATGACGAAATGGCCGGGGTTTGGGAACGTATGACTGATTCGGATGCTGATGGGGGTCCGGTTTTAGCAACTGGTTTACAGGAAGGAATAAATGCTAGTCGGGAGCGAATTGCGGTTTTTGGTCGCCAGATAGACGGAGCTCGTGCGAATAGGGATGTGTCGCGCACCTATGCGGTTCTTGACCCCATGGCGCGCCAGCTTATAGCGGATCGTATTCGTACTGCCTTTGATGCCGCCGGCATACGCCGCGATATTACTCCAAGGACACTTGGACGGGGGCGACGAGGACGTCAGGAATTGGCTCGTATAAATGCGGCTATTGCGGTCTATAATGGTGATAATCCAAATGACGTTCAAATGATCCCAATTACGCGTCAAATGATAGGGTCTTGGAGCCCTCGTGATGAAAATAGTTTTTATCAGCACTTACTTTTTCGTCAATTCCAGAATATTGTTCGCACGGAATTTGGTGATAACGCCGCCGGAAATGACTTTGCCGCACTTTCAATTGCTGGCCAAGGAATTATTAGAGAAACCTTGGCTCGTAGTGCACCCCAAATAACTGCTTTTGAAGAAGTCCCTAATACGACCTGGATCAATGACGCGGGAAATGACGCAGTGCGGGATGATTTAAGAGATTTAATGGGTACGGATGTTATCCCAGAGGATGATGCTGTGCCCCCAGCACCAGTACGAATGACTCCTCAATTGCTTGCTTTGACTGCTTACTTAAGACGTCCTTCCGGGGCGGCTGGTGGAGCCGACTCCCCGATTAATCGACTTAGAACCTTGCACGATCAACGAATTGGAGGAAATGTTAATTTGGCACGAAATAGACTTAGAGATATTGAGGCGCTTTATGGTCCACTGAAAGATTTTAGAGATGAACAGCAAAGAAATTTTAGGCGCGGGACTGAAGACGTGGAAAGAGATTTCGCAGATGAGGGGGAGCAGATTGAAAGGTTTAGTGCTGCGGTCACTGATATTAGCAAAATTTCGGAAAATGAATCTAGTCGCGTCGTTGCTTTTACTGCTCGATCAAGGGCTAGAAGCGCTCATAATGCAACCAAAAAGCAGCGCAAAGAATTACAGGCACAATTGGAGGGGGAAAGAGCTGGGCCTCCGCTCCCTGGACCATCACCTCAAGCTCCAGCACAAGCGACGGGACAGGCCCCTGCGCCAGCTCCTCATGCGGCTGGGGCTCCTCATGCGGCTGGGGCTCCTCATGCAGCTGGGGCTCCTCATGCAGCTGGGGCCCAACCCATGATGATGCCGCTCCCTGATTATCGCCATACTCAATTAGCTGAACTTCAAAGGGCTGAACAAACATTGCTTACAAAGAGACAAGAGGCCGAAGCAGAATTTGACCGATTGGAGGCTAAAAGTCGAAGGTTACGCGCCGCTTATCGGCGTACGTTTGCAACCGAACGGGCAGATGTAACTCTGGGTGCATTTTTTGACGTTGTAGAAGCAGATGCGCCAACGGGAAAAGGTAATATACAAACTGCTATTACAA
The DNA here is from genome assembly GCA_964459205.1 of uncultured Candidatus Peribacteria bacterium. Taxonomy (GTDB): domain Bacteria; phylum Patescibacteriota; class Gracilibacteria; order UBA1369; family UBA12473; genus JABJMC01. The sequence goes on along the minus strand of CAYWKJ010000023.1, from coordinate 11,553 downwards.
ACTTTGGGGCTGCTCTGGAAACACTGGCACGAGAGCACGAAACTCGAAGTGAGGCACATCGACAAGCCGGTATAACTGGCGGACGCACACGCGAGGATGATAAAGGAGCTTTTGAGGAAAATTTAGATCCAGAAAGATTGTTTACTGACTATAATGCCGCCACAGACCTGCCAGGCGGTCTCACTATTGCTCAATTGACTGCTTCTCGCTATGAAAATTTCAGACAACTTGAAGAGGATCGCACAGCCGCAACTCAAGAATTCTCCCAAGCCACAGATGCGGCTCGCCGCTTCAGAGAGGACCCTTCTAACCTGTTAAATCCCATGCAATTGCTTTATGAATTGCATCTAACAGATCCAGGCTTTGCTCAGTCTTTAGGAGCTGATGCTGATCAAATGGAATTTAGAGCCATGGTTTCGACCATGCTAATGCTTAATAAAGTGCAAAATCGTGACCTTTATAATGCACAAGCGCGTCGTTTAGCTGAGTTTGCTCAAACTGGTAACGAGAGCATTGCTGATCAAGCTGGTGATCTTGCGCTAGGCACTGATCAGCGGGAAGAAATAAGTTTTGATGACTATATAGAAAATAATGTTTTGGAACAGGATCAATTTAGAGGGCTGCGGGATCGTCTTCGCCCTTTTACAAGCACCCGAGAGATGGCTAATTGGATTGAATTTGAAGAAGGTGCCGGAGTGATAAGTTTGGATGCTTTTAGAGGTCTTATTCAACGTCATATTCGTCCACTATTGGCTGATCGTACAACTGGGCCTAGATTGGCACTCCAAGATACCCCAGCGGTGGCTATGTTGCTAGAGCGTATGGAGTCTGTTTATTATACGGCTTATGCTCGACAACAGGTTAATTCAGCTGATGATGACGTTACCCGCGCTCAGGTGATCGCTAATATGATGGGGGGCATGCTTACTACTGTTGGCACTGCTAACACTCAACCTCCAGAGTCGGGGGAAGACGATGAAGATAATGAAGAGGGAGGCGGTGGCTTTTGGGGGACAGCATCCAGCGTTTTACAAGCTATTGGTGCCGCCGGTGCTCTGGAACGCATATTCCGCAGGCGCCCTAATCCTAACCGTAACGATTAAAAATTATGAATCCACTCAAACAATTTATTCAAAAAATTATCACTGACCTAAAACTGGGTGATTTAACCCCCTCTCTTAAAAAAACTCTAGAATTTAGAATTGAAAAAATCGTTGATAAACAAATTGAAGATGCGGTGAATAGGTCTTTTACAACTGATGACTGGGACACTTTTAATGGTTATTTAAAGACCCACCCAGAGGCTACTGAGGCTGATGCGTATAAGGTTGTAATTGATAAGCATCCCGAGATGCAGGGCACGTTTGAAGATGCGTTTAAAGAGTCTTATAATCAAGTAATGATGATGGGGGCCGCGACAGATATAGCAATGATGCAAACTTCGGATAAAAAGGATGAGGCTTAAATTTAGGTAAAAAATACTCTAACACCTTGATTTAAAGGCTGTTTTGTGATAAAATTTATAGATAAAAATAAAATAAAAATAAAAATGGCTGGGAAAGCAGGTGTAAATACTCAACAGCGCATTGACGACAAAGAATTATCTGATCGTCAGCAAGAAGTTGCAAAACGACATCGTCGGGAGGCAAGCTTGACGGAACCTGATGATGCGCTAGAGGCGTATCGGACTATCGAGAAAGAAACCCTGGACGATATTTTGGGTAAAGATGATCATTTTACAGACCGACTTACAAGGGCTGGTAAAGCGCTTGTTCCTGGTTTAGTTGGCGGTGGACCTCTTCACCATGGGAAAATTGTGGAAGCCATTCGCCGAAAAGGTGATAAATTAGCTGATCACGCTGACTCTGATCTTAATAAAAAACTTGCAGACTTTAGACCTAATGCTTCTAAAAGATTGAAATTGCTCAGTTTAAACTCTATGAAAAAATTCAAGCGGGCGGCAATGCGTTCCCAACAAGCGCTCCGAGTCAAGCATGGAGTTAGCTTTATGCGTGAACGCTGGAGAAGCCAATTACACCGACTCCGTGAGTTTAATGATGCCTTAAGAGAGGTTCAAGGAAAGACTCTTAGGGGACATGTCCCTGATTTACTGTCTAAGGAAGGGCGAAAGAGACGAAAGGCGGAAAAAGAAACTGAGGAAATGATGCGAGTTGGCACCGAGGCTGCCCAACAGGTTATTGACGAGGAGCGAAAGGTGATAGATAGACATGAAGAAATTATGCGCGAGCGTTATGCTGGCGAAAGAAAACTAGAAAGTAAGCTAAGAAAAATGGTGGCTGACCATCTACCTGACAGATTAAGTGAGTTAAACGCCGCTTTGATAAAGGCAGCCCAAGGGGAGCCGGATGACTTAGGCGATTTAAGGGACGCTCTTCTAAATGAGCCTGCTAAAGATGCGGCTGGCAACTATAATCCGAAGGCTATGACTAATTTACCAAACGTTATGCAAGAGGCTTTTGCGGGGACGTTTCAGCAAATGATTGACACTTTAAAAACAGGAAAAACCGGTGATGCATATGCCCGCTTTAAGGCCGCGGAAATTGTTGCTGACGAGGCCAAAGAACTAGTCCGTTTAGAGCCCCAGGCTGTTTTGGACACACTTAAGCGTAAGCCTATTGGGACCAAGCTACAAATTAGCATTGATACGTGCCCGAGTCAGAGTAAAAAGTTTACGGTATTGGACAAATCTCCTAATGAATTGACCTTATTACCTGATACTCCAAATGAGCCGGGAGAGGTTGTTTTTGTGGATTTTAGACGAAAAGCGGTTATGGCCCCTAATTATGACGACTCTAAAAGTGAAAAAGTGAAAGTCCCTGATAAAACTAAAAAGAAAGGGTTCCGAACTGAAACTCATCGAAAAATTGTTACTCAAGAATTTCCTCTTGCTGACGAGGGAGTAGTCCTAGCTTTAACCGCTTAACTAAATTTTTTAAATTATTATGATTCCAGAGCTTACCATCGAAGAAATCGCTGTAATGATCGAAACGGCACAGTCCATCGATCGTGCCAGAAAAGACAAACTTCTAGATAAATTAGAGGAGGAGACTGCTGAAAGTGACTCTACAGGCACTGTTCTATCTGATGGATTACTTAAAGATTTAACCGTGCTGTTTGAAAAAGAGATGAAGCATATTGAAGAAGAAAAACTACCCAATGAGGAAGCCCTTCTTGAGACAGTAGAAGCTGAATATGACGAAGAAATGAATCAAGCTAAACCACATTTAATTGAACTTATTGATGAATATGAACACGAAACTGCTCTACTTATGGAGCAAAACAAAAAAGACTATGTGGAGTTAGATAAGGAACTTGATGAGTTCCTCCAAGAACATAAAAACAAGTCTGAAGAAGCGGAAATCGCTTCAATTAAACAAAAATTGGTTTCAAAAACCTCTTCTGACAATTAACCCCAACTAATATGACAGATTTTGAAACACCAGATCAGCAGTTCCTAGACCTCTCGGATATTGAAATCCCGAGTGCGGCTCGCGGTCTAGAAGCTCTGAAGGCTGACGTCGAGAAAGTCTCGATTCGTGGCCTCGATCAGTTATCCGAATATTGCCGCAACCATAATATAGATTTTGCTTCGTGGGCTGCCGATGAGCTTGACGAGGACCAACTCACTAAAATTGGAGAGGCTTTTGGCAAGGTGCTTCCTGGGGTTAGCATCGTTCCAAACCTTTCTAAGGACGTTGAGTCAGAGGAGTACATATATACTAAGCAGGTTTTAGATCAAATTGTAGATATTTTAGTAGAAAGGGAACAGCAAAGGAGAGAGCTTTTTGAAGGTCGTGAGAAGATCGGGGACGACGCAACTGCTGGAGTTTTGATGGATGTAGTTGATAAATATAAGGGAGCTTTTGTAGATCATCCGATTTTAGCGGGTGGTGCTTTACTGGTGGCCGGTCTTTGTGGATATCATCTTATACAGACTGAATTTACAATGCCTTTTACTGAAACAAAACGTACTTGGTTTAAGGATTTGGCAGTACTAGGTGGAATTGCCTGGGCTGGTAATTTCCTTACTGATGCTATTACTGATAAAAGCATTGTTGAACATGTGACTGACCTTATTAGCGGAGATGATGACGGTGAGGAAGTTGAAGGGCAAATCGAACGTTTACCTCTTGATGCCGATGCTAAGGAAAACATGAAGAATTCTTATCGATTGGGTTCAATCCCTTTCAAATACTTTTTATCTGCTTATGAACATGCGCGTAGTCATCACACCTATGAATTAGACATGGATACGTTGCGTAATAATAAGTATGGCCGAAAACTACCAACTAAATACTTCCGTGAGGAGTATGGAAAAGCCATGTATAAAGAGATGGAAGCTCTAGTTGGCAATAATGCGGCTGATTTCCGTAAAGAATATGGTGATCGCAATCCTGAAGTAGGACGTCACGGGTATTATAGTCTTCATGAGGTTATGTTCACGGAACTTTTCCCACATGAAGATGATAATGTTAAATCTAAAGAAGATGATGACGATAAGCCAAGTGGTTCGTCTGGTGGTGACAAACGCGACTCAGATTCCTCAAGTTTTGATAAGGGGGATGATGGAAAAGGGTCAGGAGGAGGTTCTTCTCGTGATTCATCCAGAGCGTCATCTACCCCCCGAGGAACTGCTCGAAGCTCTGTGACAAGTACTGTTGATCGTTTAGCCACTGGCGGAATTGCCTTGGCTGGGATCGCAGAATTTGAAAGATTTAGTGCTGATTTTAGTGGCAGTCCAGCCACTGTGATGGGTTTTCCTTTTGCACACCAAGAGGATGCTTATGGTGATGGGGTAACCCAACACCTGTTAACTGATTTAACTGGTAAACGTTTTTCAATTTTGCTTAGCGAGGAAATGGACACGCATCAAGAAGCGGCTTTAACCGCGGAATGCGCGGAACTAGAGGCTTATTTACGCGCTAAAATGGATACTGCCTTTGCTGGGACTGGATTAGATCCAGCTCTCTACCAACCTAAATGGGAGGGTGGCAAATGGCGTGTTAACCCTGCTTATCAAACAGGCAGCTTGCGTGTTCAAATTGATCTCGAAATTGATCGTGATCAGCTACTGCTTGTGTCTGGTGATCACAAAAGAGCTACTATTGGAGAGCTCATTCCTTTGCTTGAACAATCTGAGATAGGCAAAGATCTTAAAGAGCAATTAGCCGGAAATCCGCGCACTGCGGTTTTTGCGCGGCTAGGGGTAGATTCTATTGATACCAGTCGCGCGCCAATGACTGCTAAGTTAGCTGGAGTTGCTCCGTTTAAGTTTGCCTGGAACTCAGTTGCTAATGAGTATGATGTTTATGATGTTGATATTAATCCACGTTTAGTTGATAAGTTGGTGGACGATGCCAAAGATAATGAATTAGGTGCTGCTTTTGAAGAAATTTCAGAAGTAGATGAAGATGTTTCCTATATGGGTCACATGGTTCCTTTTAAAAGAGAGCAAATGTTGGCGGACTACGAGGACGCCCTCACTGATCTAGCCAGAACCGATTTGGTTGAATTAAGTGATATTCATGGAATTTATGCTGAATATGTTGAAGATCGCGGTGAGGAGTTAGAAGAGTTATCAAGTGATTTGGCTTTAGATTTTGATAATCATAAAGAAAGTTTTGTAAGATACGGTTTTGGCGATGAATATGCCACTGTCTTTATGCAGTTTCATGACTTTGCCTATAGTCTGGATCTTGAGGGATCTAGCTTAGATCTTTTAGGGCGCAAAAATTCTGAAAAGCATAATGGCGTGTTTTTCCCAATTATGGAGGTTTGGTATGAAAAAACTAAGTCTTTTAGAGATCGGGACGAGTTAGGAACCACTCACCGGTCTTATCTTGCAAAGTTTGAGAAAAAGTTTAAGGCTGAGCTAACTAATTGTGTTGAAGGAAAACTCTGGGGAGTTGATGATGTGATTACTAAGGAAAGCTTGAATAGGTTAATGCCAGAAATTCGTGATTACCCAACTTATGCCGATGAATACGGCGAATTAGATGAAAGCTTGGCTGATGTAATGCCACCATTAAAAGGTATCGAAGATCAAATTGATCATTATGATCGTTCAAACCCAAACAAACTCAAGATTGTATTTAAAGATGGCACCGAGTGGGAACTTGATGTGGCCAGTGGCACAATTGAGGCATTTGCATTAACAAATGATATTATTGAGGCAAAAGTGATGGCCTTAGAGAGTGACCCTGCTTTTAATGCTGGATTTGAAGGTATGCGCCATGTTTTTGACAGTATGGAGCAACATGATTTGTTTGATTGGGCAGATATAAAAGCTTTTGATTTTTCTGATACTTTCCGCGGAACTGTTGATGATAATCAATGGATTGCTTTAATTGACTTTAAGCGGGAAGAAGCCATGCTGCATTATAGACAGGAGCTGCGAGCGGCAGCAGTTGAGCACGCTGGGAATCCAGCTGCTTTAGAAGCTGAGGTGCGGGCCATTGATGCTCGTCGAGGTCAAAATACTGCTCAGCAATATGAGAGTTTTGTTTTGCACACTATGCAGCCGTGGATAGACAATAAGTTGAGTAAAAATCCTCCAGAGAGATTTACCGGGGAAGAATTTATGACTGTCTATGAAATAGTGTCTGGATTTGGTTATGGCAATACTAGCTATGCCCAACATATGGGACGGTTTAGAACTAACCTAGGAATTTCTGATTTTGCGGGATCTGAGGTGTTTGGGGCACAGGAGCCACATGATGTGATGAATAAGTTTATGCTTTTGAATGAAAGGTATACTGGGGAGCTCCGGAACACACTAGCAGCAGATTGGGGTCCAGTTCATGACAGCTATATGAGCTATGTTCGGTATCGAGTAATGGCCGCAGCTTTACAGGCTCACGAAAATGGAGCTGACGCTACTGGCACCTGGTTTGATAACGTTATTGGGTCAGATGAAGTACCAGAGGAGTTAGAAGGAATTTTAACCTTTGAGGAATACAATGTTAAATATGGTCCGCAAATTGCGGCCTCCGCCTCAGTTTTACCAGTTGATCCGGCAAAATGGGACGACATGGTAGCCTTATTGGAAGAATTAACCCAGCAATCTGGGAAAACACCGATTGGCCCTAGCACACCCCCTACTATTGAAGCCTGGGCCGAGGCGGTTCAGGATGAATTTGATGCCAACTATGACACCTGGGAACAACAAATGAAACAGGAATTAGCAGCTGGTGATTTACATCCAGACAGAACCGCGAATAACCTTTATGAGGGGCGCGATTGTCAGGATTACTTTTGGGTTCAAATTGTTCATGACCCTACAAATAAGAATCAATATATGGATGATTATAAGCAGACTCTTGTCGCCCTGCATGATGAGGCTGAGATGGGTTGGAAGGACCATGCTAAGGACCTTGGCAAGTGGCTGATTCCGGGTATCTAGTTGTAAATTCTTATTAACAGTATCAGGTTTGACACTATTGACTATTTCTGGTAGTTATGGTACTTTTGTGATGTAGAGAAAGTACCGATGTTCCTTGAAAACTTGGAGCATTCCAGAGAGTCATGAGGGCGTCATGTGCTCCTTGATTATGCGGGCTATTTGTGCGCAAAATTGAGTCGAGCTATGGCTCCTTTATGGACTCTCTGTGATGTGGATCGAGATCGGTCTCCTTGAGCTTCGAGGCACTATTGTGTCGCGGTTTGAGGAGATCTGATCTCGAGAGAAAACAACCCGTGCTACCCTGAGGAGGGAATCCAATGCACAAGATCCTGTTCGTATTCCTTATGGGCCTCTTCGCTTTCTCCATCGCCTCGGCCACCGGCTGCGGCGGATCGGGCATGTCCCGAGACGAGAGAGCGGATCGCCTGGAGCGCATCCGTGGCAACGACGGCAACAGCACCCCCGCCGAGAGCAACGAGGAGGCCGGCGGCGGCAACGTCCAGGCCGGCATGACCATCGTGGGCATCGCCGTGGCGGGCGCGGGGGCACTGGCCTTGGCCGTGATCCCCTTCGTCTTCCTGCTGATCGCCTACGGTGGGCGGCGCCTGGCGCGCTGGCTCATGCCGTTCGACGTGGCGGACGACGCGGCCGAGGCCATCTGGTTCTGGGGGTGGCTGGAGGTGGCGACGGGCATCTACGCCCTGATCTGCTTCTTGGCCGCCACCGGCATCGGAGGCCTCGGCGTGTTGTTCGCCTCGCTCGGCGGCGTGATCACCAGCCTGATCCCGGCGACCGGCGTCATCGCGGCCCTGGGCGTGATGATCGTCACCCCGATCGTCCGCTTCATCCGCTCCCGGCGGCGGCGCATCGCGTCCCGCACCGGCGGCGAGGGCCGCCGCGGCGCCACCGACCTCTAGCTCTCCGGGGACGGCGGCACTTTAGCCGGCGTCGTTCCCTTCACCTCAACCCTGTAGTTTGATCCACCGGCTTATGTGCTGGATCGGCTACGCCCGCTTTTTGATTTTTCTCGTATTCTCCGCATCACGCGGGGAAGGAAAGTTTCTTTTTTGGCTCACGCTTCTGTGGCGCCAATCTTGACTCCCCTTCCCCTGAGTCCAACCCTTGAATTCTAATGTTTTGCCCTTTTACTTGTATAAGGGCTCTTTACTATTGACATATTTCGTAAAATCGTTATACTAGTTCCCTTTGACTGATTGATGGAAACCAAAACAAAAGCGCCTAAAAAATAACCTTTAAGCGCCCTAAATGATTCGTTTCCATCTACTGACCCTTGCTCTTTTCCAACTGATACTGACTGTTTCAACACCACTTGCTCAGGGTGGCTCGGCAACTCGTGAAGCCCTCACTTCAAACTATTTTAGCGCTCCCCTTGAGGTCACAAACCTTAAGGTGCAGGGAGATGCTGACGCCGACACCCTAGAGTGGTGTTCAAACGTGATCACACAAACTTTTGCGCTTTTACCAGCTGAACACACCGCTGCAGTAGAAGACCTTACTCTTACCTTTGATCCAGAGGCCCGCCGTGGCCTTGGCGGGGATAACCGCGTTGTTATCCGCTGCGTGGACATGACCGAAGAAGAGCTCACCGCTGTTCTGATTCATGAGGTAGGACATGTGGTTGATACTGGGTTGCTAGAGGATGATGAAGGCGCGGCGACGGAATTCCTTGATCGAGGACAGATCGTTTACGCCGCGGACTTAAGTCTCCCCTTTTATGAGCTAAGCTGGCAAAATGCGGATGATTGGGACGGTTCCACTTGGGACTTTGTCTCTGGATACGCTAGATCAAATCCCTACGAGGAATTTGCCGAAAGTTATGTGATGTATGTATTACATGGTGAACTTTTCCGAGTTTATGCTGAAACAAATGACCAGCTAGCGGAAAAGTATGACTATTTTAAGGAGTTATTTGATGGCTTTGAATATGATGTGCCAGAAATAACCTCCAAAGGCGCGTACGTGCGTGTTTACGACGTTACGCGACTAGACTTTGACTTGGAATCCTTCCTAGTCCTAAGGGGATTAGGAGATTCATAATTTTCAATCTAAAGGGTTACTCAGTTTCGACTTGGTAATTCCTACAGATTTACACTGAAAAAACCCTGACTCAAGGGAGGGCGGGGTTTTTTCTTATGCAAAGGGTAAAACCTGCGGTTTTCCCCTTTGGGACCCCTTTCCCTAATTTGTTGTTCGCAAATTTTGTTTCGCTTAAGCTCCGCCGTAATTCACTCCGGGACCCACGAGACCCGTAGTGTTTACGGCTCGTTGTGTAGCTTAACGATTTTTATTTTAAAAAATCTTAACAAAATTTACTCACGCTATTTATAGCGTGTTAGCCTAGAAATGGATATCCCCGTTCGCATAAAGAATCAGCACAATCCCAAGCGCGATCATGACTAAACCAGTGACCAAACGCATCCATTTTTTATATTTACCTTTCCAGGCATCAATAGATGTCACTTTTAGAGTCGTATAAACCATTATCAAAATGACTAAAAGCGGCAACACAAAAATAAAGTTATAGAGCGCTAAGTACCAAAAAGCGATCCAATCAAAGTCCTTAGCCAGCAAGGATGTGATGGCTAAATATGGCCCCCCGGTGCAAGGCAATTCTACGGCTGCCACTAACATTCCCAACAAAATTACTCCTGGGATACTGGCTTTTTCGGCGTATTTTTTAATTCTTCCTATCTGAGATTTAGGAATTGTCAGTGAAATTCCGCGTCCATACCAATAAAAATCCTTTACCTCAATAATTCCAAGAACAATTACCAAAATTCCCGCGGCAATGGCCACACCATCGGCAATAGCGAGTTTTTGAATAAAATACAAAAGCCCGAGCCCAGCCAGAAAATACGTAATATAGACCACACTTAAATAAACCATACCCACAAACAGCATTCTTCTTTTATTGTGAGTAAGTGAAAGCAAAGTAGAAATAAGCAGCACCAAAACTCCAATTGCGCAGGGATTAATTGAATCCACCAAGGCCGTGGTAATAACAGTAATAAGTTTAACGTCCATTTTTAGTGAATTATTAGATTATTCAGCAGGCTCTGCTGGAACAGGACAACCAGTGATTTCACTTAGTTTTTCAAAAGACTGAGTGCCAGTCCAAGATCGTCCGTCAGCATGTTTCCAGGTTGGATAAGCTTCAATCCCTTCTTCTAAACAAACTTCTGGCTGGCCGTCATCGCCCTTAGGATCACATTCTACGTAATCAATATAATCCATGGCACTGCCAAACATTTGCTTTTGATCGGCACAATGACTGCACCAGAAAGCTCCATAAAGAGTCATGCCCTCATCTGTTAGACAAGCGGCAAATTCGTCATAACTAGCACCACCATTAACAGTGCCACAACCAGTTAAAGCAAAGACACTTAGCAAAAGCCCGATAATTAATTTTTTAGACATGTTTAAAAAAGTTAACAAAATTCACAAATATTGGGGTTGTCCTTTTTACCTTGATCAATAGTGCTCAGAACACTGAGCATCATAAATAGATCCACAATAATAATTATCTGTTGTGCAACGCAAAAAAGACAAAGCGCCTCAAGCACAAACAGTTCGATATAGGTCAAATAACCGGAAAACAAAACTCCCACCGCTGTCACTGCAAACATAAGCCACATTAACCTGATAGGACGTAAAAACTTAAGGTATTTGTAGAACTTGATATCACGAGCCAGCGCAATGGCAGACCCAAACAAAAACAAATACGCTATGAATCCCAAAATCGCTACTGGCACTCCAAATAATTCCGCATACGAACTCTTGTTTACAATATCGCAATTAAAAGTATCTCCGAGTGTGCAAATCTCGCTCGCCTCGGGCTTGTAATGCATGTACGTCAAATAAAGCGTGATCAAAATCGCGAGAAAATTGAGCCGAATAAACCACTTTAAAATCTTGCGGACCTTCTGCTGGACCGGAGTCATGGCTGTCTTGACTGTGATTGTAACCATAAAGGGAGGTTTTTAATTTTAGCGGGGAAATAATACCTAAAATCCTCCTGAAAAGAAATAGGATTGCGCGTTTGTTTGGAAATCCGTACAATACGGCTGCCCTTTTGACCTCGCAAACCACTTGAGGTTGGGCACCCATCA
>CAYWKJ010000022.1:0-22933 GCA_964459205.1 uncultured Candidatus Peribacteria bacterium | reverse complement strand
CAAAAAAATCCACAAAGCCGTTGAAAAACTACCAGCACACTTACGCGACCGAATGGATACCGATCAATCACTAGCTGATCGCGAAAAAAACATTCGCAACTTACAAGAAGTAGCCAAACACTACGAATCCGTTATTCCTTTCTTACTACAAAACGCTGAAGCAGCTGAAAAAAATGAAGATCTAGACCTAGCGCTTAATTTCTATATGCAAGCGCTTAAACTAGACCCTGATAGCCCCGATCTAAGAACTCTCGTAGCCGCTCTTCGCCAAAAAGGAGCTGAGCCGTCACTTACTCCTTCTAATTCAGCGGATGAAGCCCAAACCGATCAACTTCTCACTCAAGTTGATAACATGACTGACATCACTAATGAAACCGAAGAGCTAGCTCGCAAACAACTACTTCTTGATCTTTCTAAAAAACATCACGAACAAAGTGGAGCCAGTGGTAGTACTACTCAAGCACGCGCTCAAAAATCTATTAGCAGGCTAAATGAAGATGACAAAGACACTGCTAAAGCAGTTATAGAACAACACGGAGACACTCACACTGTGGATGAAACCGGCACTATTCGCAAAAAGAAACGAATTAAAATGCGTGGTGCTCAAGTTAAAGAAACTCAAGATCAAATCGAACGATTCTTTGGAGAAAAACAACATAAAGGTGAAGTCACCAAAACTGGTATTTCTGAAGTGGCTTTCCAAGATGACAGTGGCCGCGAAGTTGAACTAAAAACTGCAGAAAAAGAATTTGAAGATCAAACTAGACGGCTAGCACAAAATCGCCAAGCAAAATTCTTAAACCTTGCCAAAGCGAATGCCGGTCTTAATGAAGATCAATTAGAAGCGGTTCAAGCCGCCTATGTCAAAGCGCACGAAGACGATGAGCTTATTCAGGCCAAAATCGAACGCATGGCTAATTCTTAAATATAACCTCCCTAAATGATCCATTGCTATACTGGAAACGGAAAAGGTAAAACCTCAGCTGCTCTGGGGGTTGCTTTTCGCGCCGCTGGTTACGGTTGGAACACTTGCGTTATTCAATTTGTAAAAGGAGACTGGCTTTCTGGTGAACTTGAAGCTGCTAAACAATTTCCCAACATCGACATCATTCCAGCGGGCAAAGGATTTTATAAAATACTAAACGATAAACTTTCCAAAGAGGACCACCAAAAAGCAGCTCATGAAGCCCTAACCACTATTCAAACACGCATCCAAAGTGGCAAATACTCACTAATTGTTTTAGACGAGGTCAATGTTGCGGTTAGCTTAGGATTAATCCCAGCTGAAACTATTCTGAAAATTATTAAAAACACACCACAAGGCATTCATTTTGCTTTAACTGGTAGAAACGCGCCCGAAGAATTCATTGAAATTGCTGACCTAGTCACGGAAATGACTGAAATTAAACATCCTTTTAACGAAGGAGTAACTGCCAAAAAGGGGTTAGATTTTTAAGTTAGTTCGCTTATACTACGAACACATAATCTAAAAACCCTCTCATGAACGAAAACACACACGACCTCATTATTATTGGTAGCGGAATGTCTGGAATGGCCGCCGCTATTTACGCTGGAAGGTTTGAAATAAAAACTCTTGTTATTGGTGAATTACCAGGAGGGACTATTACTCTTACGCATTTAGTTGAAAACTATCCAGGATACAAACGCCTCAGTGGATTAGAACTTGCTGGGCACTTACAAGAGCACGTGGCTGATATTGGCGTAGAAATAAAACAAGGAACCATCACCAAAATCACAAAAAATAATGACTTATTTGAACTCGAAGATTCTAGTGGCAATACCTACCAAACCAAATCTGTACTCCTGGCTACGGGCACTGAACATCGCAAGCTTGGCGTCCCCGGCGAAGAAGAACTAGCCAACAAGGGCGTATCATACTGTGCAACCTGTGACGGACCATTTTTCCGCGACAAAGTAGTCGCTATTGTGGGAGGAAGTGATTCCGCTGTAAAAGAATCCCTTTTACTCGCTAAATACGCCAAGCAGGTTTATATCGTCTACCGTGGCGAAACCGTGCGCGCCGAACCAATCAACAAAAAACGGATGGAAGCCGCCGACAATATTGAAGTCATTAATAACACCAATATTACTGAAATTATTGGCGAAAATAAGGTTGAAAAAGCTAAATTCGATACTGGTAAAGAACTTGCGTGTGACGCTGTTTTTATTGAAATTGGGCGTACTCCCCGCACCGACTTAGCCGCGCAACTTAATGTAGAGCTCAACAAAAAAAATGAAGTCATCATCAATAAAGCATCTGAAACTAATGTCCCTGGCTTTTACTCAGCTGGAGATTGTACTAATACTGACTGGAAACAAGCTATCATTGGAGTCGCAGAAGGTTGTATGGCGGCCTATTCCTCCTCCCAGTATGTAGCGTCCAACTAATCAGAGCCTCCGTCAACTGAAAGTAGAGGCTTTTTAAACAATTTAAGGGTATTATTAATTCTTAATTTTTCAACAAGTTAACTTAGAAATGACTGATTATCCGCCAAAACTACCGTTCCCAGACGACCTCTTAAACGAAGTCCGTGACTTGCTTGAAAACTCCAAAAACATCGTGATTATTTCACATAAAAGCCCAGACGCCGATACTATTGGCGCTAATCTTGCTTTACGCCACACCTTAACTGCTATGGGCAAATCCGTAACTTCCGCCTGTGTTGATCCCCCACCAGACTATGCGCGCGTTTTAAAAGGTTCTTTTGAATTTGTTAATGACTTTAATGTAAATGATTTTGATCTGATCATTGTGGTCGATTGCGGAGCACATTATTTAATGCAATTTCACGAAACCAAACCCGAACTTTTACAAGAAAAAGTCCCACTTATTAATATTGATCATCATCCTTCAAACGACTTTTTTGGCACCCACAATATTGTTCATAATAAAGCCGCCGCTGCCTCTTGTATTATTTATCATCTGTTACAACACTGGAATTATCCAATTACACACGACATTGCAAACTGTTTATTAATGGGCATTTATTACGATACTGGTAGCTTTATGCATTCCAATACAAGCCCTATTGTTCTACAAACTGCCGCGGCATTAATGAAGTCTGGCGCTCAAATTAGACCACTTGTTAAAAACATGTTCCAAACAACATCAACCGGCCAACTTAAACTTTGGGGACGCGTTATGAAACGAGCTCGCCTTACTAGCCGCAACGCTGTTGTTTCCGCGGTCACCAGCCAAGACTTTAAAGAATGTGATGCCCTACCAGATGATTTAAGTGGTGTTATTGATTATTTAAATTCCGTACCAGGCAGCAAATTTTCTATTTTGCTAAGCGAAAACATCCCTGGTGAAATCAAAGGGTCCCTTAGAACCCAAAATGAAGATGTTGATCTCTCTAAAATCGCCGGACTGTTTGGCGGCGGCGGTCATCGCAAAGCAGCCGGATTCACCGTACCTGGAAAACTTGAGCCCGAAGTCACCTGGAAAATCCGTCCAGTCAAAGAAACCCCAAAAAGCGAACAATAATTTGGCGAATCGCAAAAACTTTCGTATCTTAGATATATGAAAATTTCTATACAAACCCGCATCACCAAAAATGATCTCCTGATCATTCCCTTTTACGAAGGGAAAAATCCCAAACTCACGCAAGAAGAGGCTATCACTCATCAGCACCAACCAGATTTTGAAGGCAAGCTGAGTGAAACAGTCATGGTTTATCAAAAAGATAAAATCACTCCCCGCCTCCTGTTAGTTGGACTAGGACCACAAAAAAAAGAAACTACAGAAACTTGGCGCCGTAGTGGCGGAGCCGCTTCTAAAAGACTAAAAAAAGCAATCCGAAATTTAGCATTAATTGTCCCAAAAGAAGATATCAACTTAATTGGAACTTTTATCGAAGGGTTACTACTCGGACACTACCAATACGAAGAAATCTTCACCGATAAATCTCGCAATTTACAAAAATTACAATCACTACAAGTAATTGTGCAGGATAAAAAACTCCACAAAAAACTAAACGAAACCGTAAACAAAGCTCTAGAAAAAGTAAAAGCTGTCCACCTGGTGCGCGATTTAGTTAGCGCTCCCAGTAATTACATGAGCCCGAGCATGATGGCCAAAAAAGCGCAAAAAATAGCCAAAAAATCACGTTCCATGTCTTGCAAAGTATTTGGTGAATCTAAAATCAAAAAACTAAAAATGGGCTGTTTATATGGCGTTGGACAGGGCGCTGACCAAGAAAGCAAGCTCGTAATTTTAGAGCACAAATATAAGCCCAAAAACAAAAAACCCATTGTCTTAATAGGCAAAGGAATTTGTTTTGATGCTGGTGGAATTAACCTAAAAACTCGCGAATTACCGGAAATGAAATTTGATATGGCTGGCGCGGCTGTCATGCTTGGTGTTTTTCAATTGCTCAGCAAATATAAACTCCCATTACACGTTATTGGAATCGCGCCTTGCGCCGAAAACATGCTAGACGCCAAGGCAATCAAGCCAGGTGATATTTTAACAGCTTATGACGGCACAACCATTGAAATCAAAAACACTGATGCTGAAGGGCGCCTAGTTCTGGCTGATGCCATTGCTTATGCCGTAAAAAAACACAAACCAGAACTCATAATCGATATCGCCACTCTTACCGGCGCCGCCATCACCGCGCTTGGCTATGATATTAGCGCTTTAGTATCCAGCAACACCTCACTCACCGAAAAAATTCTTACTGCTGCCAAAGCCGCCGATGAAAAAATATGGGAACTCCCCTTAGACAAGGATTACCAAGCCAAAATCAAGGGCCAAGCCGCAGATTTAGACAATTACACGGCTTCAACTTCGGCCGGCACAATCATGGGCGGAGCTTTTCTTGAGCATTTCACAAAAAACGTCCCCTGGGCCCATTTAGACATGGGAGGCAGCGCTTGGGCCACCGAAGATAAGCCTTATATCCCCAAAGGAGCAACTGGAAGGCTAGTGCGCACTTTATGGGAATTCCTCAAAGCCGAAGCCGCTTAATTTTCGCGCTTGTTTTCAGACTGTTCTTTAGCTCGTGCTTTTTTAAGCATGGCTTTTAAAGTCTTAACCTCTTCCTTGGAAAACTCGGCCTGTGCTTGTGGCATGTCTTTTTTTTCAACTTTGCTTTCAGCGGCCGCCACCAAATCAGCAGGAAAAGGATTTTCTTGCCCAGCCACCTCCAAAATCGACTGGGCCACAAAAACCGGGACCTCGGCTGCTAAAGCCAGGGCAATCGAATCACTAGGACGAGCATCAATCTTTATTGTTTTTCGTCCTACTTTCACATAAATCGTAGCATGATACGTACCCGCGGCTAAACTATCTATCGCTATTTTTACAATTTTTCCACCTAGCTCTGAAATAATGTTTTTAAGCAAGCTGTGCGTCAACGGCCTTGAAATGTTAATTCCTTCCAGGGCAATCGCAATGGAGCGGGCCTCTGGTTCCCCAATCCAAATTGGCAAAATCAAATTACTTTGCGGTTCATTCAAAATAACCACTGGACTCCGCATATGCGGTTCCTCCAAAAGAGCAATGATTCTAGCTCGAAGTAAAGGATCTTTTTTCCTAGGCATAAAACTTAGGGAAGCAATTTAACTGAGTCCAAGAAATCTGGGTTAACATCAACCTCAAAAGCTTCTGTCTTACCAGTGTCTACTACAACCACTTTATTCACTTGTTCTGGGAAATAATAAATTTTCGAAGTTAAGAGGCAATTTGAATCAAACTCATCACCAAAAGGATAAACCAAAGAATCAAAACCATAAATTTCTTTTTCATCCGTTATAGAAACTTCTTCAATTGCACAAGCTTCACTTTCGCTTAACAAAATCGTCCATAAATGATGAGTCATATCACCAGTTCCTCCAGTTGGAGAATCAATCATCTCCACAGATAAACTAGCAATAACTCTTTCTTCCACCATCAAAGAAACCTCTCCAATCTCACCAGTTTCACTCAATTCCTCTTGAAGAGAAACTGACTCCCCAAAAGATTTGGATGGGTACTCAAAAGTAAGCCCCAGGGTATCGGAATTATAAGTTAACAACTCCGGCCCACCGCAGCCCACTAAAAACAAGGCAGCGATCAATGAAATAATTGTGATCTTTTTCATAAAAAATTGGTTAAGAACATGGCCATTATAAAAACTTCTAGCGAATAAGACAACCGGATGATGAAATAAGGTTTAAAAGAGGCGTGTTGCCCCCGACCACACACCGGCGGCCAGGGGCTCAACGCACACTAGTCGCTCAAGGCGGCTAGTCGAATTTGGACGGACGATTGTGCGCGCCCGTCACGGGGTCGGTCGGGGGGCCGGACTTGTCGGGCTCGCCGGAGAGCTTGAAGAGGCGATAGGCGCGAACACGGTCGAGCATACCGGAGATCTCCTGCGTCCCCTGCGGCGGGAACCCGAAGAAGACTTTGTCGAGGTAGATCCCGGGTCGGGCCACGCTCTCGATGAGCTCGCCGTCCAGGAGCCGCTGACAGAAGTCTTCGATCCCCCGGAAATGAGGCCGAATGGCCCACTTCCAAAAGGTCTCCAGATCATCGATCTCTATGCCCATGAACACAGCTTGGATCGGTGCGGAACCCGCGCTAGGCTCGCTCTGGGTCAGCCTCGAGTAGACGGCCCCAGCCAGCGACATGACCATCGGCACACCATGGAACGCGTGCACGACACTCATACAAGAAGCTCCCCACTCGCCGGGGATATCGACGATGGCATCCACGGAATCCGAACCGAAACCTCCCATGACTCTCCCCCGGAGCCACACCATCGGCAGATCCGAAAAGAAGTAAGGGTTTCCAGCCCGCCCGTGCAGGACATCGAAGAAGCCCACGGGGTGAGCTGACGACTTGATCGGATCGTAGATGTCGTAGCGACCATCCGCGATTTGGCGCCTCCCAGGCTTCACCCTCCCGTCTTTCTCGAAGGAAATCTGGAATCGCCTGCCGCTGACATCTTTCTGACCACTTGCTTCATACTGTGGCATATTTTCTCCACTCAAATGCAGTTCCTCTCACTTGGGTCCTGCCCTTTATTTTCTGGATACGTAAAACAAAAGGCAAAACCCAATCACATATTTATCATCCAGTTGTCAAAACACTCCGCCCAGAGAGATTTAGCTGCCAAAAGGCACCAAATACTACATCTTGGGGCAGAGAGATTCTGGGCAATTCCCAGAACTAACCACATACTAAATAAAAACCATTTTTTGTCAACCCCTATAACAATCCCTAAAATAATAAAATTCGGTATGCTACTAATATGAAAAAAATCCTCTCCCTACTTATCGGACTTAGTGTTCTTAGCGCTTGCTCCTCTCCCCCAATTGAAGAAACCTCTATCACTCCCGAATTCACAGATAATGTACGTCTCACCATCAACGACGTCTTCACTTTTGAAATTCCTCAAAATTGGATAACAAATAGTATTCAACTTAAAAGTGATGAATGGCTTCCTTTGTCCTACGGCCCAGGCACTTACAAATTTGATGTCTATACAGATATCCTAGACACAGAGCCAGACCTAATAACCATGGAGGTTAACTGGCTAGATGCCGCCCCCAACAATTTAGTAACGGGAGGCAGTTTTTATTCTGATGACGATCGTTTTGTTTTATATAGAAACTATGACTGCAGCGATTCTTTTGATGAATGCTGGTATTTAGAAGATTTAGACACCTATTATTACTCAATCGATTTCACTCACGAACAAGTTGGAGATGAGTCTGTGGATCTTTTTTGGGACTTAGATTGGATGGAAACCGTTCAAACTCCAAGTGGCATGCCCATAAACGAAGTAGCTGAATATTATTGGGTAGAAGAAAAAGCAATTCCCGAGGTTATGCAATACATGCTCATGCTCGCTGAAGAAGATTTTTTACATGCCTCTGGCCAACAATTAACAGATGCCATTGATGTTTTAGATGAGGAAAACTATTACATTTCCTTAAATCCAATGTGGTTAGACGGGAACGCTAGTTTTACAATTTTCATTGATCCTAATGGAGACTATTTACTAGCTTCCGAAACAAAAGGCTGCGGCCCCATGTGCATGCAATCTATTCACTTTTACCGCATAAATAACGATGAGCTTTTGGAAGTCACTGACGAAATTCTCCCTGATCTAGACTTTGAATCCATGGCCACTGATTTCGATCCACTTAACCCTCTTTACGAACTCCCCCGCTACTCCACCACTATCCGCGTTTACGATCAAGTAACACAAACTGATTTATTTGAGCTGCATTGGAAAAATAGTGCTTTTACGGCCGAGCAGGTTTATTAAGGGGTGCAGGGATAGTAGGGTCGCTTCGCTCCCCTACACATCATCGCTCACTCGGCAAAAGTCCGCCAGCACACTTTCCCGCTCGTTCGCTCGATGCCCGAACCTTCACAGGTTCTCATCCCTGCACATTTAAAAATAGATCCCTGCGGGATCATTTTTAAATGGCTGGGGTGCAGGGATTCGAACCCCGGATGCATGGACCAGAACCATGTGCCTTACCACTTGGCGACACCCCAGTAATTAAGTGCTTTCTTTTTCTAAAATCTCTTCTACATCAGAAATCATTTTTTCAATCTCTCCAGTCACACTTTCTATAACATAATCACACTCGGGAATCCAAGTTAATTCCTGCAAATAACTGGAATAGCGGCGCTCCATTTCCTCAATCGACATGGCCGCTCTTTGCAAAATTCGTTGTTGTAAAGTTTCCCAATCTGGAACCGTTAAAAACACAGATACCAATTGTTCTTTTGGGATGATTTCACGAATGGAACGAAGCCCCTGAACATCAACCTCTCGAATTACTGTTTTACCCTCCTCTAAAGCCTGCAAAATAGGCTCTTTAAGCGTCCCATAATAATGATTTTGATGAACCACAGCATATTCCAAAAACTCACCCTGCTCAATCCGTTGCTCAAATTCATTCTTCGACACAAAATGATACACCTCCCCCTGCCTCTCTTTAGGACGCCTGGGACGAGTTGTACAAGAAAGCGGAAACACATACTCCGGATGCCTCTCACGCAAAGCAGATAAGACAGTCCCCTTTCCTGAACCTGATGAACCTAGAATTAATATGAACTTTCCTTGCATAGAGTGTTGACGAAATTTAAATGATGTGGTATTATTATATAATCCTTTTGAAAGATTCTGAAAGCCCATACAGTTTATCAGAACTTACCCAGGATTGAAATTCCAGATAAAAACTGGTAAAATAGATAGATTTGATCTTTGAAAAAACAACTGCCCAAAACTTTCGTTCATGAAATGCAGAAAGGAAGGAGGGCCTCACGAGTATACTTTCCATTTTTAGTCCCTGCTCGTGCCTCCCTTCCTTTCTACTTTTTTATTTAGGTTACGGCTATAACCTCTCGTTTTCTCGTCTCTCTCCCTCCTAGGAGATCAGACATAAAACAAAAACAAAAAACTTTGGCATTCACTTGTTTCAAACCAAGCGATGCACCCAAACAAAAACAAAAACTTATGTGGTGGCGATCCACTCAAAACCTCACCAAAGAACGGTAGAAAGTTAACATGATGTAGAACTAGCCGACTCACATGTAAAGGATTACTTAAAACATCTATCCCTGTACGATAAAATCGGCAGATGCGATAAATGGATGCAAGTACCTTGCAAAAAAACTCACGGTTAATATTGTGAGTTTTTTTGTATACAAATTTATGCACGAATCTAGAACGGCAGGTCCTCTACCGCAATTTCTTCTTTCTTCTCAGTGTCGTCTTTTATAGTTGGAACTTCATCTTTTGGTTCCTCATCTTGAATTCCGGCTGGCTCACGATCCATAGCTGAACCCTGCCCGCCACGGCCACCTAACATAATCATGTTATCAGCCACAACTTCGGTTCGGTAACGTTTAACACCATCCTGTCCTTCCCATTCACGAGTTTGCAGTCGTCCTTCAATAAAAACTTTGCTTCCCTTGCGAAGATATTGCGCAGAAATTTCTGCCAACTTCCCCCAAATCACAATATTATGAAACTCAGTTTTCTCCTGCTTTTGACCACTGGCATCAGTCCAGCGACTATTAGTAGCAATTCCAAAATTCACAACACTGCGACCACTTGGAGTCTGGCGAGATTCGGGATCACGGGTAAGGTTCCCAATGAGTTGCGCTCGGTTTAATGACATCGACATGTTTAAATTGGTTAAAATTAGCGTGGCTTAAATCCTACTAAGAAAACTCGGCTTTGCCAAATGTTTCGTCTCGCTAAAAATGCTCCAAAGTGACATAATGCACCCACTTATGGACACTTACGTTTTTCATCTAGGCCGCGAAAAAAACCTTTCCATCGCTGAACTTTCTACCTTTTTTAAGGAGGAAGTCACAACTCACAATGAAGTTGCTCTTATTCAAACTGAATTAAAAGATCCTCAAAAAACACTAAACCAACTTGGTGGCGTCCTTAAAATTAGTCGTGTTATAGACTCCCCTATTGCTGAGGTTATCCTCACTCAAAAACCAGAAGGAAAAATTCGTTTTGGACTCAATTTAGTTCCGCAAAACAAAAACTTCCTGCGCAAAGAACTCAAACGAATCAAAAACGAACTCAAAACTGCTGGTCGCAACTCACGGTTCATTAACAAAGACGGAAACCTAACCAGCGCCATGATTGTAAAAGGCGGATTAATGAAAAACCTCACTGATTTTAACCTGATAAAAACGCCAAAAGGAGAACTAACCAGCCAAACCGTGGCGGTCCAAGATTTCATCAATTACAGCCTGCGCGACTACGAAAAACCAGCCCGTTTAGCCAAAGAAGGCATGCTCCCTCCCAAACTCGCCCAAATAATGATTAATTTAAGCGGCGTGCGTGATGGCACACTTTATGACCCTTTTTGCGGCAGTGGCACAGTGCTAGGCGAAGCCTTACTCAAAGGCATGGATGTCATTGGCTCAGACCTAGACCCCAAGGCAGCTGATGCGGCCGAACAAAATACAGAGTGGATTCAAAAACAATTCCAAACTAATGGCCAAATCACAATTTTCAAAAAAGATGCCCAAGAAATCAAAGCCGCAGACCTCTCCGTCCAACCTGATATAATCATTGCTGAGACGCATTTAGGCCCACCTTGTAATCCCAAAATGACTGCGGGCCAAATCAGACAAATCCAAGAAGACCTCCTCCCACTTTACGAAAACACTCTCTGCAATTTACACCCACTACTCAAACCGGGCACACCGCTAGTTATTGCTTTCCCACTTCATCACGTGAATCGCCAACCGCATCCTCTCCCAGGTTTAACAGACCTTATAAAAGCCGCTGGCTACAAAATCCACAACGAGCTTATTTACCACCGCCAAAAACAGATCGTAGGCCGCCAAATAATTGTGTTTAAAAGTTAACTAGTCTGCGCCATATATATGGACGTAACCAGTGAAAAGAACTCCGCCCAAGTAATCTCCGAAGCTACCCGGAAAGTTCCGTCTGGATAACCCTGAACAATCTCTTGGCTATAAGCATATAACACATAGGGGGCATACCATTGATTTAAATCTACATCTACAAATGGATTTTCTGCCAATCCAAAATTATCCAAAAGTCCCATCGAAGGATCCAAAACAATCTCAATTTCCGCGGCATTTAAAAGCATTTTCAAAGCTTCTACCCGATTAGCTTTTCTATCAGGTTCAAAAGATCCATCATCATAACCACCAATACCACGCGCTCTACCCTCTTCAAGGAAAATGGCCAACCTATCGTCCATTGCAATATCTGTAAAATTCCAATTATCCATCGAAACTTCACAATCTAAACACAAATCCGAACCAAAAAGAAGAAGGGATAACTGAAGCACTTCAATTCGACTCATACTAGAATTTGAATCAAAGAGAAAATCAAAAATCGGCACTTGCAAGCTTTCCATCACAATTTGAGCATCCTGCATCACATCTAACTCCAGAAAATCATTACGGACTTCCTCCCTCCATTCAGGAATATCCTTAGTATCACCTGATGAACTAGTCCCAGATGTTGAATGGTCTTCAATTGCTTCCTCTATATCTTCAACAATCTCCTCTACCTCCTCAATCACAACCTCAATCACTTCCTCTATCTCAGTGACCTCCTCTTCTTCTATTTCCTCCACCTCCTCCTCTTCCTCAACCACGGTCTCTTCAACCTCCTCAATCACCTCTATAGCGCCATAAACTGTACTCGAAGTCCCGCCACTACCACCGCCGCCGCCACCACCGCCACCATAAGAAGCTGGTGGAGGGCTAAGCACAATTGAGTGGGTTGTTTCAGCAGAGACATTACCGCTTGCATCCAGTTGAGTAAAAACATAAACATTTCCTCCCTGACTAATCGTTGTCCCATAAGTCCAAGTCGTGCTAACACTTGCGGCTACAATCTCAACCCCATCCAAATTTACAGATGTACCAGAAGATTTTGTCCCAGAAATTGTAACACTTACCTCATCATCATAAGATTCATAATTAGTAGCTGATGTCACAACCAAAATACTAGGCGCCACATTATCCAAAACAAAATCCAACGAGGCTGTAGGCGTACCAGATTCTATCCCATCATTGGCTATTGCTCTAATTTGGGCGACTGAAACATTTGCAGTCGGCTCATCTACCAAAGAATTCCAAACTAAAGTTATTGTATTCTCTCCCGCAGTGGTACTAATTGCTCCCACCTGACGATCATCATCATTTTCTACCCCTGGGGCAGTTCCATTTTCAACCTCAATATCAGAAGACTCTTCACTCAATGTAGCCTGAGCCCACGTACTTCCTCCATCCAAACTATAATCCACTGCTAACTCTACATTTTCATCATCCCCATCATCCGCCACAATAGTTAAAGTAACTTCGCCAGTCCCATCAGTGGCCGTAGCTATGCCCACCGAAGTTACCGTTGGAATATTATTAGTAGCCGCTGAAATTGAATCTAAAGTCGCTACATTCCCAACATCATCAATCGCATAAATCTTAACAAAATAACTAATCCCCTCCGAAAGACTAGTAATTGTTGTAATAGCCGTTGCCATGGTAGTTAAGGCACTATCATCATCATTATCCCATTCAATAGCTGTACCAATACGATTATCCACATCACTCTGATCCTCTCCATACCAAATTTCATAATGATCAAATGACGCATCCGACGTCGCCGCCGTCCAAGAAAGTGTTAAATCCGATGAATCAGCCAAAAACTTAGAAAAATCTGCTAACCCACTTGGGGCCAAATTATCTAATAAAACATCCGAAACACTTAATTGCGCTCCAGTTTCAATACCATCATATGGGGTAACTCGAAACTCCGCTGCACTGGTACTAGCAGTTGGAAACTGAGTTTGTGAATCAAACACAACCGTAATTGTGTTTATTCCTGATGAACTCGTAATATAACCGCTCGCATTACCAATCTGATAAGGATTATCATTCTCCACCGCCACTGTCCCATAAGTTGCATCTATATTCTCTGGGTCCTCCAGTAATGATTCGAGATCAACCCATCCTGATCCAATATTACCTTCAATTAACACTTGAATAGTGTTGTCATTATCTAAATCATCCGCTTTAAAAGAAATCGTCACCAAACCATCCCCAACCAGTGATTGACTAGCTGTTAAGTTACTCAAAGTTGGACGACCATTATTGTTCGCTGTAGCTGCCGAAAGAGTAGCTTCATTGCCATTATCATCAATAGCCCAAATCTTGGCATAATAGGTTGTATCCTCAGCCAGCCCCGTGATGGTTGTAGAAGTAGTTTCCTCATCTGTTAAATCTGAATCATCAAAAGAATCCCATTCCGCGGCTGTTCCAATCCTATTTTCCACATCGCTTTGGTCTGTCCCGTACCAAATTTCATAATGATTAAAATTAACATCACTGGCCTCGTCCCAGCCCCATTCAATACTAGATGATGTCGCACTAGTCGCCACAAAATTCGCCAACCCAGTTGGGGCGGTATTTGTGCTTACCGAATCAGCTGCCAAAACAGATTCATTGGCATATGTATCCACGGCCCAAATACGCGCATAATAGGTCAAATCCTCTGTTAACCCAGTAATAGTCGTAGATACTGTCCCCGCTGTTGCCAAATCAACATCATCACTGTCATCCCATTCCGTGGCTGTACCTGTTCTATTTTCCACATCACTTTCATCTGTTCCATACCAAATTTCATAGTGATCAAAATTTGTATCACTGGCAGCAGACCAAGTCCAAGTCATACTATTAGCCGTAGATCCGCCAGAAGCAAATGATCCTAAACCAGTAGGATCCACATTATCCAATTTAAAATTAGACGATGTCTGAGGCGTTCCCACGTCAGTCCCATCATACGGTGTAATACGAATTTGAGCTGTTGATAAATCCGCTTCCGACACTTCTGCCAAAGAATCCCACGTCACAATTACGGTATTAGCCCCCGAAGAAGTAGTGATATACCCACTAGCATTACCTCCTTGATACTCATCATCATTTTCTACGGCCACTGTCCCATATGTTGCTGATATATCCTCAGCCACTTCTGATAATTCCCCGATCTTTATAAATCCCCCTCCAATATCATATTCATACAAAGCTTCTACTGTATCGTCATCATCTTCATCATCAAATTCCGCTTCAATCGTGACCTCTCCAGTGCCATCCGTCGCTGGAGTTACTACTAACGACCCCACAGTGGCAGTAGCATTAAAAGACCATCCCACATTACGTAATGAATCCGTTGAGTTTTCTCCGGGCTCAAAAGGCGCCGCTGTCCCCGAAGCATTAGAATCCTGAACATCCAAATAATCAAACCCCGAAATAGCCCCATTAACCACTATATTCCAGGCACTTGTCGGTGTTGAACTCCGAAGTGTAATCGCATTCCCAATTCCTGAGGCTCCAGTCAACGTCAAAGTCCCAATAACAGTCTGCGTTGTTCCAGCTGTAAAAGTAAGATTTTTACCCGCGGCTATGGACTTTAAATTATTAAATGTAGTGCTACCATCAATAACACTTGTCTGGCTAGCGTTATTAAACACTACTATCCCACTATTATGTGTGAATACACCACCACCGCTACGGTCAAAATCACCCCCAATTGTCACGGTAGCTGGGGCATTAAACGTCCCACTATCCAAAATCAGGCCACCATTCACTGGCAAACTAGTAATAGTAATCGTAGCCGCATTAGTGTCCTCACCATCAGCTAAAAAGACTATATCGGAACTAGTAAGCGCCTTATCATAAATCCTAAAATCATCAATTTTACCTTCAAAGTAATCTCCCATACCAGAAGGGGCAGAATCATGAAACTTCATACCACCCAAACGAGCGCCAATAGTATCATTGGCACTATGAGCAGGCATATCTCCTCCCGTATCCGCCGACACTTTACTCACTCCATTCAAGAATAACTCCATCGCTCCTCCGTCATAAACCAAAGCCACATGATGCCAAGCGCTATCTGTTATTGGCGTCGAAATAAATCGATCCGTAATACCACTCCCCCAACCAGCGCCATAAAGATTCCCACTATCTAAGTACAAGGCCATTCCATTAGTTGTTCCTCCTTCCTGATACAAAACCTCCCTATCTTGGACACCCACTGCATAAAACCACATCGAAACAGTTCGAGACGAAAATCCATCATCACTTGTAAACTCAACAAAATCAGCCGATCCATCAAATTCCAGTGATTTAACATTGGTAAAACTAATATCAGGGCAACCATCAACCCAATCCCCAGCCTCCATATTGGTTAAATTACCAGTTCGCCCATTCCCTGAACTATCACTTGTGGGGTCAGCCTCGTCATCTAGCTGCCAATAAAGAAACATATCATCATCTAGAGTATTCAACCCTTTTTGACCTGACATTATCAATCCATCCCCACTATCTGTAAAATTCATTTTCAAGTCATAAAAAGTCAGGTCATCCGTCACAAAATCATCCGCGCTAGCATCACCATTCCCAACGTATTCAATAATCCCAGAGCCCGTATCATTACCATTAGTTAATATTAACACTTCAGATCCCTGCATACGCAATGTCCCTGAATTATCAAAATCATTCGCAACTGTAAGATCGTTATCATCCAAATAAAGAATCCCCGAGGTAATCGTTAAATCATTCACAGATTCACTAGCCCCCAAAGAAAACACACTGGTCGCCCCTCCATTAATAATTAAATCTTCATAGCCCAAATTAGGAAGCGTATAAGACGCGTCCGTCCCATAATAAGTTGCCGAACTCCCGGTGTTAAAAGTAGCGGTTCCGGTCATTGTTTCATCGCCTTTCAACCGCAAATGTCCACCATCCTGAAAAGTAAAAGTGCTGTCTACGGTAATATCATATCCATTTAAATCCAATGTGCCTTCTGTGATCGTCAATGTCTGTCCCGAAGCATCAAATAACAAATTCTCTCCTAGAATCACTGACCCACTTGTCTTGTTAATCGTCACATTATCATCATATCTATCACCACCATTTAAATTCTGATCCGCGGTCCCTGTAAATATTAGTTCCGTAGTAGTAACAGGATCATAGGTCCCCGCAATCGTTACATCCCCCTGTGCCGTTAACGAACTTAACAAAAATTGCCCCTGCGTAAGCTCTAAGTCACCTTCAAAAATAAGAGATCCCGAAGCCAATGTTAAATTAGCCCCATCGTTCATCTGAAGCGTATAATTATTAAATGTTTCGCCAGTTGCAGGATTCCATGTTTCAGATGCGTCATTCATAGTTACAGTACCAGAACCCGCCTCAAACGCCGCTGCCCCAGCTGTATTATCCCATGTCCCCCACAAGCTCATGGTCCCAGAAGGCGCATTAAACGTGCCCCCATTAATAATCACATCAATAAGATCCATAGTCCCGGTCTCCCCATTAAACGTACCACCATCAATCTGGAAATTATCATCATTATTCATCGTATTATCCCCTAAATTAACTACACCTTCTGTTAGGATGAAATCAGCATCTGCTCCTACAAAATTAAGTGTTGAATCAATATTTAAAGCGGTTCCCTCGGTCTTATCCACGGTTGTCTTTAACCTAAATTCTGAATCATTACAGGTTAAAGTTTGGGTTTCCCCTCCTTTAATTATTAGTTCCGCTGTTCCGGAATCCCACCATGAACCAATCGTAATATCTCCATATGCTTCTAAATCTCCCAAATCCGCATCACCATTTTGTAACCACAAAGTCCCGTTTACAATTATTTTCCGGGAACTCACAATATCAAAATCAGTCCCATTATTCTTATTAATCGTCAAATTATTAAATGTTTCCCCATTTGTATCATGTACATTTACATTTTGATTTGACCCTATAAATTCCACAGTCCCATCACCTTCGTTAAACACACCAGTTCCGGTATTAGTCCAGGCTCCCGAAACAACAAAAGATTGCCCATCTCCGGGAGCATTCAAGGTTCCTCCATTTTGAATAATTACATCAAACAAATTAAGATTACCACTTTGGGCATTTAAGGTCCCAGTAATGTCTAAATCATCAGTAATCTCAAGTTCATAAGTACTTAAATTAACAACTGTATCTGCCGCAATCACAAAATCTGCCACAGCCCCTTCCATGTCTATATCTGTTGTAAAATCCAAAGATCCCCCCGTCTTATCCACGGTAATTTTTTGACGAATATCATCATCATTACAGGTAAGAGTTTGCGTTGCACTATCTGTAAACTCATAAGTGGCTGTTCCTCCATCCCAGTTAGTATCAAAAACCGCATTCCCACGTACTTCAACCACCCCTAAATCAGTTTGCCCATTAGTTAACTGCAAATCACCAGTCACAATAACTCTCCGGGAACTCACAATATCAAAATCTGTCCCATCATTTTTATTAATCGTTAAATTATTAAATGTTTCCCCATTGGTATCATGAACCGTTACATTTTGATTCGCTCCTCTAAAAATCACTGTCCCATCACCCTCATTAAACACACCAGTCCCAGTATTTGTATACGCACCCCAAATAACAAAAGATTGTCCATCTCCAGGAGCATTGAGCGTCCCTCCATTTTGAATAATCACATCAGTTACATTCAAATTACTGCTTTGCGCATTTAAGGTCCCCGTAATATCCAAATCATCATCTATTTCAAGCTCATAAGTACTCATATTTACAACTGTATCCGCCGCAATCACAAAATCCGCAGTCGAAGTTTCCATGTCTATATCTGTCGCAAAATCCAGCGATCCACCAGTCTTGTCCACTGTAATCTTTTGACGAATATCCGCATCATTACAAGTAAGTGTTTGGGTAGCATCACCCGTAAACTCAAAAGTCGCTGTTCCTGCATCCCAATCAACACCAAAAAGAATGTCTCCGCGCACCTCAATCACTCCCAAATCAGCTTGCCCGTCCTCTAGCTCTAAATCTCCAGTCACAATAACTCTCCGGGAACTCACAATATCAAAATCCGCCCCATCACTTTTATTTATTTTTAAATTATTAAATGTTTCCCCATTGGTATCATGCACACTTACATTCTGATTTGACCCTCTAAACGCTATTGTTCCATCACCTTCATTTAAAACACCCGTCCCTGTATTTGTATACGCACCCCATATCCTAAAATACAGCCCATCTCCCGGCGCATTTAAGGTCCCCCCATTTTGAATAATCACATCAAACGCTTTAATGTTTCCATTTTGTGCGTTTAAGGTCCCCGCAATATCTAAGTCATCATCATCAACCGTTAATGTATAAGTACCAACATTCACAACACCAGCTGTTATCACCAAATCAGCTGCCGCGCCTTGCAATTCCAGGTCAGATGCCAAATCCAAAGAACCTCCCGTCTTATCCACGGTAATCTTATGGCCAATATCATCATCATTACAAGTAATGGTTTGGGTTGCATCCTCCTTAAACTCAAATGTAGCAGTTCCCCCGTCCCAATCAGTATCAAAAACCGCATTGCCATGTACTTCAATTATCCCTAAATCAGCTTGCCCATCTGTTAATTGTAGATTTCCAGTTACAATAAACCGATCACCAGACGCAATATCAACATCCGAACCATCACCTTTATCAATAACAAGATCATTAAATGTTTCTGATGCATTTACATCAACCGCACTGTTAGGGTTAGTATTAAAATAAACTGTCCCGGAATTATGCGTAAAAGTCGCATCTCCGGTATCAGTCCAATCATTACTAATCCACAAAGATCCTCGAGGCGCTGTAAATGTCCCTGAATTAAGTATAAAATCTCCTCCATCCATATCAAATTTATCGGCAGGGTCAGTCCCATTACTCCCGGCAAACTCTCCATCATTTTGGGTAAAATGTTGTGACCCAACCTCAATAGTTATTCCCGCCCCCTGAGTAATAGTCTGCGTATAACCAGCATTAATCACAATTCCACCCACATCAATAGCCGTATCAATCGTGGCCGCAACATTCCCAGAGTCATTAAACGTCGCCAAATCCGCCGTCCCAGGACACAAACCACCTTCCCAGTTTCCACATTCACTCCAGTTATTATTCACATCACCTTCCCAAACAATAGCATCGGCATACACAGAGATAATTCCGGCACAAAACACGGCTGTCCCCACTCCAAGAGAGAGCAACAAACGAAGACCAGATTTGATTAAAAATTTAGACATCACGAATATTTTGGTTTTAATCTGTATATTATAACATAAAAACCTCAATGCGACAAGTGTTGCCAGCCAAAAAAACACCTAACACGGCCGCTCAATAATTGTATTTAAAAGTTAAAACGAATTTGATATAGTGGCGCCGTGCATTACTCCGGGGTAGCGCAGCGGTAGCGCAGTTGACTGTTAATCAATTGGTCGCGGGTTCGAATCCCGCCCCCGGAGCCATTTAAAAATGGCCGTCCCTCGCAGAGGTGGCGGACGATTTTAAATTTGTTTTGAGAGGCGGGATGAGAACCGCAGGTTCGGAAATCGAGCGAGTGAACAAAGCGGACACGTTTACGTGGACATTTTTGAGCGAGCGATGATTAATAGCGCGAACAACGTGAGCGCGTCATCCCGCCCTTAGGAAGCCATTTAAACTAATAAATCCAATTTTTCATACTTTCCCAAACAAAAACCTCCGCCTCATCAATCACAAAATCCTGACAAACAGTCACATCATAAACCATTTGCATGGGCCCACCGGAATTCTTATTACCCTCATATTGAAATTGGAAGGGTTGATTCCAAGAGCAAGAACTCGAAAATAAACCCCGAAATCTAACATCCCGATACTCCTCTTCCAATAAACTCTTTTGCTCAAAATAGGAATACACTCCAAATACTAAAATAACTATTAATATACTGCTCAAAACAACAATTAACCATTTAGTAATTTTTCTCATATTTGAATTATACTCTATTAAAACAAGTTACACCAATTCGAACATCGTCCTCTACAGGAAGCCATTTTGGCTAACCACCCAAATTAATATAAAATAGATTAAATTAACCAACTTCCCAATGGGCACATTACTCAAAAAAACCCTCAAAATTTCCGCAATTATCACCGCGATTGTCTGTAATATAGATATGTTTCTTTTTGCTGTCCAGCCTGAACTATTTGAAACTCTAGCAAAACTTTTTATTGCACTTGGGAATCCTATAACTATCGGAGGTGCTAATTTTGCCAGCGACATCATTGGATACGCCCCACATATATTTATATACTGGTTTTTTATCATATATGGCTTGCTATTCAGCATCAATAAAACCAAAACGTCCTCTAAAAAAACCGTCAAAGCTCTTTCCATATTTTTAATGATTCTGCTTATTATAGCCTATTTAGCAAACTCCTTTATATTCTTGCTCGCCATGTCAATCGGCCCCTAACTCACAAATGTTACTTTTCACCTTTTCGTTCGTTTAAAAAAGTGCAAAAGTAAATTCAGCATAATCCCTGCGCATGGATACTCCTTCCCCTACCAACCTGGAAGAACTGGGCCAATCCTATGACAAGTTTTTTCCAAAAATCTATCGCTTCCTCTATTACCGCACCAATGAAAAAGAAGTTGCCGAAGATCTTACTAGCCAAACATTCTTAAAAGCCGTTGAAAAATTCCACAAATTTTCACCGGAAAAAGGAACATTCCAAAGTTGGCTTTATCGCGTCGCGCGCAACACCTTAATCGACCACTACCGCACTAATAAAAAAACCTTAAATCTTGAGGACGTAATTGGCTTATCCACTGACGAAAACATTCCTGAAAAAGCCCAAAAACAACTAAATTTAGAAGAACTACAAGAAGCTTTAAATATACTCAATGATGCGCAACGCGAAATTGTGATCCTGCGCGTTTGGGACGACCTACCTTACCAAGAAATCGCGGCCATTGTTGGCAAAACTGAGTCCAATTGCAAAGTAATTTTTAGTCGATCAGTTCAAAAGCTACAAACCCACATTAACATTACCAGTCTTATCCTCTCATTTCTTATCCCCCTAATCTAACTCACCATGAAACCTAATTTAAGCCAACTTTTAACTGACCTTTATAGCGCTGATCCTTCCTTAAAAGATCACG
The DNA here is from genome assembly GCA_964459205.1 of uncultured Candidatus Peribacteria bacterium. Lineage (GTDB taxonomy): Bacteria > Patescibacteriota > Gracilibacteria > UBA1369 > UBA12473 > JABJMC01. The sequence goes on along the minus strand of CAYWKJ010000022.1, from coordinate 1,430 downwards.
AAAAAGTATTAAAGCCAATTTTAAAAAAATTAATTGCCGCGCGGCCCAACGCTCCGATTGATGCACAGTTCAAAGCTAAATTGCGCGAGGAGGTTTGGGATAAAATTGGGGAAGTTAGAGAGAGGGGCCCCGCCCACTTTAGCTTGCCTAAGTGGGGATACGCTTTTGGCGGGGCTACTTTAGCCGCCGTGATCTTAGTTCCCACGCTTTTTATGACTTTATCTCCGGGCACTATTGATTTTTCCTTACAAGTCAAAGATGAAACCTCTGAATCCGCTGATCATGGCAAAGGTGGTGGTGGCCACAGAACCCTCAGCACTAGTGACCTCGAAGAAGACGAAGACTACGCGGCCATTTACGACTATTACCCTTATACCACTTTCACGTATGTTTATAAGGGTGATGAAATTAAATTAGACGGCACTCCAACCGAAGTTTTTTCCAAAGAAATATTCAATAACGAGGCCATCCAGGTTAATTCTTGGCTCCCCGACCTCGACCTGGACCTTATTGACTTAGAAGCATTTGAAGAATTCAAAATGTCTTATTTAACTATCGAAGCCGAGGATGACGCTGGTTATTCTGTAAACTTTGATTACGCCAACAACATGATTTCCCTTTCCTACTGGGATGCCTCCAAATGGGAAGAAGAATGGGACTATTCCAGCTCAAACAAAAAAATGTCCACCGCAGAAGCCCTTCAAATCGCCACTGACTTCATCAACAAACACAATATCCAACTTCAAGGATATGGTGACCCAATTATAGATGAACAAGAAATCTATGATGGCTATGCTGAATCTTATTTAACAGTCATTTATCCCATTGAACTAAATGATCTTATTTTATACGAAAGCTGGGGGTCTCCAGAAGGAATTACCCTTACTATTTCGATCGAAGATGAACAAGTTGACAGCCTCTGGGGACTCTCACCACAAAACTATTCCAGCACACTCTACGACACCATCACTGACTCCTCCCGCATATTAGAAATCGCTGAACGTGGTGGCTATAACGGCTATATTGATTTATACGCTGATGAAATCGTTGAACTTGATTTAGGCACACCATTCAAAGCCCTCACTAAAATCTATGATTATGATGGCGACGAATACTTAGAACGCCTTGTCCCAGCCCTCATTTTCCCAATAACAGAATATCACGAGGAAAATTATACTGATTATATTGTGGTACCACTCGTCGAAGAATTCCTGGGTGATGAATATCCAAACACGCCAGAGTTATTAGAAGGTGAAGAACCTGCTGGCTAATCACTATCAACCAGCAAATAGAGCGTATCAAACGCGAGTCGTGCGTCTTTTTGCGCTACAAAAATCGTAAGCTCCGTATAGGTTGAAGTCAGCTCCACAATATTAATTCCCTGCAAAGTAAGCTGTTGAATCACATAGTAAATAAAACCCGGGGTTTCG
>CAYWKJ010000021.1:8173-23896 GCA_964459205.1 uncultured Candidatus Peribacteria bacterium | reverse complement strand
CTTAACTTTAATAAAAATGGCTAAACAAGTTAAATTCGGTGACGACGCCCGTCAACAGATGGTAGACGGTGTTCGTAAGCTGTACGATGCAGTTCGAATTACTATGGGTCCTAAGGGGCGCAATGTAGTTCTTGATAAAAAATATGGTGGTCCAACTATTACTAATGATGGTGTGACCATTGCTAAAGATATTGATCTAGAAGATAAGTTTGAAAACATGGGTGCGCAACTGGTAAAAGAGGTTGCTACCAAGACAAATGACGTGGCTGGTGACGGTACAACTACCGCGACAGTTTTGGCTTATGCGCTTATTTCGGAAGGTCTTCGAAATTTGGCGGCTGGAGCTAACCCAATTGCTCTTAAGCGTGGGATTCAAAAGGGTGTGGCTAAGGTGGTAGATGAACTAGAAAAAGTTAAAAAAGACATCTCTACTCCGGAAGAAGTGGCCCAAGTGGCTACTATTTCTGCTCAAGATCCAGAGGTTGGACGCCTTATTTCCGAAGTTATGGAAATGGTGGGTAATGACGGCGTGATTACAGTTGAAGAATCCCAAACTTTTGGTTTAGAGAAGGAAGTTGTGGAGGGAATGCAGTTTGATAATGGATATATTTCGCCTTATATGGTGACTGATCCAAGTCGCATGGAGGCGGTTTATGAAGATGCTCGAATTTTGATTACTGATAAAAAAGTTTCTTCGGTTCAAGCTTTGCTTCCACTTCTTGAAAAGTTGGCGCAAGGTGGCAAAAAAGAACTCGTGATTATTGCGGAAGATGTTGATGGTGAGGCGCTCGCAACTATGGTTGTGAATAAGCTTCGCGGTACGTTCAGCATGTTGGCTCTTAAAGCTCCGGCTTTTGGAGATCGCCGCAAAGAAATGTTAAAAGATATTGCCGCTGTAACAGGTGCAACCGTTATCTCTGAAGAGGTTGGCTTAACTCTTGATAATGTTGAACTTGGTCATCTTGGTGAAGCTCGTAAAGTGATTGCTTCTAAAGATAACACTACGATTGTAGAAGGCAAAGGGCCTCAAAATGAAGTTGATGCCCGGGTGGCGGAAATGAAAGTGGCACTAGATCAATCTAGTTCTGATTTCGACAAAGAAAAAATCATGGAGCGGATTGCTAAGCTAGCTGGTGGAGTTGGCGTGATTAAAGTTGGTGCCGCCACCGAAGTTGAGCTTAAAGAAAAGAAACACCGTATCGAGGACGCGCTTTCGGCGACTCGGGCGGCGGTAGAAGAGGGTATTGTCTCTGGTGGAGGAACAGCTTTGCTTCAGGCTGCTAAAGTGCTTGAAGGTGTGCGTGGCGAGGACGATGAAGTTACTGGTATGCACATTGTTTTGAAAGCGCTTCAATCACCAGTTTTCCAGATTGCCGAGAATGCTGGCAAGGAAGGCGCAGTGGTTGTGGATATGATTCGAAATGCTGATCTTGGCATGGGTTATGACGCTGATAAAGGCGAGGCTGTGAATATGATTAAAGCTGGTATTGTTGATCCGAAAAAAGTAACTCGTTCTGCTCTTGAAAATGCCGCTTCCTTGGCTGGGATTTTCCTAACTATGGAAGGTGCGGTGGTTGATATCCCTGAGGAAGGTGGAGGTGATGCGGCTGGAGCCGCGGCCGCTGCTGCTGCTATGGGTGGCATGGGTGGAATGGGGGGTATGATGTAAGGCGCTCCGAAAGAAGTTTTTAATGGGTTGAGAGTTTAGGTGGTTTAGGTATTTGTAGAATTTTACGAACTTCTTTAGCTGATAATCCATTGGTTGATTCATGGCCGGAGTCTTGGATTTCTATGAATTCTAAGAACGCTAGCAATTGTTTTCCGTAACCTCGAATAATGACATCTAAATCAATGTTACGTTCTTCGAGGGTTTCATATTGATTGGATATGGCTCTTGAAATTGCTTCTAGGATCCCGTTGGTGCGGCCTTTGATGTCGTGAACAATATCTGATAACTCTCGGGCAATAGCTCCTTCGATTGCTTCTGGGGAGGCTTCCTTCAGTGTGTTGTCTAGTTCAATAAAAAACCCTTTTGTAAGTAATTCTCCATACGCGGTAAAAGCATTTTCTAGATCAGTAAATTCAACATGAACGTGATCATTAATTAGTTCAGGGTAGGCGTTTTCTATTACTTGGTTTACGACTGGCTGTAAATGATTCATGGTTTAGTTTTATGGTAGGGAGTAAGGATTTCTTATTTTTGAGAATGTGTCAAGTTTGCGCGTGTAGACCAAGGCCCCCGCGTGTTTCAGCGGGGGCCGTAGCCCGTTCTTGCACAGAGGTCACTGACTGACGATGGGTGGGTTGAGCACCTTTCGTTCCACGATCAGGCCAGCGAAGGCCAGAGCTGTGCACACGAAGATGACGGATTCCCAGCCGAGCCACTTGTAGGCCCCCACGACCAGGATCATTTCCAGCCCCACCGCCGGGAAGCCGAGAAGCGAGATCACAACGGTTTTCAGGTTGAGATCGCCAGTGAGCAGCTTATCGTGAAGATAGTCTGCCAGATACTTTTTGGTCAAGAACGCCATGATCAGGATGATGCCGCCGCAGAGGGTGTTGGCGGTGGCGACCCACGTCAGGAAGCCAGCGACCAGGCCGACACCTCCGGCATAGAGAAACTTGAAGGCCCAGATGGCCGACGTCTTCCAGTCCATTTAAGGACCTCCAATCAGTTTGTGTAAGAACGGGACCTTTCTGGAGTCCGCTCTCAGTTGGGGTGGAACGGAGTCACGAGATTAGGTGGGTTAATTGTAGGGCAAGTTGGTGCTTAGTCAAGGTACGTTAAAACAGCCTTTTTATAACAAAAAGGGGTCGGCGACGTGATCTGGTAGGAACACGTCGCCGTAAAGTGAGTTCGGTTGACCTTGCGCATCACACCCCCTTTTGTCGTCCCCGTGCTACTGGGCGGTGACGATCAGGCCTTGGTCGGGCCCGGGCAGTAGGTGCCAGGGCGTGCCGCTGAGGTGCTCGCCGTCCAGGTGGGCCATTTCCAGGAGCGGCGGGCCCAGGACGTCCGGGGTTATGAACGGGGTGAGCTTGCGTTCGGCGCTGACCCAGTGGTTGACCTCGTACGCCGGGAAGAGCGGCTTGTTGTAGGGCGTGCCGTCCAGGGTGACGTGGATGAAGGGCGTGTCGTCCACGAGCGTGAGGTAGGCGGGCTCTGGGGACAACGCCTCGGGCAGGTAGTAGCGGCCTGCCTGGTCTTCGGTCAGCATGACGTTGGGCGTGTAGGACATCTCGATGATCGAGCGGCCGACCAGGTAGTTGTTGCCCTCGGGGTCGGCGTTGCCCACGCCCATGGGGATGAAGACCTCCCACTCGGCCGGGCAGCCCTGCAGCTCGATCTGTTCGTCGTCGCTGACGATGAGCAGGCCGGTGTAGCAGAGTTCGGCCTCAGGCGTGGCGGCCGGGTGCTCGATGCCCATGCCCTTGTTGAAGGTAGCGCAGCCGGTGGCGGTGAGGCCGACCAGCAAAAAAGGAAGGAGACTACGGAGAGTCATGTTCTGTCCTCGTACGGATTGCGGATGGTGTGATGATGCTGTCAACGAACTTCCTGTGAAGGTGATTCGCCTACAGCATAGAGCTGTGGCAGAGCCACAAGATACAGGACGAATATATTACAATAACAACTCTTATTTGTCAATGGATAAGTTGGGATGAGTCAAGATATGCTAAAATATGCGTATGCAACTTCAGCCAAATGAGAAATTATTGGTAAACGATTATGTCCGTTATATGAAATTTAATTTGGACATGAGTTATCGGTTGTATTTAACAAATCAGCGCTTGGTTTTGAAGGTTACAACAGTGCATTGGCTGACGATTTTTTATGAGTGGCCGCGTAAGTTGTGGGGGAGATTAACAGGGAAACCGTGGCATTCGAATCCGATTATTTTTGATTTGCCATTAAGTGATATTGACTACGTGGCGCAGGGTAAATTTGGTTTGAATAAAAATGTTTTGCTAGTGCGTAGTAATGAGCCCAAAACCTATAAGATTTTGCTTTCTAAAAAATACGAGACGTGGGTGCCGTTGTTTAAAGATTTGGGAGTTTTTGTGGGGGATGTTTAATAATATTTTTTAATTTTTAAAGATGAACAAAAAAATCGTATCAATTATTATGCTTGCAGGTTTTTTTATGATGGGTTGTGGGCTCCCTAAAGATTTTGTGTATGAGGCTGGCAATGGTTATTATGGAACAGTTGAGTTGACAGGTTATGTTGTGATTTCTGAAATTGAGGAGGCTTGGTGTTTTGTGGAGGACTGCGAAATATTCGATTATGCACAGTTTGAGATTTTAGAAGCAAGTGATTATACAATTTATGCAATGGTAGGAAGCGCAAGTGATGGAAAAAGTTCTTTTTTAGGTGAAAATAGTGTGGGCTTAGGATGTATTACGGATGGATTAATTGAATATGCAAATCATTCTGATAAGTTTGATTATCAGGAATTTGTACTGACAGCCGAAGATTCAGAGGCGATTTTGAGCGCAACTGAAAATGAACCGGTAACAATTATATTGGAAAAATATCCAGCTACTTTAGGGAAAGGCGCTCCAACTTGTTATTCACATTTCACTTCAATAGACCTCCTTTAGATAACATTTTTTGCAGTAGATTATCTCGGGGCGATCCGGATGGTAGTTGGATTTGATTATGGCCTGGCATTTAGCGCACTGGCGATCCCATAGCTTTAATGGCTGGCGTTTTTTTAAACGAGTTTTGACATTGGGTGCAGGTGCTCATGAGGTTATTGTATGCCAAAAATTGTTTTAGGGTAAGTCTTATGGTAAAAGCTCATCATGATATTTTTCCGCGGCTTCCCAGGCTAAATCAAATGACTGTTTAAATACTTTGGCGATTTCTTCGGATTCAATGATGACACCGAGTTTTTCTTTCCAGTCAGCGATCATTATCTTGTTGTCGTAAAAGTTGATTTCTGGGGTAAAGTCCATGACAGACTTGGGGACAATGCGACTTTGGCGGAGTTCTTTGGAGTCTAAGGCGTGGCGTTCGCGGTCTTGAGGGGTGTCTGGGAAAATAGCGCGAATGGGGATGTTTTTGGCAGCGCGGCGTTTGTAGTATTTGGGGAAGTAAGAGGGGACAGCCTCGGTGTTGGCCTGATCAGAGGCATAAGCGCGAATTTCTTCGGTTGAGGTTAAAGAGTCTTCGTAAACATGGAGAAGTCCGGCTTCTCCTTCAAAAAACTGCACACGTGGTTTGCCGGGGATAGCGTTATAAATGGATTTAAGTTCTGGGAGGAGTTCCTCGGCTTCGTCTGCCATGGCTTCAAACCGGCGGCTTTGGTCGCGTAGGTGAGTGATTAGTTTTTCAGGTTTTTCCGCGCCGAAATACTGAATGGATTTGTGGGTGTAGTAGACAATTAGGTTTCGTTTGCGCAGGACCTCGAGGATATCGTAAGTGGTAGTGCGATTGATGTGGGCGCGTTTTGCAATGGTAGTTACGGCGGCTGGTTCTCCGAGTTCTAAAAGCGCAATGTAGACGCGCGCTTCTTTGGCAGAGAGTCCGAATTTTAAAAGTGATTCTGAGGAGATCATAGCTGAGTGAGTATGCGTGGAAAAGTTTCGACAAAATAATTATACCATTAATTCTAATATTTTTCAATTACTTAATTACAGGTTTAGATTTGCGTCATTTAAAGCACTTAATGACGGAGGGTTAATGTCGGCAGGGCTTGACAATTATTAAAATGTTGTTATTATGAAATCCAAATTTAATTTGTCAAACATGTCTATTCTCCAACAAATGATTGAGGCCCGAGATAAGCAGCCACGCGTCGGACTTTTGTATGTTAATTGCGAAAACAGTGAGTTTGTTAATTATTCCGGGAATACAAAAAACTGTTATCTCTTAATTGGCAGCGAATATGATGAAGATTGTTATTACGGATATTTTTTGTATAACTCAGAGGATTGTACAGATTGTGACTATTGTTTTTATTGTCGGCTTTGTTATGACTGTGTGGATTGTCATGAATGCTACCAGTGCCATGGTTGTCAGGATTGTAAGAGTTCGCGCGATCTGCAGTTTTGTTTTGATATGGTGGGATCTAATGATTGCTTTGGGTGTGTTGGTTTGCGACGGGCTGAATATTGTATTTTTAATCAGAAATTCACTAAAGAGGAGTATGAAAAGCGTTTACCAGAACTTAAAAAAATGCCACGGTCCGAAATCGAGGCTAGGTTGGAAGAATTAAAAGCAAAAACACCTCGTTTGTTTTGGAGGGGTGACCAGAATGACAAAGTTTTTGGAGATTACATCTACAATTGTAAAAACTCTTACTACTGTTATGACGTTAAAAAACTTCAGGATTGTGCTTATATGAACAATTGTGAGGAAATTACTGATTCGATGGAATGCTCTAATAATTATTATAAATCTGAACTTAATTATGAGGTGATGGCCGCCATGAATATTACGAACTGTCACTATTGTTATGGGGTTTTCGATTCGTATGATTTGGAGTATTGTGAAAATGTTTACAATTCGCATCACTGTTTTGGTTGTTTTACTCTGAATAGAGCAGAATATTGTATCTTTAATAAGCAGTATTCTAAGGAGGAATATCACCAAAAAGTGGCTGAAATTAAGGCCGAGATGCGTGCTAGTGGTGAGTATGGTCAACATCTTCCCACTACTTACCCAGAATTGGCCATCCCCGGATTATCCTAAAATAACTTAACCCTTTTAAAATGACAGACACTATCGCTAATAAAGTTGAAAAATGTAAGGCTTGTTCCAAGGATTTTTTGATTATTGAGCAGGAACAAAAGTTTTATAAGAAAAAAGACCTTCCTTTTCCAGAAAATTGTCCGGATTGTCGGCAAAAAAGGAGACTTTCGCTTCGAAATGAGCGCAAATTATATAAGCGTAAATGTGATAAGTGCGATAAGGATATGATTTCGACCTATTCACCAGAATCAAAATACGTGGTTTATTGTCAGGATTGTTTTTGGAAGCATTTGGGGTAATGTTATAATCCAGCCATGAACTTCCTCGAAAAATTCAAAAAATTACTTGAATCCCAGCCAACTTATGCGCTGCGGTCAGTCACAAACACCAATTGCGATTATGTTCATTGCTTGTCTTTTTCTAAGAACTCATACATGTGTTTTATCGGGTATAAATGTGAGGATTCGTATTATTGTTATTACCCCAATACGTTAAAAGATTGTGCCGACACGTACCACTGCGTTAAGTGTGAACTTTGTTATGAGTGTGCGTTTTGTGAGCGGTGTTATAACTCAGATTATTGCACGGAATGTGTGGGGTCACGGGATCTGAAATTTTGTTATGATTGTAAGAATTGTAATGATTGTTTTGGATGTGTGGGATTGCGTCAAAAGAGTCACCATATTTTTAATGAATCGTATAAAGAAGATGATTATAAACGTAAGATGGAGGAATTGCGTAAGTTGTCGCCGGAGGAGGTTTTGAAAAAAATGGAGGCCTTGCGGATGAAATTGCCGCATATTGCTTCGGTTCAGTTAAATTCAGAAAACTGTACTGGGGATCATATTTATAATTCAAAAAACTGCGTGAATTGTTATTCCATGAATGGCGTGGAGGATGCGGCGAATTGTTATCATATTGTGGATAAAAGTCGGGATGTTTATGATACGGAATGTATGACGGGGGAGCTTTTATATGAGTGTGTGATGGGATATGACCTGTATAACTGTAATTTTTGTTGGCAGTGTGGGAATACCAGGGATGCAGAGTTTTGTGTGCGGGTTTTTAACTCCAAAAAGATGTTTGGTTGTGTGGGGATAAATAATGGGAAAAATATGATTTTGAATGAAGAATACTCGCAGGGGGCGTGGACCAAAGAAATGCGCAAAATTAGAGCTGAGCTTAAAAAGCAGGGGCTTTATTATAATTGGTTGCCAGAGGTGTTAGAGCTCGATTGATTCGGGGTTTTTGAGGAGTTCTTCGATTTTGGTGGCGTTGGCGCGTAGATGGTGGAATCGTTCTTGGGCAACGGTAGTGTAGTAGTGGTGTTGGAGCAGAATTGGGACTTGGAGTCGTAGGTAATGTTCCCATTCTTCTTTGGTTGCGTCTGGGACGATTTCTTTAAAATAAGCCTTCATTTTAGGGAAATAAGTGTCCCAGGGGCTGCCTAGATTGGCGAGGTCTGCGTCGCAGAGTAATTCACTTAAAAAGTCTCCAAATTCAGCTGATTGTTTGATTCCATCTTCGCGGTGGCGGATGTAGGTGGATTCTATGCCACGGCGAGCTTGTTCAATTTCGTCTTCGGCAAATTCACTGGCGTTTTCCATTTGTTCGGCTAGCCAATCGGCGGATTTATTTTCGTTTTCGCCCAGATAGCTGTCGGCGAGTGGATCGTGAGCTTGAATTAAGTCGTGAGCCGCTGCCATCAGGGTTAAAAGTTCCAGTTGGTCCTGAGGGAGATCGGCGTCTTGGGCCAGTAAAATAGCGCTTTCGATTACGAAACCAGTGTGGGTGGCGTTGTGATAAGGGCGCTCTTTGTAGTGTTCTTGAATTATTTGAAGCGCGGCTTGCTGGATTTCTAAAATTGCTTTTTGGCGTTCATTCATGTGTATTTTGTATCATTTTCAGGGGCGCGTGGGAAGGCGGGTTTGAAATTTGGGTAAGCGAAGGCCTCCCTTTTGGTTATAGGGAGGCGCGGTTCGCTTGCTCTTGTCACAATGCCCATGCCGGTGTCGGGTGCGGTCTGGCCTACTCGGCCTCGACCGGCTCTTCGTCGACCTCGTCCGGGTAGAGGCAGCGCCAGGGGTTGGAGTCCAGGCGCAGGGCCGAGGAGGTCTGCAGGCTGGCGTCCATGTTGGCCTTGATGATGAGCCACTTGGCCTTGGCTTCGGCGAGGGCGTCGGTGGTGAGCTCGATGTCGGAGACCTTCCACTCGAAGCGGTCGACTTCGTACAGGTTGCCATGGAGGTCGGCGATCGTGACGAAGCCGTTGAAGCCGCCGTTGCAGTCGAACTGGGCCTGCTGTTCTTCGGGCGAGAAGTTGAACCAGAGGGCGCTTCCCTTGACGGCGATATCGAGGTCATTCAGGAAGCTCACGGCCGGCTCGAGGTCCTGGGGGAAGAAGCCGAAGGTTCGGGTGCCGACCTTGCTCTGACGATGGAAGAATTCGCCTTGAGCCAGGTAGGCGGAGACCTCGGAGTGCAGCTCGTGGCGGTCGTCCAGACGATTCTTCTTGTAGATGCCGTAGCTGACCAGGCCGACGACGATGCTGAGGATGAGCAGGCCGCCGAGGATGGCGGGCAGGCGGGAGGAACGGGAACGGGACATGAATGCTCCTTGCGGGCATGAATGATGTGAAAGAACAAGCGTCATGGCAGCAGCCAGACACTCATCTTCCACGCGGGGGAGATGGTCTCTGACTAGAAACCAAGGAAGATTATTATACATTTTTTACGTAAAAAGTCAAGGGCTGTATAAGGTTTGAGTGTTGTATTTGTAACGCGAACCGACTTACGCAAAATAGGACCTCCATCACATCTTCCTTTTCGAGTCTTTTTGTGTTATAATAACAGGATTAAATCACCATTTTATGGACATTAATGTCATTCTTAAACAAGTTGTTGACCACCATGCGCCGGATTTGCACTTAAAGGTGGGGACTCCGCCTGTAATTCGGCAACCTAACGGAGATTTGTTTGTAACAGATAAGATTCCGGCCTTAAGTGAGGAAGAAATTGTAGAAATTGCTAAGCAGGTGGCTGGGGAAAGTAAATATTTGATTTTTGAAAAGCAAAAAGAGGTAGATTTTTCTTATGGCTCTCCAGAAGTGGGTCGCTTTAGGGTTAATTTATATAAAGATAAGGAGGGGACAGCTTTGGCTTTTCGAGCTATTCCAAGTCATCCACCTTCTTTAGAATCAATGGGATTGCCAGCGATTTTTGGTGAATTTGCCATGAAGCCGCGTGGTTTAGTACTAGTTACTGGGCCAACTGGAAGTGGTAAATCTACTACTTTAGCCTCGATTATTGATTATGCGAATACAAACCGGAAATGTCATATTATTACGATTGAAGACCCAATTGAGTTTATTCATCAGTCTAAGAATGCTCTGATTACGCAGCGTGAGGTAAATTCACATACAGAATCTTTTGCCGCGGCCATTAGGTCGGCTTTGCGGCAGGATCCAGATGTTGTTTTAGTGGGAGAAATGCGAGATTTAGAGACGATTGCGGCGGCGATTACCCTGGCGGAAACCGGTCATTTGGTGTTTTCAACCCTACATACTACCGATGCGGCGCAAACTGTTGATCGTATGATTGATGTTTTTCCAGCCTATCAGCAAGAACAGATTAGAGCGCAGCTTTCCGTGGGGTTACTGGGAGTGATTTCCCAAACCTTAGTACCTCGCGCTGATGGAAAAGGAAGGGCGGCTGCTTTTGAAATATTAGTTATGAATGATGCCATGCGAAATTGTGTAAAAGAAGGTCAAACTCATCAGATTTATTCAATGTTACAGATTGGAAAGAGTGAGGGGATGCAAACTCTAGATGATGCCTTGGTTGAATTAGTTCAGAATGGTACAGTTACCAAGGAGGCGGCGATGGCTAAGGCGCATGACATTGACTCCTTTAAACAGAAAATTGCATGACCGGTGACTTCCACTCACAAATAGATGAATTCTTTTCTGGTTTAGCTCCGGAAGAGCTAGAACATTTGATTTCTGGTAAAGGAATTTGGAAGAAACAGCACCTGGAAAGAGGAGCAGTTATTTTTGAAGAAAATGAAACTAGTTCAGAGCTTTATTTATTATTAAGTGGGCATGTACAGGTTTCGAAAACTATTCGGAAAAACAATAAAAAAGTACTGGCGATTCTTGACCCTGGGGCGATTTTTGGGGAAGGAGCTCTGTTATCTGATAAACCGCGTAGTGCCTCGGCTACGGTGCTTGATGATGTGGAAATTTTGATACTTAAAAAGGATGATTTTCATGCGTTTTTGAAGAATAAACCAGAAGAGGCGACTTCTTTGCTATTAGCTTTGTTTAAGGTCGTGAATCAACGATTACAATGGGCTAATCAGGAATTAGTGGCTATGTATGATGTTTCGAAAATGATGCATGATTTTAAGGGAGATATTGATAAGTTGCTTACCAAAGTTGGGGAAAAACTGGCTATGATTACGCAGGCTCCACAAGGTTTTATTGCGCTTAAAAATCAGGTTACAGAGCATATGGAGGTTAAGACTTCTTGGGGGGATTTTGTGCCCACACCACAGGAGTTGGATCAGTTTGAACAAGAATTAGGGCAAAGACGTCATTTGGTGGTGGAAACGCGATTAAAAATCGCGATCAAAGATTTGTATGGTGAGTTTTGGGGGATGATTGTGTTGGATGGGTTGGATGAATGGCTCCCTGGACCACGAAAAGTGGCCCGAACCACGGCGGAACAGGTTGGGATTGTAATTGCGGATTATCACTTAAAAGAGTCTGAAATGGGACGTTCTAAGCTTAAACAGCAGAATGTTCAGTTTTAAGATTCAGCGTTAGCGGTTTCAGCTAAAATTTGAAGCCAGCGGAGGCAGTTGCCTTGGCATCTTTGGCAGGTGTCGTCAAAAAATCTTTGATGTTCAGAGCTTAAGTTTGGAGTGCGTGTAGTACCAGGGGGCGCATGCTGTTGTTCTTGAACTGCTGTGAGGCTTTGGTTCATTGGACCGGTTATTTCGGCAACTAATTCTTGAGCAACTGGATTGCCCCCAGTAGCGGCAGTTTGCATGTCTTGTAAAAGGGTAGCAGCTGGTGTCCCGTTGGCTGTTTTATCTTGGCCAGAGGGGACAGCTTTGCGGAAACACAACCCTGCTTTTGGAATGTTGCGGCCGAAGTTGTCTGCAAGAGGACAATTTGTATTTGATGAGGTTGGAACTATTTCGTAAAGAGGTTCAGGTGATGAAGATGGGCGCATTGTTTTTTGGTTAGTTTTTAGGATAGTGGTGTAGTGTAGCGCGGTTTTGGTTTTTGTCAAAGATTTTACTGGTAAACATTATCTGGTTTTGGTATTCTCTTATTTAGATAAAACTTACCTCCCTTTTATGGACGACATTACCTTGCCCAATGAGGACAAAGACGATGATTCCATCTTGATTCGGCCGCTGGATGATGATGACACTGTGGATGCGGATATTGATTTTGAGAAATCACCAATCTCGGATGAAGAATTGGGGCTTAGTAAATCTAAGAGTGTCGGTAATACAGTTACGGTAAATTTTGCGAAGTTTGTGCAGCTGGTAGCTAATCATAGTTTCATAGATATTGTGGAAAAAAATGCGGAGGAGGAGGTAGTGATTTCGGGGAACTTGCTTACGGATTTAGCTAATTCACATGATCGCGGTAAAGAAAAACGAATGCCAATTATGTTTTTAGCAGGTTTGATTTTGGGGATTCTTTTGACTTACATCATTCTTAATTAAATTTATGGCCAAGAAAAAATCTAAACGAATCATGCTGAAATTTTCGGGTGAGGTCCTTAAGGGAAAAGGGGACGAATCAGTTGATTTTGTAAAATTGGAAAAGTTAGCTAAGCAAGTGAAGGCCGTGTCTAAGAAGGCCGACATGGTTATGGTGATTGGAGGTGGAAATATTTGGCGTTATCGTGATAATAAAGGGAAAGGGATTCCGAGGGTCGAGTCAGATTTTATGGGGATGATGGCCACGGTTATGAATGGTGTGGTGATGCAGGCCGCCTTGGAGAAATTGGGAGTAGAATGCCGGGTAATGTCCGCCCTACCGGTTGCGGAGATCGCTGAACCGTATGTTCGACGTAAGGCGCTCGATCATTTAAATCATGGCCGAGTACTGATTTGCGCCGGCGGGACTGGGCGTCCGTTTTTTACAACTGATACGGCCGCGGCGCTCCGTGGTCTGGAGCTTCATTGTGATGTTTTTCTGAAAGCCACTAAAGTTGATGGTGTCTATGATAAAGACCCTGAAAAGCACAAAAACGCTAAGCGCTTTAAAACCATCACTTTTGACGAAGTAATCAAGAAAAAATTGGCTTTTATGGATACAACTGCTTCGACTTTGTGCCGCGAAGGGGGTCTTGAAGTAGTGGTATTTGATTTAATGAAAAAAGGAAATCTGGCAGCTGCGGTTGCTGGGAAGAAAGTTGGGACATATGTCCATAATTAATCTTTAACATATTTACTAATGAGTACGGATCCTTATATTCAAACAGCTATTGCTGATTTCGAAAAAACTCTAAAACACTTGAATGATGAGTTTTCTAGGTTGCAAGTTGGGCGAGCAAACCCAAGTTTGATTGAACATTTAATGGTTGAGTCTTATGGGGCGCAGCAGCCAATTAAAAATGTGGCTAATATTAGTGTTCCAGACCCAAAAACTTTGCAAATTCAGCCTTGGGATAAGGCATCACTCGGGACGATTGAAAAAGCAATTCAGCAATCTGATTTGGGTTTAAATCCAATTAATAATGGAACCGCGATTTTGCTTAATATCCCGCCATTAACAGAAGAGAGGCGCAAAGAGATTGTAAAAATTGTGCATAAGTTAGCTGAAGATTCACGTATTTCGATTCGGAATGCTCGGCAAACCGCTCATTCTAAATTTAAGCAATTAGCGCATGATAAGGAGATTACTGAGGATGAGGCTACTGGTGCGGAAAAGAAGCTTCAAGAAAAAGTTGATGACTATAATAATAAAGTCGCTGAGGCGGCTAAGGCCAAGGAAGAGGCTGTAATGACTGTTTAGCACGAGACAAAAACTACGTTTTTGTCTCGTGAGCTCTTTTTTCCTCAAATGTTCTCGGTTGCTCGGGACCCGCAAGACCCGTAGCTCCCTCCCTTTAATTCCTCGCTACACATCTGTTACGCTCGGTAGCCTAAATTACACGACATGAATTTACTACTCACAATCCTCGCGTTCCTAGTAATCTTTTCGATCCTTATTTTGGTGCACGAATGGGGCCACTTTGTTGTGGCGCGGCGGAACGGAATTAAGGTCGAAGAGTTTGGGTTTGGTCTTCCGCCGCGCCTCTGGGGCAAAAAACGCGGTGAAGTCCTATATTCAATTAACTGGATTCCATTTGGGGGATTTGTACGGATGCTTGGAGAAGATCCCCGTGACAAAAAGGCGGCGAAAAGTCCGCGTTCGTTTATGCGCAAAACTAAATGGCAACGCACCAAGGTGGTGTGTGCCGGTGTTTTTATGAACTTTTTATTAGCTTGGGTTTTACTTACCCTTGGTTTTATTCTAGGGATGCAACCACTTATGGTTACAGGCGAGGATTTTTTGCAGTTTATACAGGAGGATCGGATTGAATTAGCTCCTGGAGTTTATGTGGATAATGTTGAGGAGTTATCGTTGGCAGAGGAGGCTGGTTTTGTGAAAGGTGATAGGGTGGAGAGTTTGAATGGGGAGCCAATTTATGATTTAGCGCAGTTTTATGGGGTAATGGGATCTGGGGAGTCTTTTTCTATCAATGGAACCGAGTTTGATCTTTCGGCTGAGGGGACGGTTGCGGGCCTTAGTTTTAATGTTTTTGAGATGCCGCGGGTGTTAGTTGGGGAGGTTGAATCTGAATTTTTTCAGCCTGGAGATGTGATTTGGTCGGTTAATGGAGTGCAGGTTTTTTATGCGGATGAGTTATACGAATTATTAGCGACCAGTGATTCTGGAGAAACAGTTTTCGTGGTTTCTCGTAGCAATGAATTGCAGACAATTACAATGACTCTTCCAGATGAGCATCGGGCTGTTATTTCGCATGTTTATCACGGGACACCAGCTTATGAGGCTAATGTTCAAGAAGGCGATATTTTATTAAAAGTAAATGGCGAAGAGGTTTGGACTCCACAGCAGGCTGTCCAAATAGCCTCTGAAAGTGAAGAAGAGATCTTAACTTACTCAATCAATCGTGATGATATGAATTATGAGTTTGAGATGGAGCGTAATGAACAAGGTTACGTGGGGGTTTTGTTAGGATTGCGTTATGTGCCCTCAAATCAGTCTTTTACGTTTTATGATGGAATAGAGGTTTCTTCGGTTTTGGAGATTGAGGATGTGCAGTATCCGATTTATGAGGCGCCGGTGGAGGCGTTTGTAGAGATGAAGCGGATTTCTGTTTATACCGCGGTGATGGTTGGGCAATTGTTTGGTGATATTTTTACCACTGCTTCGGTGCCCGAAGGTGTGGCTGGGCCAGTTGGGATTGCTCAAATGACTGGTTTGTACGTGCAGGAGGGTTTTGTGTCTCTAATTCGTTTTTTGGCGCTATTATCGCTTAGTTTAGGTGTGATTAATATTTTCCCATTCCCAGCCTTGGATGGAGGGAGGATGGCTTTTATTATAGTAGAGGCAGTGCGTGGTAAACCCGTTGACGCAAAAGTTGAGGGTATGATTCATGCTCTTGGCTTTGTTTTCCTATTGTTTGTGATTTTTATGGTGACTTTTCAGGATATTGCGCGGTTGTTTTAAGGGATGGTGTGTTAAGGAGGTGAAGGGGTTGTCTTGTGGATTTTTTTATGGTATAATTTAAGGAAAGTGAAAATTAAAACAAAAAAATATGTTTAAAAATAATCGTTTAGTTTATCAACAGAGTGCACCCTCGGAAGGAGGAGCTGAGGATCGACGGCCTAGCATGGATGAAGGTGAGCGTTCTGAGGTGTATGAGGAACTGAAAGCTGATCTTGAAACTCCTCTAACCTCGGAAGGAGGAGCTGAGGATCGATGGCCTAGCATGGA
>CAYWKJ010000021.1:0-8073 GCA_964459205.1 uncultured Candidatus Peribacteria bacterium | reverse complement strand
GGTGAGCGTTCTGAGGTGTATGAGGAACTTAAAGCTGATTTTGAAACTCCTCTAACCTCGGAAGGAGGAGCTGAGGATCGATGGCCTAGCATGGATGAAGGTGAGCGTTCTGAGGTGTATGAGGAACTTAAAGCTGATTTTGAAACTCCTCTAATCCCAGAACAAGCTAGGCTAGAACAAATCGCTGAATGGGTTGGCATGGAGCCTGTGGAACCATATTTTACTAATAATTTTTCCGTAATGTATGGGACATGGAATTCTGCGAGAATGAAGATAAGTTATTCCTCTATGTATAAGCAGTTCTTTTTTAACGTGCAACATGATGAAGCGAGCGATGCTTGGAGTGTTTATTTAGATGAAGACTATGACCCAGGAATGAGCCTAGAAGCTTTTTTGCATTTAGCTGATCGTTATTTTATGGTGTTTCCAGGTGAGATTTCTTCAGTGGGACCTAGTATTCCAGCAGAAGAAATTGTGAAATGGGGTGCAAACCCTAATGTGGCTGAATCAAGATTGCAAACATATGCTAATTTAGCTGGTTTGCAGGATGTAAAACAAAACGGGAATTATATTGAAGGAATATTCCCAAAAGAGAATACGACTGTCTTTATTGAATATGATCCGCGAATTCGTGAGCTGAAAGTCGCTTTTGATGGTTTAGGAAGTTTTGGGTTTTCGGCAGAAGGTTTTGACCCAGGAATGACTTTTGAAGAGTTTTTGGGTGTGGCTTATGATTATTTTGAAGAAATGAATGGTCGAGATTTTGGTGATGGAGAGGCAGGGGTTACGGCTCGTGCTAAGGTTATGCAATGTAATGCGAGTCAAATTTTGGAGTGGGATAGAGAGCAAGAATAAAATCCCTTGTGTCTTTGGCGGTGGCTCATTATGATGTAAGCCCGATTTTTTGGACCTTCCAATTTATGTCAGATACTTCTCATCGTGATTTTTGGATAGAGGCTTTGAAGGCCTTGGAGCCGCAAATTAAGCGTTCTGATTTTTTGACTTGGTTTCAGCATACGGCCCTTTTGGGGCGCGAACAGGGGGTTTTGACGATTGGTTTTCCAGTGGTTTTATCCCGTGATTGGGTGGCAAATAAGTATCGACCAAATGTTTTGACGGCTGTTAAGGCAGTTGATGAAACCGTGACCGAGGTATTGTTTGAAGTAGATGGTAAATTAGGACAATCCGGAGATGATCGCAGTGTTGATGTGAACAAGTTTTCTGAGCCTAAGAAGAAAGTTCGCAAAATGCCTGGCAAAGAGGAATATCGAGTAAATACGGATGGTGTCCGGAGTAAAACTTTGAATTCTAAATATACTTTAGAAAATTATGTTATTGGCCCCGAGAATAGATTAGCGCATGCGGCTTGTATGGCGATCTCTAAACGTCCGGGTAGCGCTTATAATCCACTTTTTGTATATGGAGGAGTAGGACTCGGGAAAACTCATCTTTTGCAGGCCACTGGTAATGCGATTATTCGTCATAACCCAAATGCAGTGGTGGCTTATATGACTTCTGAAAAATTTATGAATGAAATTGTAGAAGCGATTCGGAATCAAAAATCTAAGTCTTTTAAGCATAAATATCGCAATGTTGATTGTTTGATTATTGATGATATTCAGTTCTTAGCGAATAAGGAGCGTACACAGGAGGAGTTTTTCCATAATTTTAATGAGCTTTATGACGCGAATAAGCAGATTATTTTGAGTGCAGATCGTCCGCCTAAGGAACTTCGTGATATTGAAGATCGTTTGGTGAGTCGTTTTGAAATGGGAATGATTGTTGATGTGCAATTCCCTGATTATGAGACGCGACTTGCGATTTTGCATTCTAAATGTCGGGAGTATCAAGTGCTTCTCCCCAGCGATGTTTTAGAGTTTATGGCTTATAATGTGCATCACAGTATTCGGGAGCTAGAAGGAGTGCTTTTGCAGGCTATTGCGCAGTATGAATTAGAACAAGCTACGCCAACTATTCGTTCGGTGGCGCAAATTATGAAAAAGCTTAACCGTGGTGGTGAATTTGCGGTTTTGGATGAGGGTCGTGAGCATAAATCACTCGCCAAGACAGCGGATGACGTGATCGACATTGTGGCTGATTACTTTAAATTAACCAAGAGCGATGTGACTGGCTCAGCTCGTAAGAAAGAAGTTTTGGTCCCGCGCCAAATTTGTATGTACTTGATTCGTAAGGAACTCCAATCCTCTTATGAGCAAATTGGCGAGGAGTTTGGGAGAAATCATACAACCGTAATGCACGCCGTAGATAAGATTATAAAGGCCATGCGCAAGGATCAAAGATTAATGCGGGATGTGAATGCCCTTAAACAGGAGATGGGGCTATAAAGAGTAGCTTTTAGAAAAGTGGATGATGTTTTTGAAAACGTCCCCGTAAGGAGAGGGGTTCTTTGAGGATCATGATCCTCAAAGGTTCCTTCCAGTTGAAAAAATAGTTATCCACTTTGTCCTTTTTCCTTTACAGAAACCCAAAAATCCACTATTTTACGTACCACTTTATAACCTATTTATTATGCCTCGGCGTCGTCGATCTCATATTCGCCGTCAGAAACGTTTCATGGAATTTCTTTGGCCGTTTCTTTTAATTATTTTTGGCGGAATTATATCTGTTTTAGCTATCCAGTTTGTGTGGTCTTTTATTGATCAACACGAAACTGAACTTAAGAACAAAATTTATCTAGATTTGGATGAGGGAGGAGCAGAAATTCTTCCTTGGGGCCAAACAGAATGGACCAAAGCTTATGATGAGCAATTAGTTTTGGAGGGCGATATGCTTTCTGTTGAAAGAGAAAGTAGGGGGACATTAGAGTTTTATAATGGTTCGCACGTGCGCATGGATGAGGAGACAAAAGTTAATATTGACGAAATTGATACAGGGACAGATTTAGATGAGATTACGTTGTCGCTTCGTACAGGAACGGCATGGCTGAATGTTGAGGACTTTGGTGATTCTGCGTTTAGGATGGTTGTTTTGACTGATAATTTACGGGTGACTTCTTATGGAACGGTTTTTGAGGTTGGGATTACTGATCGAGAAATCGTTCGAGTGATAGAAGGAGAAGTTTTGGTAGAGGTTTTGGAGCAAGATTCGGATCGTGAAGTGGTACTAGAACAGATTAAAGTTGGTGTTGGTCAAGAAATTGAGGTTACGGCCGCTGATATGGAAACTATGATGGCTAGGCAGCCGGTTTCATTGTTAGCTGCGCTTTCGGATGAGTGGAAAGCAACAGATTGGTACGAGTGGAATGAGGCTGAAGATGCTCAAATGTTGGCCGTTGTGGCTGAGGAAGAAGTAGTTGAAGATTCAACTACTGCGGAAACAGTTGTAAGTGTGACCTTGGAAGGTGAATTACCAGAGGAAGAAGTTATAGAAGAGGAGGTTATTGAGGAAGAAGAGGTTGTGGAGGAGGAAGAAGTGGAAGATTTAACTCCACCAGTTGTGACAGTGACTAGCCCCACAGCTAGCCCCTATACTTTGACTGAGGAAGACACGCTTCCTTACTCAATTCACGGGACAGCTTCTGATAATACAGCTGAAATAACTGTAACTAGTTATGATGCTGATGGTAGTGGTTTTGCTTATGTGTTGCAGCATTTTGAGGCTGGAGATGAAGATTGGCGCTATGGAATGTCATTAGATTATGGAAATCTTCGTGAAGGTCGTAATTTGTTCACAATTGTGGCGGTTAATGGCTCTGGTTATGAAAGTGATCCAGTGGAGGTAATTATTGAGGTTTCAGAAGGATTTTTGGATGTTGAAGAGGAAGTAGCGGAAGAAGAAACCACGGAGGAAGAGGTTGTGGCTGATGAAGAAGTTGTGGAGGAGGAGACAACTGCTGAAGAGGAAGTTGTGACTGATGAAGAAGTGGTTGAGGAAGAGACGACTGAAGAAGTAGTTTCTGACGAGCCTCTTACAACTCCCGCGGTAACTAGTTTGAATGGTGATGCGTTGAGCGGAACCTATACAACTAGCGAGGCGTCAGTTTTAGTTTTGGGCACGGTTAGTGCCAGTGCGGTAAATGTTTATGTGAATGATTTTCAGTTAACTAAGTTTGTGGCTGGCAGTGGCGAATGGAGTTATTACGCCGAAGAACAGCACTTGAATTATGATGTGGGGACTAATACCTATACAGTTTATTCAGAGGATGCCGAGGGGAACGTAAGTGATAGTTTTGTGTTTGAGATTTATAGGGTTGCGCCGTAATTTGTCTTGACTTTAGTTTTTCGATGGCTATAATGTACTGGCATAGCAGTACATTATTAATTATGACCTATGAACAAAGAACATTTAGATGAACTATTCACATTATTTCCTCGGCTTAAGACAACGGGGGAGGCAGAATCCTTTTTGCGCGATATTTTAACGCCTTCTGAGTTAGGGCAGGTTGCGGAGCGTTGGCAGATTGTAAAACGACTTTCAGAGGGCAAATCTCAGCGTAAAGTTAAGGCAGAGCTTGGGGTGAGTATTGATTTGGTTACTCGCGGGGCAAAAGCCCTAAAAGATAGTAAGGGTGGGTTTAATTTGTTTCTTTAGATTTTATTTTTTTAACAATTTGTACTGGTGAATCGATACAGGACATTAACGCGGGAAATTTTATCGGATACCGAAACGCCGATATCGCTCTATTATAAGCTTTGTTTGGATAAGCCGTATTCATTTTTGCTGGAAAGTGCGGAGCAGGATGGTGAAATGGGACGTTATTCATTTATTGGTTTTGATCCGATTGAGGTTTTGGAATTTGATGAAGGAGATGACCCTTTAGAAGTGATTAAAGATAAAATGGCGACTTATGATATGGATGAGGCGGCGAAAGAAGGTTTTGTAGCAGGTTTTGTTGGATATTTTTCTTATGAGGTGATTCAACATATAGAGAATATTCCTAAACCTGAAAAAGGGGCGACAATGGATATTCCAGAGGGGCTTTTCTTTTTACCGCGAGTGGTGATTTCGTTTGATCATTTAAAACATATAGCCCGACTTTATTATTTAGTGGAGGAAGGCAATGATGGTGAAGCAATGAATGAGATTTTGGCACAAATTCAGGCACCATTGCAAATTCCTTTTATTGAATCTCAGGCTGGGACAGATGAGTTTGATTTAGAACCGAGTCGGGAGGAGTTTTTGGAGCAGGTGAAAGATTGTAAGCGTCATATTGAGGAGGGAGAGGTTTTTCAGATTGTAGTGAGTCATTCTATTACCGCTAAGACGGAGAAAACGCCGTTTGAATTGTATCGGGGATTGCGGCATAAGAATCCGTCGCCATATATGTATTTTTTGCAGTTTGAAGATTTTGCAGTGGTTGGGGCGTCGCCAGAGACTTTGGTTCGAGTAGAGAATAATGAGGTTTTGGTGCGGCCAATTGCTGGCACACGTCCGCGGGGAAAAGATGAGGAAGAGGATAAGCGTTTGGAGGCGGAACTTTTGGTGGATCCTAAGGAACTAGCCGAGCATATGATGTTGGTGGATTTGGGACGAAACGATGTAGGAAGGGTGGCGCAAGTGTCTACGGTGGAGGTGCCAGCTGAAAAATATATTCAGCGATTTTCTTCTGTTATGCACATGATTTCGGATGTTACCGGGATGCTGCGGGAGGATAAGGATATGTTTGATGTTTTTCGGGCTTGTTTCCCAGCGGGAACGCTTTCTGGAGCGCCTAAGATTCGGGCCGCAGAGTTAATTTCTGGGTTGGAGAAACGGCAACGCGGGATTTATGGAGGAGCGGTGGGGTATTTTGATTTTTCTGGAAACATGGATTTTGCGATTGCGATTCGCACCATGGTCTGTAAAAACAACAAAGCTTATATTCAAGCAGGGGCCGGGATTGTTTATGATTCAGTGCCCGAGCGTGAGCATGAGGAATGCCTGCATAAGGCTAAATCCTGTTTATCTGTACTCTAATTTTTATTTATGAAAACTCTTATAATCGACAATTACGATTCATTTACTTATAACCTTTATCAATATTTGGGAGAGTTGGGCGGAGAGCCGGTGGTTTATCGGAATGATGAAATTACTTTAGAAGAAATTGAGAAATTGGATCCGAGTCACATTGTGATTTCGCCGGGGCCTGGGCATCCGTCTAAAGAAAAGGATTTTGGGATTTGTAAGGAAGTGATTTTGCAGGTCGAAAAGCCGGTTTTGGGTGTTTGTTTAGGACATCAAGGAATTGCGTTGTTGTATGGTGGAAACGTGGTGAAAGCGCCGGAGATTATGCATGGTAAGGTTTCTGAAGTTGGACGATTGGGTGATGCACATCTTCCGTATCCAAATATTTTGGCTGGGTTGCCAGAGGAGTTTGGAGCGATGCGTTATCATTCTTTGATGGCTGAAAAAGAGTCTTTTCCAAGTGATTTAATAGTGACGGCTGAGACTGTAGAGGATCAGTTGATTATGGCTTTGCAGCACCACGAAAAGCCTTTGTATGGTATTCAGTTTCATCCGGAAAGTATTGGGACTGATGTGGGTAAAACTATTCTTAAGAATTTTTTAAATGTCTAATCCTTATACCGAAAAACAGGCTGCTGAATTGATGGAACGAATGCTTCAAGGCGAGATGGAGGATAGTGAAATGGAGGCGCTTTTAGTGGAATTAGCAGATCGGGGAGAGACAATTGAAGAATTGACTGGCATGGCAAAAGTGATGCGTGAATTTGTAAATCCGGTGACTGGGTTTGAGAAAGCCGTGGATACTTGTGGAACGGGTGGATCTGGTTTACAGAGGGTGAATGCTTCGACCATGACGGCTTTTGTGTTGGCGGCAGGGAAAGTGCCAGTGGCTAAGCATGGTAATCGCGCGGCGAGTGGTCGATGCGGTAGTTTTGATGTTTTAGAAAAGTTGGGGGCTAAGATTGAATTAGGGCCTAAGCAGGTTGAGGAAACGCTTAAAAAGCTGGGAATTGGTTTTATGTTTGCTCCGTTTTATCATCCGGCGATGAAACATGTGATGCCGGTGCGTCGAAAACTTGCACGGCGTACGGTTTTTAATCTTCTTGGGCCACTTACTAACCCGGCGTCCGTGCGCCGTCAGATTTTAGGTGTGTCTGATTTAGAATCTGGCAAAAAAATGATTGAGGTTCTTAAAAATCTTGGGCATGAGCGAGTGATGGTGGTTCATGGCAGTGATGGTTTGGATGAAATAACTATCACTGGCAAAACTAATATTTTTGAGCTTAAAAATGGGCATTTATCTTTTTATGAGTTTGACCCAAAGAAGGTTGGCATTAAACCGGTTAAATTTAAGAAAATTAAAGGAGGAGATGCAGCGCAGAATGCGGAGATTTTTGAGGGAGTGATGACTGGTGATATTTCGGGTCCAGTGCGTGATTTGGTTTTGTTAAATAGTGCGGCGGGATTTTTGCTGGCTGATAAAGCTAAAACTATGGAGGAAGGCTATGAATTGGCTTTGAGCGCGCTTGATACGGGTCGTGCTTACGATCTTTTTCATAAGTATATTTCGTTAAGCCACCAGGTATGAGTATTTTAGATGACATTGTAGAGGTTAAAAAACGTGAAGTGGCGGAGATGGGTGAGCCCGAGATTCCGGAATCAGGACGTTGTCGTGGTTTTTTGTTTAAAAAGGTTTTGAAGGGACGGGAACATTTATCTTTGATTGCGGAAATTAAAATGGCGTCGCCCAGTAGCGGTCAGATTTGTCCGGATACTGATCCAGTGAAGATTGTGCGTGTTTATGAGCAAAATGGGGCAGATGCGATTTCTGTGGTTACGGATCAGCAGTTTTTTGGGGGGAGTAAGGAGCTTTTTGCGAAAATTCGAAAGCGCACTTTTTTACCTGTTATTCGGAAGGATTTTATTATTGATGAGCGTCAAATTGTAGAGTCAGCGCAGATGGGGGCGGATGCAATATTACTTATTGCGGCGATTTTGAAGGAAGAGAAATTGCGTGAGTTTCGGGAGCAGGCGCAAGATTTAGGAATGGAGGCTTTGGTGGAAACTCATAATGAAGAAGAAGTTAAAAAAGCGCTTAATTCTGGCGCGAAAATTATTGGAGTAAATAATCGTGATTTGAAAACTTTTAAGGTTGATGTGGGGGCTACT
>CAYWKJ010000020.1:0-23966 GCA_964459205.1 uncultured Candidatus Peribacteria bacterium | reverse complement strand
ATAACAATAGGGATACATCCAGAGGCCATGCCCTCGACGGTTGTAATTCCAAAATGCTCGAATTTATCCGGATTCGTTGTTTCTTCTTCTTCAAAGCCAGCGGCATGCCAAAAGATACTCGCCTTTGCATATAGTTTTTTTAATTCAGGGAAAGGAATGTCAGTGTGAATAAAGATAGGATAACCTTGAGCTTCTTTTTTTAGATTTTTTACATAGTTTTGGTGAATTTCCTCGCGATGAGTGCCGCCACATAAATGGTATTCCCAATCTTTTAAACCATCATCATACATTTGTTTAAAAGCCTGGATCATGGGGAGGTGTTTTTTGTTGTGATTGCCTTCAAAAAATCTTCCTACACTAATGATTTTTTTGGATTTTGGGGTGTTGTTTATAAATTCTTCGACATGAATTTCTGGATACAAAATTTTGCTATTTTTATTCCAGAGTTTTTTAAGCCATCTTTGGGTGTAATCTGAATTAGAGAGGATAAGATCATAACTATTCAAATAATCAATCGAAGCAAATTTTTTGGAGCGCACAAATATAATGCCTCCTAATTTGCGAATAAAATTAGAGAGAAGATTCTTTTTAGCGTATTTAATGCGGTGAACAAAAAAGCCAAGCTCACGGGAATCGCTGCTGCTTGGAGTGAAAGTTTTTCTTAAAGTAACAGTTATGTGGTTTTGTTTTTTTGTGGGAGTAAAAGTGATATGTAGATTATTGCCAGTGGTTTTGAATTCACAGTTTTCATTATTGGCTTGAACTTGTTTAATGCTGTATTTAAGTTTAAGTTTGCCCATTTTTATGGTGTGGACTACTACTTCGATTTTTTTCCTGCCAAGTTTGGGGACCACAAAAGAGAATTCTTTTTTAGTCCATTTTCCAGTTTTTCCATGAATTAATTCTGAATCATAAAAGCCCTTAGTGGGGGTTAGATTTAGTTTAGTTATTGGAAGGATTGATTTTATTAATTTTTGGAACCATTTGTGTTTGGCTAAAAACCAATATTTTTTTAGGATTGGGAAAAATATTAAAATAAGGTTTGCTTTGGCTTTTGGTTTAATGGTGCTTAAGTACGAGGTATTAATGAAAAGATCGTATTCTTTGGTTGTTTCGGTGATTTGCTCGGAAGAAAGGTTAGTGATGTATCGTACTTTGCATTTAGAAAGATCTAGGTTTAGTTTTTTGGAAACAGCCGTTAGATCAACTGCTTCGTAAGTCAAAATATCTATTTGATAGTTTTTTTTGTGGGATAAATACTCAGCAATAGCTCCCATGTGTTTTTCTCCTCCACCAGCCGTAGTTAGGTATCGGTTATAAATAGCAACTTTCATGTTGTGTGTCGGGATTATTTAACTTTTAGCTTGGTTTTGGTATAGCGTTTTATGGGTAGGATTGGCAAATGCAAAAACAGATTGAAGCAGACTTTTAAATTAATTTTAATAATTTCTTTTATTTTGGGGGGAGTGCTTTTTTTCAAAAGATGTCGACTAGATATTAGCGTTTTAAAGAAGAAAGCAGCAAAATTATGTATCACATTACCCCAAGTGGCGTTTTTAAAAATCATCATTAAACGATTGCGTTCAACATGAAAACGGAAGAAAGGAGACCATTCCTTGGAACTGCCAGTATGGATGTGATAAACAATTGACTCTGGGCAGTAGAACAGTTTTTTGCCTTTTTTACGTAAGCGCCAGCAAAAATCTGAGTCTTCGTAATACATAAAAAAACTGGCATCAAATAATCCTAATTCATCAATTATAGATTTTTTTACTAGCCAGCTACAGCCGCAAAGGCTTTCGGCCTCTTTGGGGGTGTCATATTGCCCATTATCGTCTTCTAGCATGCCTAGATCTTTGCCAACGCCTCGTTTTTCATCAATGGTTGAGCCAACATTATTTATAACGTAGCGGGCGTGTTTTTTTATTATTTCAGGAGAGATTTCTGCGGAAAAGTCTTCGAAAGTGCTGCCAATTTGCTTGCTCCATATTTCAGTGTCTCCAATTGATATTTTTATGGTTTCTTGTTTTTGAAGATCACTAACGGAGATTTTTCCTTTTAAAATAAATTTATCTAGATCTAAATCTACAGGGACTTTGATTTCTGCTTTGTTGGATACCCAATGAAAATCTAAATCACCCGCGGATTCATCGCCATAACAGTTTTTGGTAAATAAAGTTTTGTCATAATTGGCGTCTTTTATTTGGATGTCTGAGCTAATCATGCAGCCTAAGTCGCGAGTATCTCCAGAAAGCCCTGTTTTTGAAGGATTGAAGGTGTTTACAGTAATTTTTAGCGTAACAAATGGCTTGTAGAATAAAATTTTAGGCCCAACAATGTCAGCTTTGTTTTTAACTAGCGATTCATATATTTTGCTAACCCATTTTGGGTCAACAATGGTGTCGTTATTAATAAGTAGGATATATTCGCCATTACAATGGGGGATAGCTGAATTATTCCCTCCAGCAAATCCATAGTTTTCTTTGTTGGGGACAATTTTAGTTTTGGGAAAGTGTTGTTTTACAAATTCAATAGAGTCGTCTTTGGAGTCATTGTCTACAAAAAGAACTTCTATGTTTGGATAATCTTGTTTGTACAAACTATCAAGTAACCCTTTAATGAATCTTTGACCATTGTAGTTAACAGTGATAATCGAAATGAGGGGGTGATCTACATGATCTTTAGTTTGTGGCATGCTCGGTAAATTAAGGTTCGATGAATTTTGTGTAAATCAGCTTTTAAGTCCTTGATTTCAGTTTCTTTAGCCTTGGCAAATTCTTTATGAAGCTTAGCGCGTTTTTCTTGTTCCTTTTGATAGGCTTTAATATCTGCTTTTAGTCTTTTAATTTCATCTTTTTTGGCTTTAATTTCATCTTCTTTGGCTTTTAATTCACCTTCTTTGTGTTTGGCGAATTCTTGATGGAGTTTAGCGCGTTTTTCTTGCTCTTTTTGGTGAGCCTTGATATCAGCTTCTAATTTTTTAACTTCGTTTTTTGCAACTTTGATCTCAT
This sequence comes from uncultured Candidatus Peribacteria bacterium, assembly GCA_964459205.1. Taxonomy (GTDB): domain Bacteria; phylum Patescibacteriota; class Gracilibacteria; order UBA1369; family UBA12473; genus JABJMC01. The sequence continues at coordinate 20,955 of CAYWKJ010000020.1, read as the reverse complement.
GTTCCTTGGCTTTAAGTTCACCTTCTTTGTGTTTGGCGAATTCTTGATGGAGTTTAGCGCGTTTTTCTTGTTCCTTTTGGTGAGCTTTTATGTCTGCTTCGAGTCTTTTGACTTCATTTTTTGCAACTTTGATCTCATGTTCCTTGGCTTTTAGTTCACCTTCTTTATGTTTAGCGAATTCTTGGTGAAGTTTGGCGCGTTTTTCTTGTTCCTTTTGGTGAGCTTTAATATCTGCTTCTAATTTTTTAACTTCATTTTTCGCAACTTTAATTTCATGTTCTTTGCTTTTTAATTCACCTTCTTTATTTTTAACAAATTCTTGATGAAGTTTGGCGCGTTTTTCTTGTTCTTTTTTATATTTTTCAACATGTTCTTCAACATACTTGTCTATGGCAATGGAGAAAGGTTTTATAGGAGGGAGCGCAGCATGTTTCTTTTTTTCGTCCTTAAGTGCGAAAATGTATTGATAGGCACTGGCCTCTGGAGTTAATAGTCTTTTTAAGAGTGGCTTAAGATCTTCATCAAGTGTTTTTTCGAGAACGGATTTTTCAAGTTTAGTTTGAACAGTATCTATATGGGTGGCATGCATATCGCAGGCTTCAACAACTCGTAGGAAGCTATCTTTGGTCCAGTATTTGAGGTGTGTGTTATCTAAGATTCCTATTCCTTCATATTCAAAGCTTCCTTGTAATAATTCAAGGCGGATTGAGGCATGCGCAATATTCGGAATAGAAATAAGAATACGCCCGTTTTTTGTGAGCAGGCTTTTAGCATTATTAAGCGCTTTTTCAGGGAATTTTAGATGTTCTAAGACATCCGCAAAAATAATACGATCAAATTTGAGGCCTTTAAACGCTGTTGTCCATTTAGAATTATCTAGATCAGCGACGTGTACTTTTTTGTAAGTTTTCCGGGCTTCATTAGCGTCTTTTTCGTCGATTTCTACTCCCCAGACAGTGCATCCTTTATTTTTAACAAGGTATGACCCAATATATCCACTTGAGCATCCCACATCTAAAACATTTGTTCCCTTGTCTACTAAATCAATAATTTTGGTAAGGGTGCTGTTTTTATCAGCGGGATCCACTTGTTGGTGTGAGTACTTAGACATAATAAATGTGATTTGCTTAATTCTAGAACAATCCAAGCTTAAATAACAACTTATTCGTATAATTATATTTGAGCCATTTTTTTCTTTTTGGGGAATATTTTTTAATAATTCGAGCTGGCATGCCGGCGACTACACAGTATGGTGGCACATTTTTGGTTACCACTGATCCGGCTCCAACTACGCTACCTTGGCCAATTTTCACATTATGTAATATGACAGAATTGCAACCAATCCAAGTATTATCCTCAATGGTAATGTCTCCGCCATAAATTCCTTGGTCTTTGATTGGTTTGGTGACGTCTTGATAGTTGTGACTATCTGCAATCATTGCCACATTTTGGGCAACAATAACGTTTTTGCCTAGAGTGATTTTGTGTTCTACTGGTCTAAAATTACAATAACTTCCAACCCATGATCCGTCGCCTATCTTAATATTTTCATCATGAATTAAAATGGCAGTCTTATCTATTTGTACGTCCTTTCCTTTGATCATTTTATAATTGTGAAATGGTTTGTGACATTTGTTACGGCGTGATTGCGCCTTTTTTTAATGATTTCGAACTGTAGGGCATGATCAATCCATTCATAAATGTCGCTGGCATCTTTATTACCTAACGCTACTGTGAATGTGTAGTGTCCGTGATTGAAAATGTCTGGAATTTTGAGACTAATATGGCATGTCTCGCCAGCTTTTAATGCTGGTAATTTATCTTCTGATAGTAATGTGTTTAACTCATATACATTTAGTCCAGCTACATCTTTTAATACGCAGCCAACCGAAAAAGTTTTGATGTCTCTTTTTGCAGTGACTTTAAAATGTAGACTCATGGCTTCATCTGTAAACACATGTTTCTTTTTGCCAGATTTATCTTCGAGCCAAACATCTTCAAAAATCATATCCCCTGACCCCCATTTTTGTTGTTTATCTTTTTTTATAGAATCAGATATGAGTGTTTCTACAGGCTCTTCTTCTATGGGGGCGATTTTTTGTGATTTTGTGGCTTCTTCGACCTCTTGATTTACTTTTTCCATATGATCGACATGGATGTTTTGGTAGGCCGCGATTGCTCTTTTAGGGCTTCCTATGAAGTGTACATTTCCTTTATCTAAGACAATTACTTTGTCACAGAATCCTTCGATACTACCCATTCCATGGGATACAAGAATAATTGTTTTCCCTTGTTTTTTTAGTTTTCTAAATACGTTAAAGCACTTTTCCTGAAAGTAAGTATCGCCGACGGCCAGCACCTCATCCATAAGAAGAATATCAGCATCTACTTGAATTGCGACGGAGAAAGCAAGACGTACGAACATCCCGGAAGAGTAGTTTTTTACTTTCATATCCATGAATCGCTCTAGTTCTGAAAAGGTGACGATGTCTTTATATCGGTTCTTAATTTCCTCTCGCGATAAGCCAAGCACAGTCGCATTTAAAAACACATTTTCTTTACCAGAAAGTTCGGGGTTAAATCCTACGCCTAGCTCTAGAAAAGGTGACAGTTTGGCATTTATTTTTGCTGTGCCTTTGGTAGGCGTATAAATATTAGCAAGAATTTTTAAAAGCGTGCTTTTCCCACTGCCATTTACTCCAATAATTCCAATAAACTCTCCTTTCTCGATATCAAAAGAAACATTATGAAGGGCATCAAATGTTTCGTATGTTTTTTTTCTAAAAGCGCCAGTGAAATGTTCTTTTAGAGTAGTCCTTTTTTCATGAGGGATAACAAAGCTTTTTGATAGATTTTTTACAGAAATGACTGGCGTCATAAAAAAGGTTTAAAGGTGTTCTACTAGATTTTTATTAAGTTTTTTAAAGATAATTAAGCCTAGTAGGAAAATAAATATACTACCACCCAGCATCATTAAATTTAGTCTTAAATCAGGTATGTGTTCTTGTAAAAAGATAGTACGTGAATAGTGAATTAAACGGGCAAGAGGATTTAAGTAAAAGAAGGTGTGATATTTAATGGGAACAATATCTAGGGTGTAGAAAATCGGTGTCATCCAAAATCCAATTTGTAGCAAAATGTCCCAGATATGACTTAAGTCGCGCAGACGAACAAATAAAACAGATAAAATTAGTGAGGTTCCTAGAATAATTAGATAAAGCTCAATAGCGTAAATCGGAAAAAACAACATAGCTGGATGAAAGCTAATGTCATTTAGAGCTAAAAACACAATAAAAACTAGAAAATTGAGAATAAAAGTAATGGAAGAACTAATTGTGGAGGCAATAACAATTAGAATCCTGGGAAAATAGACTTTAGAAATTAGGTTAGATTTACCAATTAAAGATCCTAGCCCAAAAGAGGTTCCTTCCTGGAAAAAAGTCCAAATAATAATACCTAAGAGAAGATAGATTTGATAATGCTCAACTGGGAACTGGAAAATCAGACTAAATACTAGATACAGTACTCCAAACAGCATGAGAGGCTTTACAAGAGTCCATAGGAAACCGAGAACAGATCCGTGATAGCGGAGCTTAAAATCGGTCCAGGCCAAAGCTTTTATTATTTCTAGGTGGGAGCGCATGGTTGAAATATATCCTTTTTTAAGTGGTTTGTTAATTGCAAGTGATATTAAGAAGTGATAAGGTTTGAACGCTTAAATTTTTGTGTATGAAGTTAATAATCCAAATTCCTTGTTATAACGAAGAGAAGACTTTGCCGCTTGTTTTAAAAGATATCCCCAAAAAGTATGAGGGGGTGTCCAAGGTGGAGCTGCAAATTATTGATGATGGTTGCAAGGATAAAACAGTAGAGGTGGCTAAAAGACATGGTGTTGATCATGTGGTGACTTATATTGGGAATAAGGGACTAGGCAATGCATTTAAAGCCGGAGTTGAACACGCTTTGAGGCAGGGAGCTGATATTTTGGTGAATACAGATGGTGATAATCAGTATGATTCAGCAGATATTCCCAAATTGGTGGCTCCAATTGTAAAAGGGAAGGCTGATATTGTGATTGGAGACCGACAGACTTCCAAAATTAAGCATTTTTCATTATTAAAGAAGTTTTTGCAGTGGTTAGGGACACGAGTGACTGGGTTTTTTGCGGGCACAAAAATGAAGGATGCGGTAAGTGGTTTTCGGGCATATTCGCGCGAGGCGCTTTTACAGATAAATATTACTTCGGATTTTAGTTATGTTTTAGATACCAGCATACAAGCTGCTAAAAAGCAGATTAAAACTGTGGAGGTTCCGATTAAAACTAACCCTCCAACCCGGAATAGTCGTTTATTTGGTTCAATGTGGGAGCATATTAAAAAGTCAGCAACTAACATGCTGCGCGTTTATGCAATGTATGAACCACTAAAGGTATTTATGAGTTTAGGAGCTTTGTTTTTTGTTTTAGGAATTTATCCGATTATGAGGTTTGTGTTTTTCTTTATCCAAAATGGGGGTGGAGGGCATACACAGTCGTTAGTTATTGGCTCGATGTGTGTGATTATTGGTATGCAGTTTATTGGACTCGCGATTGTGGGGGATTTAATTGCCAAGCAAAGGAGATTGATTGAGGATGTTTTAAAAAGAATAAAAGAACGAGAATGAAAAAAGTCTCGATTATAGGAGCAACTTTTATTGGGAATCGTGGCGCTGAAGCGATGTTGACTACGGTTATTGGTCGAGTTAGAGATTTTAATTCTAAGATCGAGTTTTGTGTTTTTTCTTATTATCCAAAAGATGACCGCAAGTTAATAAAAGATAAGCAGATTAAAGTTTATTCTGCGACACCAGTTTATTTAGTGTTAGTTTTGTTTCCGTTTAGTTTGGCTTTGGGAATTTTAAAGTTCTTGAGGTTAGGTTTTTTGGAAAGATTTTTTCCAGCTGCAATTCGGGATTTAAACGCATCAACAGTTTTAATTGATTTAGCTGGGGTTTCTTTTATTGATGGTCGAGATAAGTTCTTACCATTTAATGTTTTGACGATTTGGCCGGCGCAGCTTTTAAAGGTTCCAGTTGTAAAAGTAGCTCAGGCTTTAGGGCCTTTTAATAATGTAATTAATAAATTTTGTGCCTCGGTTTTTTTGGCCCGTTGCAAAAAGATTTTTGCGAGGGGAACAAAGACTTTAGAGCATTTAAAAACGCTAGCCTTGGGGGTTGAAAAAGTTGATCCTGCCGCTGATGTGGCTTTTTTGCATAAACTGGGTGATTCATTAACAAAAGAGGGAGATTTTATAATGGGGGATAAAAATAAGCCTGTTATTGGGATTTGCCCGAGTTCAGTGGTTCACAAAATGTCTGCAAAATATTTGGATTTTGTGGTGGATTTAATTAATAAACTAAATAGCAAAGGGTTTCATGTTTTGCTTTTCCCTAATGCCACGCAAGCAAATAAAATGAGTAAATTTAGGAATAATGATCTTAAAGTGATTGCTCTTTTAAAGGAAAAACTGGCTGATAATGCCGATGTTACTTACATTACTCAAGATATAAATACTGACGTAATTAAAAATTTGATAAAAAAATGTGAATTAGTGGTGGTATCACGATTTCACGCCATGATTGCGGCGCTTTCTTTAACGGTGCCCCCTTTGGTTTTGGGATGGAGCCATAAATATGAGGAGGTTATGAAAATGTTTGAATTGGAGAAAGAGGTTTATGATTATAATGATATTGATGTGGAGGTGATTGTAGAACGTGTTGCTCAGATGCTTGAGGATTTAGAAAATTATCAAGATAAAATCAGGAAGCATCTTCCAAAAGTTCGTGAACTAGCTAATAGGCAAATCGATTATTTAATTTCTTTACTTGATTAAATCTAAACATTTAAAAGTAGTGCTTAAAGTAAGTTGGCTTTTGATTGTGGTGTTTTTCTTGGCTTATTATGTGTTTAAAAACGGAAGTGAATTTGTAGAGGCTTTCCAAATTATAAGTATAGAGAAAGTAATAATTGCTTTGTTTTTGCTTGCACTTAGTAAGTTGTTTTTAACCTTAAACCAGTGGGCTGTTTTTCGAATTCATAACGTTAAACTTGGATTTAAAAGAGCTACTGAAATTTATAATTATTCGCAGTTGGCAAAATACATTCCGGGTGGGATTTGGCATTATGTGAGCAAAGGGGCTTATTTAAAAGCCGAAGGTAAATCTAATAAGGAAAGTGTCCGGATTATTTTAACGGAATCACTTTTAATTGTGATAACAGCTTTTTTGTTTGGGGTGTTGGCTTTGGGAAAATTTGCTGGAGAAGTTTTGGTGGCTTTGGAGCGAGGGCACATGATTGTGTTAGGGATTTCTGTAGTGACTGTTGTGTTTTTGTTTTTGTTTTTTGGAAGACGTTATATCAAAGATCTTTTGAGTGAGTTTATAAAAAAACCGGGATTAGCGAGTTTAGCTATTTTGAATTTGGGAATAGTTTGGGTTTTGCAAGGACTGAGTTTATATGTTCTTTTGGAAACAAGTATTTATAGCACTTTTATGTATGTGATGGGGATTTATTGTGTGGCTTTTGCGATTGGGTTTTTAACGGTTTTTGCGCCTGGTGGAATTGGGGTGAGGGAGGCAATTTTGTATTATGGATTTAGCAAAGCAGCTTTAATGCCAGTGTTAGTTCCTATGTTGATTTTGCACCGGATTTTATACTTGTTTTCCGAGATTCTAGTAGGCGGCGTAGTTTTTGTTTGTCAGAAATTACGCGTTATATGAGCGAATATCATCTAGGTCTTTTTTCTGGGAATATGCTACAAGGCCTTCTTTTAGGGGATAGCCTAATGAAATCAGCATTAAGGGTCTTTCGTTTGGTTTTAACTCAAGAGCGCGGGCCATTTTGTGTTCTAAGGGCCCAAAGTCTGGCCAGTTAATGGGGCAAGAGCTTAGGCCTAATGTTTCGAGGGCCAGCATAAAGCTCATGGAAAATAATGAGCCATCAATATAAATTAAATGTCTGTCGCGTGGGCTAAAATAACTTTCAAGTTTTCCAATAATTACGCAAATAACAGGTATGTTGTCGGAGTAACCACCAGTCCCAAAAGGTATTTTAGATATTTTTTTGACTAACTTTGGATCATCAAAAATGCGAATTTCAAAGGGTTGTCTGTTACAAGCGCTGGGTGATAAGTTGGCCGCTTTGATAGCTTTGTCGATTAGTTTGTGAGGGACTTTTTTGTCTGAATACCAACGAACAGAGCGACGTTTTAAGCATAGTTGAAGGAACTCATCATAACTTGTAGACGATTCTTTGAGATCTCTTTGGTAGGGGATGAATTTTTCATTTTTTGATTCCTTTATTTTCTGTGAAGCGTTTTTAAATTTTTGGTGAGTTTTTTTAAGTTTTGGATTAGAAAGGTCTATAACTTTGAAAAAGTTAGTTAAAACATCAAAAGCCCACTTAGTTTCGGATGATTGTTTAGATTTTTGAGTAGCTTTAGTAAAAGCCTCTACAGTTTCTTCGATGTAGTTTAGGGCAAATACTTTGCGACGCGGGCGCATAAGTAGACCTTTTTCTAAACGGTGAATATTGCGGCGTAGCGCTACATTGGAATAAGGATTTTTCTGGAGATCAGAGAAGTATTTTTTGTGTCCTTTTAAAACACCTCTCATTTCGCGATTAAAAGCTTGGGAAAACAAAAAATAGTGAAGCTTAGTGGTGATAATATTGGACGAAACAATCGGGAAATAGATTTTTGAAAAAGACGTATAGCAAAAACGGAATAATTTATTATTAGTTATTATTTGAGCTAGGTTTTTTAAGGTTTCAAGCATTGTTTTATGAGGTTTTTCTTAGCCATAAGTTGGCGCCAGTGTTGCGTAAGTATCGTGGCATATTAGTTCTGAACCAACTTTTGTTATGCTTAATGGTGTAGTCAGCGAAAAACAGGATTTCAAAGCTTTTATTAAATTGCAGGAAAGCTCTCATTAAATAAATTTCATTCCAAGCTCGGCCTTCTTTTATCCAGCCTTTAGGGTATTCAAAAGGCCAGAAAATATCGTGGAAATGAATAATTACACCTTTATTTAGGGAAGGCAGGATTTCAAAGATATCAGTATTAACGTCACTGTTTAATTTAGAAACATGGGTGGAATCTATAAAAAGAATGTCGTTTTTCTTTAGTTTTTTAAAAAGTTCTATGTCTACATCTTGTATTTTTTTGTCTAAAATAGTGTGTTTTTTGTCATCGTTTTTAATTAGAGAATGAAGAAGCTCGGGATATGGCTCAATAAAAGTTAAATCAATATTGCCATTAAAAAAATGATCGTTTGTATCCAAAATTGCGCAGGAAGAAAATCCTGAGCCGATTTCAATAATTCTCTTGGGTTTAAAACGCCTGATCATATTGTATAAAGTGAAGGCGTCAGTATATGAATAGGCAAAGTTTTCAAAATAATATCGGTATTTTTTAGTTTTATTTTTGGGGAAAGGGCATTCACGGTAGTATTTTTTGAATTTCTTTAATAATCTTAATTGTTTTTTTTCATTAAGCTTTATTCCAGGAACGGAAATTCTCTTGCTAGGTTTAAGTGCTAGGAATTCTTTTTTTTCTGATTCTGAGGGAATAACAGAATAAAAATGTCCGGGAGGTACAAATTCTTGGGATAGGACTTCTTTTTTAAATTCATCACAGGTAGTGAGTTTGATTAAAAAGTCTTCTCTAGAGATATGTTTGGATTTTAAGGCGTTAACGTAAAAGTCTTGGCCTGCTTTGTCTGGTTTCCTTCTTAAAACTTGTTTATAACAAAACTCGACGAATTTCTTGTCAGACATGGAGGTTGAAGTGTTTGTCATCTTAGAATGTGGCTGGAATTATATTATTGAGCTTAGGTATAGTAGTATACAATCACATTATAGTGAAGATTTATATGAAGAGGAAATTGCAGCAAAAATGGGTTTCATTGGCATCGTTATTGTTTTTGTTAATGGTTGGAGTGGGATTATCTGTTTATTATAACCCTTTTTATTTTCATTTTGCGGGCACAGATGCGAGTAATTACGTTAATCTTGCTGAAAAATATTTGGGTGGACAGGAGAGCGCGAACGTTTTTTATTCTGATTCTTGGGAGATTACTACCGAAGAAGTGGATTTAATAAATCAGGCTTTTACTGATATGCGAGGAGCGAACGGAGATCAAGGTCCGCGCGTAGGATTAATGACTCCTTATGTGTTTGTTGATAATGTTGGAAAAATTGTTTATCCGCATTTTCATCTTTTTTCTTTTTTGCTTATAGGTTTTGAGACGGTTTCTTTGGATGGGGCTTATTTGAATTATGTATTGTTAATTCTTTCGTCGTTTTTGATGTTTGGATTAGTGAAAAAAATGACTAAAGATAGTTTTGTAAGTTTATGTTCGGCTGTTTTGATGTTTGTTATTCCTTCATTAATTATGGGGGCACGTTATCCTTTAAGTGAGGGGACAGCGCTTTTCCTAAATTTGTTTATGCTGTGGGTTATGGTTAGGAAATGGCCTTTGATTAATTTTTGGGGACTACTAGTCTTAATGCCACTTACCTGGGCTCGCCCTGAGTTTTTGTTTATTACATTTTTTGTAGTTATTTTTTGCGGATTTTTTAAGAAAAAAGTTTCTTTTTATATACCTGTTTTATTGGTTTTAAATTTTTACTTTTTATTCTTTTATTATACCAGTATTAATTTTTCTTATGCCCCCACTTCAATAATGTTTCGGTTTTTGATCGTTGGTTTATTTGCGCCGTTTATGTATGGAGTTGGAATGTTGCTAGGTAAGTTTTTTAAAAGGCAAGTTATAGAGGTGGCGAATTGGATCAGAAATCATTTTTTATTACTTTTGATGCTGTTTTTTGTAAGTGTTGGTTTTATTGATTTGATAAAAATGTTTGTTTTAGCAGAAGGCGGTTCTTTTTTATTTATGGAGCACGCCAGGTTTTCTACATTTAGGTTGTTGGTTGATAGTTTTGGGTGGCCATTTTTTATTATTGCGGCAACAGGGCTGGTATTTTTGTTTAAACACCATGCTAAGGCAATCCCGGGAATATTATACTTGTTATTATTGCCGCATTTATTGGTTTTTGTAAGCATGCAAGCGACTCCAACAAATGAATGGTTTTGGACTAGGCGCTTTCATGAATTTGTATATCCATTTTTTATTTTTAGTGCCGGGTATTTTTTCTATTTGCTAGCGCGTAAATTAGGTAGAAAAAAAGTGATATCCTGCCTGGTGTTAATTTCTTTAATTATAGGAGTTAATTGTGCGGAATTTAAAGGTTTTTATCATGATTATCTTACCTATGATAATGTGAAGGTTTTCCATGATTCAGCTACGGGAATAGAAGGGGGGGCTATAGTAATTTTGGGTGGTGGTGGTATGAGTAAGAAGGCCCAGCTTCCACTTCGGACATTTCATGGTTTATGGGCTTATGTGACGTGGGATAAGGATCATCTAGAAGAAGCATTACCAATCTTTTTTAATCTAAATAAACCAATTTATATCGAAAGTACGATTTTTGATGGATCTAATGAAATTAAAGAAGAGGTCTATTTAGACGTTTATGTATCTGATCGCGAAAGATCAGAAATCCATTTAGTTAGGATTGTTTGATGCCTCTATTTCTTGCACAATTTTAGCTGCTTCGAACATGCTTTCGAATGTGCCGGTGTCTTGCCAAACACCATCAGTAACTCGGGCTTTTAAATTGCCTTTGGCAAGATAAATTTTGTGCAAGTCAGTGATTTCTAGTTCGCCGCGTGCAGAGGGTGTTAATTGATCGATGTAGTCAAATACATTTTCGTCGTAGATGTATAAACCGGTTTGAGCATAATTTGATTTGGGGTGTTCAGGTTTTTCTTCAATGGAGATAGCATTCATATTGTCGTCGAATTCAATAACACCAAAGCGTTGGGCATCAGGTACTTCTTTAGCAAAAATAACAGCTCCTTCGCCTGATTTATCGAATTCTTCAAATTCCTCTTTAAATGAGCTGGTGAATAAGTTATCGCCTAGGATTAATGAGCATTTGTGACCTTTGGCAAAATCGCGGGCTAGGCCGAGTCCATGCGCTAGACCAAGGGGCGCGTCTTGAACTTCGTATGAAAATCTAACACCTTCGCCAAAGTCTTTTCCACTACCAAGTAGATTTATAAAATCACCGGAATGTTCTGGCGCTACAATAATTAGAATGTCTTTTACTCCAGCATCCAATAAGGTTTGGATCGGAAAGTAAATCATGGGCTTATTATAGAGAGGAAGTAGCTGTTTACTGGTAACTTTTGTGATGGGGTGAAGTCTGGTCCCTGCTCCTCCCGCTAGTATGACGCCTTTGATCATGTGATTTATATTTAAGAGATATTTATACTCGATTATGTTTGGCTAATAGGTCTTTCCACCAGCTTTCGTTTTCTTTGTACCAATCAAGAGTTTTTTGAATTCCTTCTTCAAAGGTAACTGATGGTTCCCAGCTAAGTTCTTTTTTAATTTTAGATGAGTCGATAGCATAGCGGCGATCGTGCCCTTTGCGATCTTTGACGTAGGTTATTAAGTCTTCCCCTGCTCCGACGTAACCTAGGATTAGTCGGACGATTTCAATGTTTTGCTTTTCATTATTGCCGCCAATGCAATAGGTTTCGCCAAAAGTTCCTTTTTCTAGAATTTGGTCGACAGCCTCACAGTGATCTTCAACATAAAGCCAGTCACGGATGTTTTTTCCATCACCATATACAGGGAGAGATTTGCCTTCCGTAGATAGTTTGTAAAAGTAGGGGATTAGCTTTTCTGGGAACTGATAGGGCCCGTAGTTATTTGAGCAGGTACTAATGGTAACTGGCAGCTGATATGTTCGAAAATAAGAGTTTACAAGTAAGTCAGCCGCTGCTTTAGAGGCAGAGTAAGGTGAGCTAGGATCATAAGCCATTTCTTCGTGGAAAAAGGTGTCTTTGGTGTCTCCAAGGTCTCCATATACTTCATCGGTGGAAATTTGATGGAATCTAATCATCCCATTGTCTTTGCACGCCATTAATAGATTGTGGGTGCCAATGATATTGGTTTGCACGAAATCGTCTGGGGCTTCAATGCTTTTATCAACGTGTGTTTCAGCGGCAAAATTTACCACCACATCAAATTTTTCTTTTTTAAATAACTTGAGAATAAAAGGTAGGTTGGAGATATCTCCTTGTACGAATTTATAGTTAGGACTTTGTTCAAGGGCAGTAAGATTTTCTAGGTTCCCAGCGTAAGTTAGTTTGTCTAGGACAACGATTTTGTTTTCTGGGTGTTTTTTGGCGTAAAGATGGACAAAATTAGCGCCAATAAATCCAGCTCCGCCAGTGATTAGTATTTTAGTCATCTATAATAAGGTAATTAAAGCCGCCTAATTATAGGTTGCGGAAGCCATAAACGCAATAAAAAGGCGCTCCTTGTTTTGGAACGCCTTTTAAGTGTTTTGAGATGAGATTTATTTGTCGTCTTTTTCTTCTTTCTTTTCTTTTTCCTCTTCCTCTTCCTCTACAACTTCGGCATCTACTACTTTTTCATCGTCTTTTTTGTTGTCACCTTCTTCGTTCATGTCTTTTACGTTTACGCCATCCTCGGATTGGCCAACATCTTGATACATAGCGGCGCCAACTTTTTGAATTTCAGCGGAAAGCGCTTCGGTGGCAGCTTTAATGTCATCTGTTGAGGCGCCTTCTTTGGCTAAAACGTCTTTGACGGCTTGGATTTTTTCTTCGATTGGGCCTTTGATGTCGTCAGTGACTTTGTCGCCGGCGTCTTTGATAGTACGTTCAGCTTGAGCAACCAAAACTTCGGCTTGATTACGCACTTCGACGGAGTCTTTCTTTTTCTTATCTTCGTCAGCGTGCATTTCGGCTTCTTTGCGCATTTTTTCGATCTCTTCGTCGGAAAGGCCAGAGGAGCCGGTGATGGTAATGTGCTGAGTTTTGTTAGTAGCCTTGTCCATGGCTTTAACGTTTAAGATCCCGTTGGCATCGAGGTCAAAAGTAACTTCGATTTGTGGGACGCCGCGGGGGGATGGTGGAATTCCATCGAGGATGAATTTACCAAGAGATTTGTTGTCGGCTGCCATCGGACGTTCGCCCTGCAAAACGTGAATTTCTACAGACGATTGGTTGTCCGCGGCGGTCGAGAATACTTGTGATTTAGAGGTTGGAATAGTGGTGTTTCGTTCGATTAATGGCGTAGAAACGCTTCCAAGTGTTTCGATTCCAAGTGTTAGGGGAGTAACGTCTAGCAGAAGCACGTCTTTAACATCTCCTTGCAAAACTCCACCTTGAATTGCGGCTCCGAGGGCCACAACTTCATCAGGATTAATTCCTTGGTGTGGCTCTTTTCCAAAAATGTCTTTTACTTTTTCTTGAACCGCGGGCATACGCGTCATTCCACCAACTAAAATTACTTCGTCGATGTCACTGGCGTAGGTTTTAGCGTCATCCATGGCTTTGCGACATGGTTCAGAAGTTTTTTCGAGCAAGTCGGCAATAAGGTCCTCAAGTTTAGCGCGACTAAGTTTAAGATTCATGTGTTTTGGACCGCCTTTGTCCGCGGTCACAAACGGTAAATTGATTTCGGTCTCGTGAGTCGAGGAAAGTTCAATTTTGGCTTTTTCAGCGGCCTCTTTAAGGCGTTGAAGCGCCATTTTGTCATCTTTGAGGTCAATTCCTTGGTCTTTTTTGAACTCTTCTACTAGCCATTCCAAAATTACTTCGTCAAAATCATCACCACCAAGTTGCGTGTCACCATTAGTAGCTAAAACTTCGAACACACCGTCACCAAGATCTAGAATAGAGATATCAAAAGTTCCACCACCTAGGTCAAATACAGCGATTTTTTTGTCACCGCCTTTTTTGTCTAGACCATAGGCAAGAGCGGCCGCAGTTGGTTCGTTGATAATACGTTTAACTTCGAGTCCGGCAATTTTCCCAGCGTCTTTAGTAGCTTGGCGTTGCGAGTCATTAAAGTAGGCCGGAACTGTAATAACAGCTTCGGTAACCTCTTGGCCAAGATATTTTTCAGCATCAGCTTTGAGTTTTTGTAAAACCATAGCTGAAATTTCGGCTGGCTGATGCTTTTTGCCGTTAAAGTCGACATCTGCTTCGCCTTTTCCTCCTTTAACAATTTTAAAGGGCATACGTTTAACCATTTCCTCAACTTCGTCGAGTTGGCGTCCAATTAGGCGTTTAGTAGAGAAAACAGTGTTTTCGGCGTTAGTAACGGCTTGGCGTTTAGCGGTAATACCAACTAAACGTTCATCGTCTTTATAAGCGACAACTGATGGAGTGGTGCGTTGGCCTTCGGCATTTGAAATTACCGCTGGCTCGCCACCTTCCATAACCGCCATACAGGAATTAGTAGTTCCTAAGTCGATTCCAATAATTTTTCCCATGTTAAATAAAGTTTTAAGAATTATTTGGGTGTGCTTTGTTAGCACTCATAATTATAGAGTGCTAAAAACAGATCGTCAAGACTAATTTAGCTACCATCGCCAACCTTAACCTTGGCTGGGCGGACGACCTGGTCTTTAAATTGATAGCCTTTTTCAAAGCATTCGAGTACGGTGTCTTTTTCGCCAGGGCCTTGCATGAGCGCCTCGTGAATGTTGGGATCAAAAGGGGAGCCTGGTTCGCAGGGGATTTCGTGTAACCCGAGTCCGGCTAGGGTGTCCATGAATTGTTTTTCGATAGTGTAAACACCCTTTACCCATTCGTTTTCAGCGAGGTCTTCTGGAATATGTTGAAAAGCGAGTTGAAGATTGTCGATTACCGGGAAAATTCCCTGTAGAAACTGTAAATTGGCATACAAGGCGAGGCTGCCACGCTCTTCTTCGGAGCGGCGGCGAAAGTTTTGTAAATCAGCGGCTGTTCGTTTGGCAGTTTCTGTCATTTCAGCGAGTTCTTCTTCGGCCTGAATTAAGGCTTTTTTAGTAAGTTCGAGATCTTTTTCGATGCCAGTTAGTTTTTTGTCATCTTTTTTACTTTTCATTATGGAGCATTTTTAGGACTTCTTTAAGAGTAGCGAAATTAAAGGCGTAAGGCATACGAGTTGGTCCAAGTAAGCCGAGATAGCCCTCAAATCCGTCTACATTATATTTAGCCACAATTAAACTGCAACTTTCAATTTGAGGCAGGATATTTTCCTTTCCAATAAAAATTCGTGGTTCCTCTTCTAATTCAAGTTGATCTAGGGTTTTGAGCAAATGAATACCTTCTTCTAAGACTTCCATTATTTGACTGGCATTAATAGGACTATTCAAAAATTCTGGTTGGCGCAGCATGTTAGAAACACCAAGATAAAAAGTGCGGCGGTTTTCTGGGATGCTGGCAAAGCTAACGTTTGGCATAGCTTGAGCCAAAATAGAAACGGCTTCGTACACCTGTTGTTGAACACGTCGTTTTTTAAGATCAGTTGTTAGTTTTTTGAGATTTTCTTTTGCAAGTCGTTCGGCCTTTTTGTAGTCAGCGAGTTTTTCGACATACATTCGATAACCTTTTTCAGTGGGGATGCGTCCGGCAGAGGTGTGTGGTTGAGAAATCAAACCTTCGTTTTCTAGAAAAGCCATATCATTACGAATAGTGGCTGGACTAACGCTTAAATTATACTTAATGAGCACGGTTTTGGACCCCACTGGCTCGGCGGTCCCAATAAAATGTTGGATAATGGCGTTGAGGATTTTTTCCTTGCGCGGATCGATTGGAAGCATAGGCAAAAGCTAATTAGCACTGCGAATTATAGAGTGCTTAACAGGTTTTGGCAATTTTAGGGCCTATAACTCTGAGTGCAACTGTCGTAGCAATTCTTCTGTTTCTTCCCAATCAATACAAGCGTCTGTAATAGATACGCCGTATTCTAAATCATCAATATTTTCAGTCATTTTTTGGTTTCCAGCGCCTAAGTTGCTTTCTAGCATTAAGCCAAAAATGCTTTTATTGCCTTCTTGTTTTTGAGTTAGGATGTCTTTTACTACTAAACGTTGTTTAGTGTGATCTTTGCTAGAGTTTTCGTGGCTGCAATCCACCATGATTTTGAGTTGAGATCCTTTTTCGGATAGTTTTTCTTCGCATTCGGTGATGTCTTCTCGGTGGTGGTTGGGGCGTCCGTTTCCTCCTCTTAAAATAATATGAGTATCTGCATTTCCGGTTGTTTTTAAGATGCAGCAATGTCCCACATCATCAATTCCTAAAAAGCTATGTGGGCTTTTAGCAGATTTCATGGCGTTTATAGCGATGTCTAGATTTCCGTCACAATTGTTTTTAAAACCAATAGGAGCTGATAGCCCACTTGTCATTTGGCGATGGGTTTGTGATTCTGTTGTTCGTGCTCCGATAGCAGCCCATGATACTAACTCACCAACATAAGCAGCTGTAATGGGGTCTAATAGTTCGGTGGCTGGGGCTAGTCCCAGATCGGCAATTTCTATTAGCAATTCTCTAGCTAAATTAA
The DNA here is from genome assembly GCA_964459205.1 of uncultured Candidatus Peribacteria bacterium. GTDB lineage: Bacteria > Patescibacteriota > Gracilibacteria > UBA1369 > UBA12473 > JABJMC01. Next base: position 4,485 of record CAYWKJ010000020.1, on the reverse strand, counting down.
TGCCAGCTCCTATGTCGCGAGTATTATTTAGGAAAGGATCATTGATAAAGCCTTTCCAGCCAGTTGTGGTGCGTGGTTTTTCAAAATAAACTCGCATCATAATTAGCAATTTGTCACTTAGTTCATTATTGAGTTTTTTGAGTTTTTTAGCGTACTCAATGGCCGCTTTTGGGTCATGAATAGAGCAAGGCCCTACTATGACAACAAACCGATCATCTTCGTCATTTAGAACTTTGCAAAAATCATTTCTTCCTTGGCTAATAGTTTGACTAGCTTTTTCTCCAATAGGAATTTGTTGACGTATTTCACTCGGTGAAATTAATCTAGTGAAACTATCAATGCGGATGTTATCTAGTTTTTGTGAAGACATGGAATTACTTATTTAAATTTTATAGAAGATTGTGATCTTATTTTATGCCACCAGTATCCAAAGATGCTAATAGTGTATAGGTATTGAATTGTAATTTGTATCCATTCTGGTTTTGAGTACCAACCTACCATAATATGTAGAGGTAAGCCAATAGCGCCGGTTTTGTGATTAAAAATAGTTTCAGATAGATTAAAAGCTTTGGTTAAAATCCAGTGTTCTTTGGGGATATAGCTTAAGTCTTTTAAGGCAGAAAGTCCCTCGTGAATACCGTATCCAAAAAGATATCCAGCTTGCAAAATAAGATAGATTAAGGTGATATTAAAAATTGTTTTTAGATTAACTTTGACCAGTGAGTAGAATATTAAGATTGTTAAAAGTAAAGCTCCTAAAACACCAACTAAAACGGGAATCATTGAATATTCACCAGCAAAAGAAAACAGGGCAATTTCTGCGCCTTCCCGAATAATCATAGTTAGAGCCACTAGAAATATACCTATTTTTGAGAAGTGTTGTTTTATTTGAGTTTGCACATAAGAAGTCATGTTTTCGACATGATTGACCATCCAAACAATAAAAGTGGTAATTAAAACGAGCGCAATTAAGCTTACTCCGCTTTCCCACATTTTTGCGAATTGGTCAGCATTGCCAACTGCTGTTGATAATAAATAAAGTAGTCCGCCGAATCCTAAAGATAAAACAACCCCAGCAAAGGTTCCTTGCCAAACACTTTTCTTAAGTGCGGATTGTTTAGTGGTATTAAGGTAGCGCAGGATCATAGCAATGATTAGAAAAGCTTCTAATCCTTCGCGAAATGACATTATTAAAGCTTGAATAAAAGTGTCCATTTAGTGTGTTATTAAATAAAAAATGATAGAAATAATAATATTCCCGCCATTAGGAAGATGATGGATCGAATTGCGTTTTCATCCATGAGATTTTAGTTAATGCGACATTCTTGATTTCCTTTATTTAGGATATGGGTTGAGATTTTTCCGCCACAGAATTTTTGAACTAATTGAGAGAGTTCTTCAATTACTGTTTGTACGTCTTCTTTGGAAACAGGTGCAAGTCCTTCTACAACTAGGGTGACGTTTTTGGTTTGTTCGGTCATTTTGGATTTATCGCATTCTCTCCAGTTCCAGCGGCGACATAGGATTTCTTTATCATCGGCATATACGACTTCACCTTCTTTGGGGTGATCTATTTTGTCTGAATTAAGACGGACAAATGTTTCGTCTCCAACGGCAAATCTCAGAGTTATGTTACCGTCGATATTATCTGTGTCGTCTCCACCAACCGGGACCATATGTTTTAGTGAAATATAGTTGTAGATATCAACGATTGTATTGATGTGGCATAATTGAATGCCTTCTAAAATCATGCGATATAGGTTTTCAACTGAGCAGGTGTGTTTTTTAGGCTTGGCTCCAAAAGCACGGTAGGCTTCTCGCCAGGAGTTAATTTTAGGCAGTTCTTTTAATGTCTCTAGATTGTATTCGGTTCTTATGGTTTTGGATTGCTCGGATAGCATGGCCATGATTTCGGAGTTTTCGCCAGTGTTATTTATGCCTTTAGCAACAATAATTCCCATATTTAGAGATGGGTATTTTTCAAATATTTGAGGGTTAATTTTGAATTCCATAGGTGTATTATTTTTTAAATATTGTAATTCGATAGTAAGTCCAGATTATAAAGAATAGAGCAAAAATGCTTAAAATAACCCAGGAAATGATTGGGGCACCCATATATATTCCAATGGAAATTCCAATAATAGCGGCAGATGACCACAGGATTTTTAGATTGAGCATGGCTTTGAAAACATTGAGTCTAGCGTTTCTGCCTAGTAAGGACTCAATGCCAATGCCAAATAAGGCAGCTCCAACTAGGCGCGTGGTGATCGGATCAACGTAAGTCCACCCCAGTATGGGCAGTAAATATTCTGGAGCTAAAATAAGAGGGATAGCAAAGATGATGTCGATTACAAAATGAACTACAAACCAGTTTTGTAGGCTTTTGGGTGTTTTGGAGGAGGGCATTTAATTAATTGTTAATGATTCGTATATGTTGTGAATTTCTGCGGCGGTTTGATTGTCACCTTGGGTGTAAAATAACCAAATTGTAAAATTATCTATAGCTAGTTTTTGTTTTGGCACAAGCTCGGCTTCAAATTCTTCTAAGCCTGAGCTGGAATAACCATGGATTCGTTCTCCATCAAAGTCGCTGGTTTTAAAAATTTCCACTCTTCCGGTTTCTCCTTGGATTGTTAGTACGGGAAGTGAGTCGGTGGGCTCTATAATTGAGTATAAACTTGGATGTTCTAAAGTTAGTTCATCAGATGAATAGGTTTGCAAATTAGCGCTTTGGCAACCTATTAATAGAAAGGTTATTATTGTGATGGCCAGAGTTTTAGATTTTTTTAGAGAATCTGAATTCATCTTTTTGAAAGTTATTTTTAATATAAAATTGATGTGCTCGTTCTCGCGAAATATTAGAACTGGCCGCTATTTTTTTGTATCCTTGTTTTCTGGCGTAGTTTTCTAGATGCTTAATTAATTTACCTCCTACTCCTTTGCTGCGCAGCTCAGAGCTGACAGCCATTTCTTCTATGATAAATGTTTTGCGTTCGGGGATGTTCCAAAGGGCTAACGGGGGGCCGCCACTTAGCATTCCGATAATTTCACCTTCTAGTTCTGCTACAAAAAAATTAGATGCTTTCCCATTTATGATTTCTAAAAATTTCTTTTTTGAGCTGCCTTTGAGTTTCAGCATTTTTTCTTTAGTCATGTGCTTTATCAATAGCTCAATCATTATCAAAAATATCGCCTCAAAGTCTTCTTCAGTGGCCTTGCGAATATGTATTTTGTCTTTCATAGGGGATGGTTGTTTAGTGACTTGAGCTGTTCAAAATTTAGGTAAGATCAATGCCAAGTTCTAGCATTCTTTGTCGAAAGATGGTCTCAAAATCTGGGTTATGACCGAGCTGGATATCTTCTAACGTTTGTTTAGCGAGAGTTGTGGCTGATTCGCGACTGAACCTTGCAAGCAAAGGAATTGAATCGTTCATTGCGTGTTCAAGTGCTGCCCTTTTACTTTGTCTAAGTCCATTCATGCTTTAATTATAGATAAGCACTCAAGATTTTGCCAACAGAAAGTCTTAAGACTTTGGCTATTTTTTTGCTTCTTAATGCGGTTCCGATTTTTCCGCGGCCTTCCATGTCAGTTGCAGTTTCTGCAATAGTTACAAACTTATCTACATCAAATACTCCCGGCCTAAGATCTCCTACAGTGGCGACTCTTAGATCTTCTCTTTTGTCTTCAGAAAATGTTAGTCCAAATGGGGGATCTACGAGGGCTTTGTCATAGGCAGAATCAAAAGCCGTGTTTTTTAGTAAATCCCATGTTTCAGCATCCTTTGAAAACAACCCGCCTGCTTCTCCGACAATACTTCTTATTTCTGGGTGCTGTAGCATGGAGAAGTCACCCCCTTCGCCAAAACTCAAGAATGCCTGCATTGCTTCAAGATCAGTAGAAAGGCTTAAAATGGATTGCTGGATGTTTTCATTAGATCCTATAAGCTTACTTAATCGACTGGCTACAGTATCCCATCTTTCATCGAGTTTTATGCCTTTTTCTTCCAAAAGTGTTTTAGCCATACGTAGAGCTACTTCGGTTCCTTTGGTAAAGAGTCTATCTCTGGATGTGTCCCATTTATCACTAGAAACTTGGTCAACAGCACCATCTAGGATAGATCGCAGGTCTTTGTTTGACATTAGGGCTACTAGTACTGCTTCGACATCAATTTCTGAACTACCTTCTTCGGTTTCATCGATTTTATAAGTATCCATGTAATCAATAGCCATTTCCGTAACTGCTAATCGCACCTCGGGGCTTGAGAGTAGCACAGTGGTTACATTATCCATAACTGCTAATAGTTGTGGATTGCCTCCCATTAAGTTAATTACTCGTACTGGGTCGATTTGATCTTTTTCAAATTCTGCTACAAGGTCGGCTAACTGGTGAAGGTTTTCGGGGTTAGTGGCAAAATCAATTAATTGTCCTCGAATTTCGAGGTCATAAACAAGCATTTCCCCAACGCTATCTAGAGCTTTATCTAT
>CAYWKJ010000019.1:0-25689 GCA_964459205.1 uncultured Candidatus Peribacteria bacterium | reverse complement strand
CGACCGAAGCAGACATAATGTTGTTAGGCCCGGGAGACCAGGTGATGGGGACCATTAGTGAGAGAAAAAGGAGGATTTGCGGCATGAAAAACTAATTACTTAACATCATCCCCAGTTTACCAGTAAAAGGTCCATAAACCGCATCTCTAGGCATTTCTAGGCCGCGTAAATAGAAGTCGGCATAGCCATCTTCAGCTAATTCGTAACCGGTCTCCGCATAAACCCAAAAAAACGCGTTATCGTACTGCAATGTTTGGTCGTTTTCAAAATCGCGCGCCTGCCCATCGCTATCTGTTATTAGCTCAAAACCTTCGAGTGAATAGTCAGAAGTCCCATATTCGTAAAAATAAGGGTTTTCGCCGGGCCAGTTTTTATGAATCTCGTCGATATATTCGGCAATGGTTTCGAATTCTGTGACTGAAGTTGGTTCATCAATAACTTCTTCGACTGCAGGGCCGGCGCAGCCAACAAGGAAAAGAGCAAAAATCATTAAAAATGTTCGTTTCATAAAACCATCATACCACGCCTTTCACACTATCTGTACACACCCCTATTGACCCCGGCCAAACTGGGGGTATACTGGTTGCATATGAAAAATTCTGTCTTAAATCAGCTTTGCTCCGAAATGATGATGAGCCCCACGAACTTCGTGGCAGGCTCTTCTAGTGATTAAGACAAAATAGAAGACAACCTCACAACCCACGGAGTTCGTAAGAACCTCGTGGATTTTTTTATGCATAAATTTTATTCATATGAACAATCCGCTCATCCAACAATCCTGCCCCAACCAAACCTGTAGTAATTACGGCCAAAGCAATGATATTGCGGTTCACGACCACAGACGAAACCGTTTGCGTTGTCGGATTTGCGGAAAAACATGGAGTGCTCATCAAAAAGAATTTAGCTTTCGCTTAAAAACCAATCCCGTAAAGATTCGGCGAGCTTTGGACATGTTAAATGCTGGGCTTTCGATCCGAAAAATTGCCCGGCTGGTGGATGTAAGTGCCGGGACTGTGATGCGATGGAAAAAGAAGCTTAAAAATTTTAATTCCACAATTTTAACTTAAATATTATGTCTAAACTAAATTACCCAGATCGTATTGTTTCACTCAGTGATTGTCATGGAGGACAGGAATCTTGGAACCCCATTACATCACCGGATATTGCGGCTCGTTTAGCCGAAGGAATTCGTTCGGATTTACCAGGGACGGAACGCATTGATACTTATGGCGCACCAGAACGACTTTTTCATCATGTTGTAAGAGAAGCCGTGCGTTTGCATGAAGAAAATCCAGAGTCTGACCCCACTGGCTTATTTATAAATGATGCTCCCCGGACAAAAAAAGATTCAAATGGAAGTCCGTTTTATAGAGCGGATTTTGGCGAAGGTCTTCGAGTTGTAGCCACGCCACTTAGTGTGTTGGCGGCAGTGAGAGATAAGGTAAAAAGGCTGCAAGTTCTTCCGAATGAAGGCAATGGGCTCTATGGAACGAATGAACAACACCGGTCCAGTTTTACGCCGCGGTTATTGGCGGATAATCATGGACTTCAACTGCAAGATGTTGATCCGGGCCTTATTCCAGAATTACCAATAGGAAACTCGTTGGTTTATGTAGATCGTTTTGGAAATATTGTGCTGCATGAGCAAGCACATCCCGAACTTCAAAGCATTCGATCAAGAATTGCCGAAAATGTTGGCGAAAAACTACAATTACAGATTGGTGGTCAGGTTCGTACGGTTCAAATTGGCAAATCACTTGGCAAAGCTGAGCCGGGTTCTTTAGTGGTTTACGCTAATGATGACAGTATTGAAGTCCTGGGCAAATGGGACCCTAGCTGGGGAGTACAAGAGCGCATTCAAAATTCCGCCTGGGTCACGTTTGGTAGGCCAAAGATTGGTTCTGACTGCCAAGTTAAAGATCGACGTGAGGTTGTTAGTCTAGCTGCACCAGGATTAGGCAGAGCTCCTGCAGCGCCACCAAAAAGTGTGCTTTCTACATTTGCATAATAAAAAAGTCCCCGCCTCTGTTTGTCAGGGGCGGGGGCGATTATTTTAGCTAAAATCTTTTAATATGCTTCTCTCCTTACTTCTTCAGCAAGAGTAATCTCTCCTGCGTATGATTTACCAGTCATTTCTTCTTCGATTGTCTGTAAGTCTGCACCCGGATTATTCCCGGTAACATGCATTAATTTTACAGTAGTTGCAGAAGTAGACATATCGCCAACATTTCTTACTCCAGCTTCATAGGCTTCGATGGCGTCTACATCATGCCCTTGCATTCCAGCACTTATTCCAGATGCTCCACAACTAGAAGTTAAATAAACTGGAAAGCCTCGAGCTATATGACTTCCAATAACATCTACTAGTTTTTGAGGGATTGCTCCGCTTCCATAGGTTTCAATAACTAATCCTATGTCGCCTCCAGCCTTACAAATAGTATCAATCATTTCGTGATTCATTCCTGGTTGCATTTTTACAGCTGTGACATGTGAATTAAATTCTGGTAAAAATCTTAATTCGTGTTTTCTTTTTCCAGCTCTTCTTCTAGCCCCAGCCATCAACTCTATTCCTCCAGCGCCAAAGTAACCAACCGGTCCAGTAACTCTAGATTGAAAAACATCAAATCTAGAATCATTAGCTTTTGTTACTCGAGTAGCTCTATGAATTGTACCGTTTGCATAAGCTAAAACCTCAGCTAAATCTGCCTCAGCAGCTATTGCCATGGCTCCAGTTAGGTTTTGAAGACCGTCGCTACCTGCTTGGCCAAGAATTGGAATCTGTGAAGCTGTGAAAATAATTGGCATACTTGGCTGCTGCAAAGCATATGCAGCCGCTGTAGCTGAGTATTCTAAAGTATGGGTTCCGTGCCCAACTACAACACCTTCTACTCGGTCATAAACGGATTGAATTGTAGCGACAATTGCTTGCCAAACTGCTGGGTCAACATCTTTAGAATCAATATTTTCAATATAAATACCCAAAATATTCATTGCATCTCTAACCCTGGCTACCTGTTGTGTTATGTCTATAACCTGAGGAATATCAATCGCATCCTCAAAAGTTAATGCTCCTCCCTGACTTTCACTAGGAACCATCATTAAGGTTCCTCCAGTATGCAAATAAGCAATAGTTGGTTTTGAAAGATCAGGTTTTTCCTCTTCAAATTTAACCTCTGGAACAGAATCACCAAAAAGTCTACGTTCTACTCCACGGCGTTCAGCCTGACGCAAAAACTCCTGCTGGCCTTCACTGAGTTCATCTTTTACTTCTAATCCTGGTGTTGGTTTAACCATAATGAAAGGGTGTAATTATTTTAGGATAATATATTACACTTATTTGAAAATATGTCAATAGCTCCTACTTAATCCCCTGCGGCTCAAACATCAAAACATACGAAGGCTCTATACTTTTTGGACAGTGCTCAATACCTTTTGGAATAACCGCAGTTTCGCCTGCCTGGAGAGTTATGTCGGGCTGATCTTTGATTTGAATGGCAATTTGGCCGCTGTGAACCAGAAAAAACTCATCTTCGTTGTCATGTTTGTGCCAATGATATTCGCCATCAAATAAGGCCAATCTTATTATTTGATCATTAACTTCGGCCACATCCACTGGGGACCACGGCTTCCCGTTAATTTCTGCAATTTTGTCGGTGATGGTTTGTTTGGTGAGCATGTTAAAAACATCATATCATGAGAATCCATATTTTATTCTTCAAGACCAAAAATTGGTCCACCCACATGATGGATTGACAAAACCCCATTAAGCGGTATTATGGAATGCCAATGGTCGATGGAATTGCTTTTTTCCCAAAGGGTAGTTTCTCCCATTGTGCGAGGATCTGCTCTTTTTCAAACCAAGGAGGTGTGAAATCCACTGCGTATATTGTGGAAGCAGGGACCACACTATCAAAAACTGCCCAAAGACCCATGGGGGTCAGGCAAGTCGTCGCGCCATGCACTGCAGCTACTGTGGAAGTCCAAGCCACAATATTGCCGCTTGTCCCAAAACGATGAGCGGAAATGCTAGTCGCACATGGCACCCGGATACCGTCGCAGACGACTTTGTGAAGGATAAGGACTAGAACGGATCCTCGTTCAACCCAAGGCGTTAGCTACACAGCTGGCGCCTTTGCTACATATTCGGGGAGAAATAATTGATAGGCTAAATTAATTCCCCTTTAACTCAGTGTCCCGCGGCTCAAACATCAGAACATATGAAGGCTCTATGCTTTTGGGACAGTGCTCGACACCTTTTGGGATAACTGCAGTTTCACCAGCCTGGAGAGTTATGTCGGGCTGATCTTTGATTTGAATTACAATTTGGCCGCTGTGAACCAGAAAAAACTCATCTTCGTTGTCATGCTTGTGCCAATGATATTCGCCATCGAATAAGGCCAATCTTATTATTTGATCATTAACTTCGGCCACATCCACTGGGGACCACGGCTTCCCGTTAATTTCTGCAATTTTGTCGGTGATGGTTGATTTGGAGATCATTTATTAGAAAGGGCTACTTTTACGCCTAATGTAATTAGCAATCCACCAAAAATCTTATTAAAAATACTTTGTGTTCTTTCGAAAACTCCTTTGATTTTGTGTTGAGTGAGAAATATTGAAACAAGTGAAAACCACAAAATCGTATTAAGCACCATAATCGCACTCATAATCACCATGATAATGGTTGGGGTTTCGGGAGATATAACAATGGTGAATAAGCTTAAAAAGAACAGTGTGGCTTTGGGATTTAGGACATTTGTAAGAAAGCCAATTTTTACAGCTGCTAAAGGACTTATATCCTGTTTTTTGTGCTGTTTCTTAGTATCAATATGTGAAGATTTGGATAATATGGATTTAATCCCAATGTAGATTAAATAAGCTGCTCCAAGATATTTAATTGTATTAAAAAGCAGAATAGATTGTGAAATTATGATAGCGACTCCAGCTAATGAATATATGGTGTGGACGGCGATACCCATTCCAAAACCTACTGCGGTCCAAATCCCTGTTTTTCTAGAATAAGTAAGGGCATTACGAATACACATAACTAAATCTGGGCCAGGGCTTATAACCGCCAGCAGGTGGATTAAGGTAACGGATCCGATTAGTGCTAAATATTCCATGATATTAGTTTACCAATATCCACCCCCCAGTCAAAAACAACATCCCTCCAAACATATAGCTTTGGATCTTGACAATAACTGAAAGAAACATATAATAATCGCCACCCTTTAGTCACCCCCGTATGTTGAATCATCAACATATTGTAGACCACCCTAGCGAGCCCGTACCTGTTAATCCTATTGAAGGATGCGGTGACGCCATGGATTTAAGCGCTTCTATCCCTGTTGGAATAGAAGGCGAAGATTGGGGAAGTCTAATTTTCCAGGAACAAACTATCAATCAATTATTGCAGCGCCTTAACGAATTCATTGATAGATTTGAGGAATCCGCAGAATTGAGAACAAAGTTAAAAGAAACCCTTCGAGAATTTGTTTGCAATCTTATACAGCATCTCATTGATGCTGATAATTTTAATTTGTATCACTTGGCTAGGCTTATGATTAGTTTAAGATTTGCTGATATTGGAGACATGGATCGTGACGGAGATTTTATATCTCACAATACTCTTGTTAGAGCCCCAAATCCTTTAATGATTGACCCTGAGAATTCATATTTTGTGATTGGAAGAGATTGCAGCACGGGCTCTTATAAGCAAAGGGTAAACGAAGTCCCTCGTGATCTGCAGGAAATGTTTGCGGGGATTGTATTTATTAGGCAAAAACTTACTAGCTGTGAAGCTTTTACAGTATCGTTTGAAGATTTTGCCAGATTATTACCTCCGCAAATTTTTGAGGATCAAGATCTTGAAAATGCTTTTGCTCGATTATTTTTTAGTGACGGAGCATTGGCGTTATACGTGACGCAACTAGGGAGAGATATTGATATTTTTTAAATTGTTATTTTATGAGTTTAAACGGTGAACCAGAAGTTAGAATGTTAGTGTCTCCCTGCCGGAGTGCCTCTTCATGTCTTTTGCAATCTTTTTCTGAGCATCCCGACACAGACTGTCATTATCAACCTGTTAAATCAGGTTTAAGGCTTAACGGAGAACCAGATTACAGCATTTTTAGGCGCCAAATTATGGGAGAAGGTATTGATAGTGATGCGCTAATAGTAAGTAAAGAAACAATTGGGCATAGCACTTTTCCAGATTGTAAATTAGATGTTTTTCCGTGCGCTGATGCGGTTCGAGCCACAGATCCAATTTTCCTGTTTAGAGACCCCGTTGATACTTGGAATTCATGGGCTAACGTTGAATGGGGAGATTTAGATCTATTTGTTACTGCTTACCGCCATACTGTAGATATGTTTCGATACGCTTCACGTGTTTCTGATCGAGTGTCATGCGTTGTTTGTGAGCAAATAGGAGATGATCCCGAAGCAATTTTAAGAAAAATGTGCGAAGCTTTTGGGATCGGTTACCACCCTAATATGATGAATTGGCAGACAACTTTTGGAGAGGATTCCGAGATTGCTTACGGAGATGATGTTCGTCGTCATATTGAAGCTGGTGACCTAGATAGTGTTAGTGATGCAACAAAAATTTGTTATGAAAGAAAACCCATAACAGTGCCTCCTAGTGAAGTTGATGCTGTAAACCAAGCCTTAAGAAGGGATTACAGAGAGGTTGCGCGCATTGCGGCTCAGTGTTTTTAATTATTTTTCTATGTTTGCTGTAGATTTTAGTGGTGATAGCTATCGTGGGGAGGCCTCTGCTCCACAACATGAATTTGCTCGCAGAACACTTGGGGCATGCCAATTCAAAGGTGATGAACATATTTTGGATCTTTGTTGTGGAGATGGTTCGATCACGGCTAAATTAGCTGCGCTTGTCCCAGAAGGACAAGTTGTAGGAGTGGATTCTTCGGAAGGGATGATTCGAGCGGCCAGATTTTTAGAAGGTCTAAACTTATCTTTTGAACAGGGTGATGTTCTTGATATGGCTTTCAAAAACCGATTTGATTTGATTTTTTCGAACGCTGGTTTGCACTGGATTCATGATCATGATCGGCTTTTGCGATTGTGTCACGAGGCCCTTAAGGCCGAAGGTAGGATCCAGGCTGAATTTCCGGCCAGAGATTGTTGGCCACGATCAGTTGATGTGGTGAGATTAGTCATGGAGCAAGGCGAGTTTGCTAAATATTTTGAAGGGTTTAAATGGCCCTGGTTTACTCCCGACAAAGATGAATACGCAGAGGTGCTGGCTGAATCTCCTTTTCAAGATTTTAAAATTGATGAATACCGGCTTGGTAGAAATTTTGGGGGGCCTAAGGCTTTTAGTGACTGGCTTCGACAGGCGTTTTTAATACCCTTTTTAAGTCGTATTACTGTCGAAAAAGAAAGAAGGCGGTTTGAAGATATAGTTATACAAAAAATTTTAGAAAGAATGAAGTCTGACGAAACTCCTAATACTGAAGGATTTCACCGATTAAATATCACCGCGGTTAAGTAACATTTTTAAAACTTTATTATTTAATTTAAATACTATGTCACCTACCACCCCACCAGAAGGCGCTAGCGCCACCACCACCCCAACTCCTCTTGTTGTTCAACTTGAACCTGAACTTGCGGCTGAATTGGAACAAATGAGAGCAGCTATGAGTGGAACCTCATATCTCACTGCAGATCAAGAAGAGGCAATTCGTGTCCAACTTGATGAAGGACACTTACAAGAAGCTTGGCAGCAAGCTTGTGATGGCTTAGAACCGGATGCTGGTGCAATGGATCCAGAGCATCCTCTTAAACAGTTTGTTCACAAACTATACGATGTAATGCAAGAAGTTTCAGGAGAATAATCTACCCAATCCTCTTAAACTCAAAAACCAGCAATCCGTGCTGGGCTATATCGGCAGCTTTTAAGAACCGCCGCGCCTCAGCTAAAAGCATCCCAGCTGGTATCCCCGGCGCGATTTTGTTTGTGTCTTCGGCCCCTACTAATTCTTCTAGGCTCCGATAGTTTCTTATACCTGTTATTTCAACATCCACGGTTTCGCCGCTGCCGGAACTAAAAGTGATTGGATCGCCGACATTAATGTTTTGAAAAATAGGAAACCCCACGCGCACCTCTAGAGTTTTGGTGTTGGCCTGAATCATTTCAAAAAACTGGCGCTTAACATAGATTGTTTGGGGGGCGTTGGTTTCTGGTCTGTGCATGGTGTGAGTATTTAAGCTGCCTTCCTAGCTTCTGCAACCATTTCATCCCAATCCCATAGATACTCTAAGTTTTCGCATGGATCGCTTGCTGGTAATCCCTCTCCTTGTTCGAACCCTTGTCTAAAGGCCAAAAACTCTAACATTGGATTCCCTTCTATTTCCCTTCTTTGTTGTCCTAGAGCTTCTACGATTACTCCGTTAACATCAAAATTCGGATCTGGAGGCTCTTGCCCAGCCATAACAGCTTCAACATAATTATCTAACGCTTCATCGTCTGCTGGTAATAAATCTAACATAATATTTTTTTAAAGTACCTTACTCTATTATGTAAAGGGTGGTTTGTCAAAACAATATCGCTCTTTATCTAATTCCCCTCAGACTCAGTATTTAACGGCTCAAACATCAGAACATACGAAGGCTCTATGCTTTTTGGACAGTGTTCGACTCCTTTTGGGATAACGGCAGTTTCGCCTGCTTGGAGAGTTATGTCGGGCTGATCTTTGATTTGAATGACAATTTGGCCGCTGTGAACCAGAAAAAACTCATCTTCGTTGTCATGTTTGTGCCAATGATATTCGCCATCAAATAAGGCCAATCTTATTATTTGATCGTTAACCTCGGCCACGTCCACTGGGGACCATGGCTTTCCGTTAATCTCGGCGATTTTGTCGGTGATGGTTTGTTTGGAAATCATGATGTAAATATCATATCACGAGAACGCCCTACCCCACCAAAATCCACACCCCGGTACAAAACAACATCCCACCAAATACGTAGTTTTGAATCTTGATGGCTTTTGAGGAAAGGAAGATTTTTGATGAAAATTCACCGATAAAAGCCCAGCCAAAATGTCCGATTATACAGAGCAAAACAAACGAAAACGAAAGAGTTAAAACCTCTGTGATCAGGTTCATATCCGGACGAAGTAATTGGGAATACATCAGCATGATGACGGTGATGCTTTTGACGTTTAAACTACTGATTATGAATCCGCTTAAAAACCCCATGTCCTTGGTTTTGGCTTTGGTTTTGAGGTGTGAAGTGATGATTTTCCAACCAAGATAAAAAACATAAACCCCGCCAGCGTATTTAAGGATTTCAACTGTTACGGGATACTTTTCCATAATAATTCCTAATCCAAAACCGGTTCCAATGGCGTAGATAATGTTCGAAACATTCAGGCCGATTATAAAAGGAATGCTTCGCAAAACTCCGTACTTACCCCCGACCGAAGCAGACATAATGTTGTTAGGCCCGGGAGACCAGGTGATGGGGACCATGAGGGATAAGAAGAGGAGAGTTTGAGTCATGACAAAGATTTATTTAACCAAATCTCAATTTAAGAGATATCAACGACAATGTCATGAGTAGCGTAATTGAGCTCATCACTATTAACGGAATACTGTTGATATAAAATCCATAAACAATCCAAAGAATTTGCCCGCTGAGATTTATCAGCGTCCATGAAATGGCAATGTCTTTAGTCGATTTTGTTTGCCAAGATTTTATTACTTGTGGGGCTAACGATATTGCGACTAAGCCGCCTGCAGTGAAACCGATTAATTCAATTGGATCCATGCTTTAATTGGTTAAATTTTCCTAGCAAAATACTGTCTCTTAATCTGGAAAGTGTCGCTATTATCTTGTCTTGTTTTGGTAGATTCCACAATAGAGCCCGGGACAATGCGGAAGCCAGCGTGCTTGGTATAAAAATTAATGGCGCCCTCGTTAGGTGGATCGACCCAAGTTCTAACAAATAGGTATTTCCACTGATCTTTATCAAGCTCATTGATTAGCTTTTTCATCATTAAATTTCCCAGCCCCTGACCAGTGTCTTTGATGTACATCATTTTGATGTGAAGACAGTTTTGGGCAGGAAAAGAACGCGTAACAGACTCCGGAAGATCTGAACCATCGTCTAAAGGCCCAACCACCATAAACCCAATCAGCTTCGTGTCTTTTTGGAGTAAATAGGCGTAGCCACCGTGTTTAAAAGCATCCACCATAAAATCCATCTCATCCTCTTCGTCTATAAGATAGGCTGATGAGCTGTTTTCGATCAGATCTCGTTCGATTTGCAGGATTTCCTGCTGATGAGACAGGAAAAGGTTGAGATCGGCTTTGGTGATGGTTGGTTTAGAGATCATAATGTGGGAAAGGAGTTTATTTTTTCAATTTTAATGTAATTCTATACCCCCAATCGTTAAGCCTTTCATACATCAAAAAACAATTTGAAATAAATCTATCTACTTTTTTTTGCGACCACTTTTCGGCTTCATTAAACATTGTGGGATCAATTGTTCCTCTTACATTTGTTGGGTACCTAAATTGTATATTTCTGTTTAAATAATTAATAAAAATTTCTTGTTTTTTGGTAAAAAGATTTCTCTTATATCCGCACTTTTTCTTAATTAATGGGTTTACTATACTTAATAATCTTTCTAGATCGTGAGTATTTGGAGGCCTATAACTAACTAGTTGCATAAGTGTTTTTAAATAAAGCTCTATCCCGTGTGCAAGTAAAAAATGTGCACATAAAAAAATGCCCTTTTGAATAATCTTTTATGATCGTTTTGTGCGGAGTTTTAAATTGTTCTGCTAATTTCGCTGCCGAAATTACATAAATTTGCGAAAAATCTAACATTTCCTCTGGAATTTTGCTTGATTTGGACATAAAAAATTTTATAATTTGACGCCAAAAATTTATTTTTTTGATCTTTCGGAATCTTTAGCTTTAGCCTTGCTAATTAATTGCATAACTTCTGGGGCTATTAACTTATCAATTCTATCAATAATTTGATCACCCCTTCTATATTCTAATATGGCCTTGTTGTTTCTAAAATATTTAAAACTTTCCCCTTCATTTTTCCATAGAGTCCAAAAATACTCTTTTATTAGTTTTCTATTATATATTCTTGCCTGCGCCATTAATTCTGTATGATCTGTTTTTAATGTCCCCAAAAACTCTTTAACCATTTTAATAAATCCCTCTAAAGTATCTAAATAATTTGTCCTTTGTGTTTTAGGGTCGATTTTCATTGTCACTAAAAACTCATTTTTTCTTACTAAATTTACAAAATCCTTCCTAAATTGATTAATTGTACTGTTTACCCATTTAACTATAAATCCGACACTTAAAATTTTATTATGTAGATAGTAGCTTTTAAATTTTAATCTCTTTAATTCCTCATCAAAGTATATATTAATTGTTGGTGGGAAATTAGTTTCATTAATCGCATACATCCCTTCATCTTTTATCTCTTTTATTTCTTTAATAATAGCTTCTACCCTATCTACAAAATACTCTAATTGACTTATAGAGGTTTCTGTTTGATTTAAAGTATCAGTTAAGCCAATCTCTGTTCTTCTTAAAGCTTCTTTTAAATTTTCTTTTTTTTGCCATTTTTCTTTTATCAAAAAGCCTATAGCAGAAAGAATTATCGCTAAAAAGGGCCCCAGAGCAGATCCTATTAATACTTCCCAAGTGTGAATAAATTCTTTAGAAACAAACATCTTATTACTATTTTATATCCCTACATCCTCCCCACCGCCTCAATCCCCAAAATCCCTAATCCATTCTTCAAAACTTGGGCCACGGCCGCGACTAGTTGTAGGCGGGCGGTGCTTTTTTCTTCTGATGGGCCGTCCAAAACCTTGTGTTTAACGTAGAAACTGTTGGTTTCTTGGGCGAGGTCGTAGAGGTAGTTGGTAATTCCGTGGATGCGGTAGTCTTTGGTGGCGGACTTGATTACCTCTGGGAAAAGTTGGAGTTTGCGGAGGATGGCGATCTCTTCTGGTTCAGTAAAAGTCTCGTGGGAGACAGCTTGGTTTTGGAGCCTTTCTAGGTCTTCTATTTTTCGCAAAATTGATTGGATTCGGGCGTAGGTGTATTGCAAGTAGGGGCCGGTGTTTCCTTGAAAATCTATCGAAGCATTGGGGTCGTACATCATGTCGGATTTGGGGTCGATTTTTAGGATGAAATATTTGAGTGCTCCCAGCGCCACAGCGTGAATTAAATCGTCTCTTTCTTGGCCTTTGTAAGGCATGTCTCTATCTGTTATTTCTTTGTCGACGAGGGTTTTTAACTCTGCGACTAAATTGTCTAAATCTACGGTGGTGCCTTCGCGGGATTTCATTTTTCCGGACGGAAGGTTAACCATGGCGTAGCTTAGATGGTGGAGTTTTTCGGCCCACTTGTGTCCGAATTTTTTGAGAACCGCGAATAAAACTTTGAAGTGGTAGTCTTGCTCGTTTCCAACCACGTAAATTATGCCGTCGGCTTTGGTTTCTTTCATTCTTTCTACGGCTAATTGAATGTCTTGGGTGACATAAATTGTGGTTCCGTCGGAGCGGACCAAAACTTTTTTGCCGGTTTCGGAATCACCCAGTCCGCAATCTGATAAATCAATGGCTAGAGCTCCGCCTTCAATCTCTTCGACAATTCCTTTTTTATGAGCCTCTTCGACGAGCGAACGGCCGCCTTCGGAAAACTGACTTTCGTAAGTTGTAAAAGTAAAATGAGATCCAATAAGGTCGTAGGTTTCGTTAAATCCGTCATAAACCCAACCGTTCATGCGCTCCCATAACTCGCGCGTTTCCGGGTCTTCATCTTCCCATTTTTTGAGGATGGCGCGGGCTTCGCTTTCGAGTGTGTCGTCTGTTTTGGCCTCTTGTGAGTATTTAACATAATAATCGCCCACAAAATGGTCGCCTTTTTGGTCCATGCTTTCGGGGCTGGTGTCGCGGCCCCATTTTTCATAAGCTAACATGCTTTTACAGATATGAATGCCGCGGTCATTTACGTTTTGGGTGGTCTCGACTTCGTAGCCATTGGCTTCGAGAAGGTTGGCCACAGCCATCCCAAGGAAGTTGTTGCGAGCGTGTCCTAAATGGAGTGGCTTGTTGGTGTTTGGTGAGGAGTATTCAACGACAATTTTTTGGCCTTTCCCGTCGGAGTTGGTGCCGTATTTTTCTTTTTTTGTGAGGATGCCGCGGAGGTTTCCCACTAAATAATCAGGGGCAACGTAAAAATTAATGAAGCCGGGGCCGGCGATTTCAATGGTTTGGACGAAGTCTGGTTTTTGGAGGTTGTCGATGATGATTTGCGCGACCTCGCGCGGAGCCTTGCCAACTTGTTTGGCGAGGCGGAGCGCGCTATTACAGGAGTAGTCACCGTGTGACGGATCGGCTGGGTATTCAATTTCTACAGGGGTGTCAGCGTGCCCGGGAAACGCTTTTCCCACAGTTTCCTGAATAATTTTTGCAAGATCGTTTCTTAACATAGTGGCTCAAGATTAGCAGAAGGCTAGCAGATTTGCCACCAGATATGCTACACTCATCTTTGCATTTATGATCGATCAAATTCTTATTTTAGTACTGCTGCTCGGCCTCTCTGGATTTTTCTCTGGATCAGAGACCGCTCTCGTATCGCTTTCGCCGGCGACGGTTCGGGATATGTCCGAAAAAAAACTCAAAGGCGCTACTGGCGTTAAGTTTTTAAAAAGTCATCCCCACAAGCTGCTGATTACGATTTTGATCGGAAATAACCTGGTGAATATCTTGGCTTCGGTTTATTCAACCATGGTTTTTCAGGAGCTTCTTGGCAGTTCTGCTCTGGGTGTTATTACTGGTGCCTTGACCCTGTTTATCCTTATTTTTGGAGAAATTGTGCCGAAATCTTTTGCCACCAGCCACGCCAAGAGTCTTTCTCGATTGATGGCTCCCCCGCTGATTGTTCTTTTTTGGGTGTTTACCCCGGCGGTTTGGTTACTCGACGGGTTAGTTAAAGTGCTTTTGTTTGTTTCTGGCCGCAAAAAAGAATCCCACGTAACAGAAGACGAGCTCAAAGCTTTTGTTAGCATTGGCGCCGAAGAAGGTGCGATCGAAGCTAATGAAAAAGAGCTTATCGAAAACGTGTTGGAATTTACCGATACCCGCGTTCGCGACATCATGGTTCCGCGTGTGGATATTCAGGCTCTTTCTGTGGATTCTACAATTCACGATGCCGCGGAATTTGTAGCTCAACATCACCATTCTCGAATCCCAATTTATAAGGATTCAATCGATCACGTAGTGGGCCTAATGACTGTAAAAACCTTACTCGGACACCTGCACCGTGACGAAATGGATCACAAATTAACAGATTTGGATCTACTTGAACCGCTTATGATCCCGGGTTCTAAGAAAATCAACGCTCTGTTTAATGAATTCCAAAAACGCCGCACTCACTTGGCCATTGTTTTGGATGAACACGGTGGCACCATGGGGCTTATTACTTTAGAAGATATTCTCGAAGAAATTGTGGGTGAAATCGTAGACGAGTTTGATGAAGACGAAAGATCCGAGGTAACCTTGATTGGAAAAACCGAACTAGAGGCCAGTGGAAAAGCCGAAATTGAAGAAATCAACGACGCGCTTAAGGTGCGAATTCCCTGCCAAGAACACAAAACAATTTCCTACTACATCACCGAAAAACTGGGTCGCTTCCCGCGCCGCGGCGAAGAAATCAAAGGCAAAGGTTACGTAATCACGGTCGATGAAATGGAAAAACACACCATCACTAAGATAACCGTGACCAAGGGAAAGAAGAAGTAGGGGTATGTCTTTGGCCGCATGTACCAAACGTTTGACATGTGTTTTTAGCGCTACCTGGAATCATTTTATACCTGTCAAGCTATTGTACATGGACGAATAGGGATACCCCACCTCTCCTCCTCATAACACATCTCTTAAACGCGTCAATTCCCCCTACTTGAAGGAATCCTCCTTTTATGGTAAAATTTTATGATTTAAAAAAATCACACAAAACTAACACTAAAACAAATACACTATGTATCGCACACTTAAACTCTTAAAACGGTCGCTACCTTATGCGGTCGCCACCATGATGGTTATTGGAATGGGCCATTTTGGTGCCGCTTTTGCGGAAGACACCGAGCCAGACACAGAGGCTCCTTCTTATGTTGATGGCTTAGCAGTCACACCGGGTGACGGCGAAGCTACTCTAACTTGGGACGCAGCCACAGATAATGTTGCTGTAACAGGTTATAAAGTCTACTTTGGAACTGAATCAGTTACCGAGGCTGGCGAAGAATATAATCTTGGCTTTTTAGAAGTTGGGGATGTACTTGAATACACTGTTCCCGGCCTAGAAAACGCTACTATGTATTACTTTGCCGTCACAGCAGTAGATGACGCTGAAAACGAAAGCCTAGAATATTCTTTTGAGGAGAGTGCGACTCCCGAAGGAGCAGGCGACGATGGCGAACATCCAACTGTATTAGATGCCGAAGCAACTAGTTGTACCGTAATTGAAGTTACTTTTTCAGAAGCAGTAACCTTCCCAGAAGAAAATCCTGGCGAAGCCTTTACTATTGAAAGTTTGGACAACCTGCTTCTATTAGAAATTGCTAGTGTTAGTCATGCAGATAGCGGTGATGAAAAACTAGTTTTGACTACCGAAGAAATGGAAGCTGGCGCCCAGTATTTAATGACTGTGGGCGTAGAAATTGAAGACCGTTTTGATCACGCTGTGATTAGCGGCACCTCTGATACAGCCCTTTTCACTGGCACTGAATGTGCAGTCGAAGAGGAAGTTGTGGAATGCGGCACCGATATTCCTTGCTTTGAAGAAAACCTAGCTTCTTGCTCTGCTACATCTTTTGAGTTCAGCATGCTTGGATACACATATGATGTAACTATAGGCGAGGATGGCGATAATTGTGTAGTTAATCACGTTTGCACCGCTACTCCTAGTGAATCTTTAGATCGATTTAAGGACCTATCTCTTGAATGTTCATTTGATAAAGATGCTTTGGCATCTAACACCGATTTATATAATGAAGCTTTTAACAACCCTACTGAAGAATGTTCTGGTTCCTATGCCGATGAATTAATTGCTTGGATGGCAGAAGGAGACTCCGATGTTATGGTAGATGTTGATATTGATCTGGATGTTGTTGATTCTGAGCCTGATACTGACGCTCCTTCACTCGAATCAGTAACAGTTGCTTCGGCAACCGAACTTGAACTTATGTTTGACGAAGAAGTTTATCTTCCAGAAGATGAAAATCTTGAAGATGATTTTGAGCCAGCCTTGGATGCGTTTGAAATTTTTGATGGCGCAGACAATGTTGTCGAAGTTCTAGCGGTTGAATACCTAATCACTACTGATGAAGAAAACGGTGACATGGTCGAAGACCGCACCACTCTAGTACTTACAACTGGTGAGCACACTGCTGCTACCGAATATTTTGTAACTGCTACTGGAGTAATGGACGCTGCTGAAAACGCCACTGACGGTGGCTTCTCTAGCGCAAAATCCTACACCACTCCAGATGAGTTTGAAGTTAGCGACACCCTAGAAGATGTTGTTGCTCCCGAAGATGTAACTGACCTAGTTGCTAGTGTAATGGATATGATTGTTGACCTTAGCTGGGAAGGCAGTCTAAACACCGCCGGTGACATGGTTGATCAGGTTCTTTATGTCAGTACTGACGATGGAGAAACTTACGAAGAAGTTGGTTCACTCTCCGATGCTACTGAGTACTCATACGAGGGTGGTGTTGAAGGAGAAACCTACATGTTCAAAGTTGTTACCGTTGATGAAGCTGGCAACATGAGTGAAGGTGCTGTAGCTACAGCTGCGCTGCCAGTGACCGGACCGGCTCTTGCTTTACTTGGAGCTGCTTCACTTCTTGGTGGAGGCGTACTTTCTCGCCGCCGCCGCAAATAAGCGTTGCTCGCGCCTGAGGCGCGTTAAGCACCGCCTGAAATTAGGATCTGCGTAGCCGTCTTGGCCCTCTGGGTCAGGCGGCTATTCTTTTACTCCCGCCAAGGACTTTCCCCCTCAACCACCTCAACGGGTTCCAAGGGAAGCGTGATTTCATCTGCAGCTAACCCCTGTAGAATTTGGCGCAAGGCAATAACTACTTTTTCGCGTCTAACGCGTGTTGCTGGTCTGGCCCTGAAATTTAATGGCTTACCTAAATGGCAATCTACCTGACTAAATGACAAATCTGCTAAATTAGCCACGGCGTTAATAAGATGCCTTCTTTCATGGCCAGGGGAAGCCTCAGATATTTGGTCGATTAAACCAGGGATTGGATCCTCAAGAGGTGTCATAGAAATAGGCTCTACTTGCAAATGCGCAAGATCATCACGCCCCAGCGAACGCACCTCAACTATAGCCAGTATTTCGGTTAATATTTCTACCAATCTAATTCTTTGGGCTATTTGAACAACATCGATTTCTATATCTAGATCTATCGGCTCCATTAAATCTCGGCAAGCCTCACGAGTGACACCTAAAATTTTGCATGCAACAGCGGCAACATCTTCTTTAATTAAAGAAAATTCCGCATAAAAAATATCATCTAACAACGAGGCCATTTTATTATTTTGGGACCTAGCTGCTTCAACCAAGACCTCGTTGCCAGTTTGTGTGTCTGCCCCGGGGGGGTAAATCAACCATTTTTAATTTTTTTAAATAATAATTTTGGGGTGCAATTTATTTACTTTTTTTTAACCTCCTCTGGACCCGTTGATGGGATTCTCTAATCAAGCGTAATTTGTCCAGATCGCCTCCTTTTGGAGCAGCAGGCTCTTCACCTCCCCACTCTTCTAAATCACCTTCATCTTCTTCCTCACCCAGCCCTGTAAGTGCAGCTATTTCAGCTAATTGGTCAGCAACAATCCCCACATCGGCCATGCCATCTACATCCACTCGTTCACCTTGTTCATCATCCTCGGCCTGCCAACTTCTTGCATTCCTATCTCTATCAGCGCGAAGAAAAGATAAAGTTCTAGAAACACCACCTGATGTGCCTTTTACATCATCCGGATGACTTCCTGGGAAAGGCTGATTATAGCTGCCAATCGGAATTCTAACTACTGTGGGGCCTTGATGTTTAGGTTTTACAAATCCCTTTAATTCTATTGCTAATAATTGCTTAAAAAGTCTAGCCGCGACTTGTGGGTCTATAACTAGAGTCCCTCTTTCTTCTCGGAGTACTATCCCTAGCAACTCTTCTTTAAGAGTACTATTAATAATTTTGCGTTGTGTGGCGCGACGTTTAGCTAATTCCATTGAACCTACACTGACTGGATCTTCCCCAGCCATAAACATATACGGATCAAGCTCCCGAACATCTAAAAATGGTTCAACAGCACGTAAAGCTCTAGCTAAGACTTGGCTGGTGCTAATGTCGTGATTTCCCTCTATTTCACGATGTGATAAGTATTTAGAACATCTTGCTTCCTGCTCGGCGACGCTTAAAGCTCCCCACTCGGTACGTAATTTTTCTAATTTTGCCCATTCTGTTGCGAGCTCCCTCACAGGTTCAACTTCAACTTTTTTACGTTTTTTTTGGGGCCTTGTCGGAGGACCAAGAGGCTGCAAGGAATCAGCCCGAGAAACCAAAACAGATTCGTAATCCTCAATAAAAGGGTCCTTTCTTAAGGTAAACAACTCTATCAAAATCCTTTCCACTTCTTCGGGGTTAATACTCATTTGATCAGGGAGATAACCAAAACAAAGGACCCCTAAATCATTTACTCGGCCTCTAGCTTTATAATATCGGGCTTTTAAAGCTGATTCTTTAGTAGTTTCTTCTAACTCTCCCTCACGAAGAAACATTAACCCTAATTCCTTTAAAGACAGACTTGGATTTTCTTGAGACAAAATTCTTCTAATTGCTTCTGCTCCTTGTGCAATGTTACTCGCATGTCTTAGTCTAGAGTTTTTACTTCTCACCAATTGTTCGCATAAATCTCTCTGTTCTTCTAATGATAAAGTTGCGAATTTTTCTCTAATAAGTTGGGTTTTTTCCCAATTTACTTTGATTTCTTCAACGCGCTCTGCTGGAGATAATTTTTTTGGAGCTGGGCTTGGAGCTGGTGAGGGGCTTTTTATGTGTGGCAAATCAGCTACTGCTGCTCCCATCTCTTTTAAGGCTGCTTGAAATCTAGCGACAACATGCTGCAGGGTGGATCTCAATTCTTCATCACCTAATTGCTCCATTAAAAAATCTTCATCTGCGGCGGTAAACTCTGGCAAGGCAAAAGCCATGCGAACTTGATTAAATTTTGCCCCCCATCTACCTCCTATCATGCTGCCTGGAGGGCTTATTTCAAAGAGCTCCCCTGTTCCTGACTCCCTTAGTGCTTTATAAGCTTTACTTAAATTACTAGCACCGCCTGCCTCTTTAACTAACTTTCCAATATCTGCCTCTGCAACCCAGCTTCCTTCGCCCTGCAAAATAGTCGAAACTATTACTTGCTGTATATTTCTTCTTGTATTTTGAGCTTCACTAACTTCAAGTAACCAGGCAGCCAACGCATCATAAATCGGATGGCTATCCGTGATTTCTATTGGGGTGGTAGCTTCAGCAGGCACATACTCTTCTACCATATATTTTTTGATTTTTACCAGGTAGGTATTTTAAAGACTTCCAAATTTATGTCAATCCCCCCACAGAAAGTTTTAGTTTGTTCAAAACTTTTTGGGGTTTTAGGGGATCCCCATGCGCGCATGTACAATAGCTTGACAGGTATACAATGATTCCAGGTAGCGCTAAATCAACATGTCAAACGTTTGGTACATGTCGCCAAAAGGACCCCCAGCTCTTCTTTTGCCCGTTCATCTTTTGTTCATCCCTCTGTGTTATAAGGGTAAAATGAAACGTTTTTTAGGGATTTTAGGATTTTTGGGAGTGATTTTAGTGACGTTAGGTTGGACTCATTATTCACGGCTGCCACACGACCAGTTTATGGTGGATTTTTTGGATGTGGGACAAGGAGATGCGATTTTGATAACCACCCCGAGTGGTGAGCAAGTTTTGATCGATGGCGGGCCTGAACAAATCGTGCTTGAGGAATTGGCCGAGGTTATGCCTTTTTTAGATCGTAAAATTGATTTGGTGGTGCTAACTCATCCGCATGCGGACCACGTCATGGGTTTGGTTCCGGTTTTGGAGCGATACCAAGTGGAAGCGGTTTTGCTAACTGGGGCCGCTTACAACAACCCGGTTTATGATGCTTTTTTGGAGGCAATTGCCTATTTTAACGTGCCGATTCAAGTAACCGAGGGCCAAGAATTTACCCTGGGAGAAGCAACTTTTAATGTGCTTTACCCAACTGAATCACTACTAGGCCAGGAATTTAAAAACATTAATAATAGTTCGATTGTTTTGCGCGTGAGTTACAAAGATTTTGACGTGCTTTTAACTGGTGATGCCGAGCATGAAATCGAGGAGGAATTGCTAGCCGCAGGCGCAAATTTACAGGCTGAACTTTTGAAAGCAGGACATCATGGCAGCCGCACGGCCTCGGGCCCAGAATTTTTAGCAGCAGTTTCTCCAGAAATCGTGGCTATTCAATGCGGAATTGATAATGATTTTGGGCACCCACACCAAGAGACCCTAGCCAATCTAGGGTCCCTGGAATCTCAAGTTTTGCGTACTGATTTGGAAGGCCGAATCAGAATTACTTATCCGGTGTATTCCTTTTCACATTCAAATTCAAATTGATCAGTCGAACCACCATCTTCATTAGAAACAAAGTGACCAGTACAGCTTTCTACTTTAGTTACTGTATTCATTCTTGTATTTATCAAATAGTAATTCCAAGACAAGTATCCAGCGTCACCATATCCAGTCATAACAATTGCCTTTTTTGGCATAGCATCTGGCTCAAATGAATAACTAAGATCAATTAAACCTTCAAAAGTTTTGATGTCGTCTAAAGTAAGGGCTTCGTTATCCCAAGAAGTAAGAGTCATGGTGGTGTGGCTTTCTGTGAAAACTATAAACACTCCGTTGCGACCACTACAAATTTGGCGCGCACCTTCGTCTCCGTCAGCATTTACCCGGTCAACAATTGCTTCTGTTAAAGCGGCTACCTCATCCGCGTCTTCCAAAATTTCTAAAAGAGCAGCTTGAACTTCCTCAGAGTTAAAATCTTCGACCGCAATTGGATAATCTTGACTAGCAGTCATTTTGTAAAAATACTGACAATCATCGCTATCTCTATCAAACCAATCTTCTTCGTAAGCAGTACGTTTTAAGTAAGTTAGATACTCATTAAAATTTGTGCCTTCCTCAATGGTGACTGTAACTGGGCCTTCAGTAGCGCCAGTAGCTTCGATTGGCTCTTCTTCAGTAGTTTCGTCATCATCTTCATCATCTTCATCAACATTAATATCAATATCAACGTCTTCAACATCATCTAAAAGGTCAATCAGCTCTTGATCTAGCTCGTCTTCATCAACATTAATGTCGATAGTGCACCCAGTGGTGAAAACAATAAGTAAAAGGCTACCAAGTAAAATTGTGGTTTTTTTCATGATTTAAGGTTAGAAAAAATAAAATTCAGGTAATAGAAACGTATAAAGGGTGAATTTATTACAGTTTAACTAACGGGTTTTTTGCGAGTAATTTTGGCGCCTAGGCTATTTAAGGTCTTGTGAAGATCTTCGTAGCCGCGCTCTATATAACGGATGTCACTAATTTCGGTAACACCTTTGGCTGTAAGGGCGGCGAGGACCATGGCTGCCCCAGCGCGAATATCGCAACTAACAATTTTTGTGCCCCGGAGTGGAGTGGGGCCTTGAATGGTGGCCTGATGAGAATTGTGGATCTCAACTTTAGCGCCCATTTTTTCGAGCTCGTAGAGGTATTTTAAGCGTCCATCAAAAAGAGTTTCAAACATTTTGCTTTCGCCGTCTGCTTGGGTTAGGAGAACGGTGAAAGGAGCCTGAAGATCTGTGGCGAAACCTGGGAAAACCGCGGTTTTGAGTTGTTCCACTGCTTTAAAATTCTGATTTTTGGGGAGTGGGTGGAAAGTAACGGAATTTTCGGTAAGAGTGAATTTTGCGCCAACTTCATCTAGTTTTTGCCAAAAGCTGTCTAAGTGATCCGGGACTATGTTTTCGAGAGTAACGGTGCCGCGAGTTAGGACCGCAGCCAGAGCTAAAGTGCCAGCCTCAAGATAATCTGAGGTGATTTCGTAATCTGTTCCGTGAAGGCTAGAAACGCCTTCGATAAAAAGAGTGTGCGTGCCAATGCCGCGAATTTGCGCGCCCATGGAATTTAAAAAATGACAAAGGTCTTGAACGTGTGGCTCCATGGCAGCCCAGTGAATTTTGGTAGTGTTTTTAGCGAGAACTGCGGCCATAATGGCGTTTTCCGTGGCCGTCACACTAGATTCAGCCATGATGATTTTTGTGCCGTGTAAAGTTTTGGCCGTGGCGCGGATTCCTTGTTCCGTGTCTTCGATAGTGGCGCCAAGTTTTTCAAGGGCGTGGGTGTGTGCGTGAATAGAGCGTTTGCCCAGCACGCATCCACCTGGAAAAACCATTTCAGCCTCGCCTTTGCGGGCCAAAAGTGGGCCAAGAAGCAGGATCGAAGCGCGCATCTGTTGAACCAGTTCTTGTTGCGCTTGGATGGTGCCGATTTGGAGAGTTTGAATCTTAAGTGTTCCTTTGTTGTATTCGAATTTTGAACCGATTCCCTCGAGAATTTTTAGGAAGGCGTGAATATCCGAAATATTAGGTACGTTGCGTAAGGTGCACTCATCTTTGGTTAGAAGTGTGGCCGCCAAAATTGGCAAAGCTGCGTTTTTGGAGCCATGAATTTTTACGGTGCCTCTTAAAGGGTGGCCACCTTCAACTATAAATCTCGGCATTATTGAACGTTAGATACGCCAAAAAAGGTGGTTTGATTGTAGGGATTTTATAAGGAATAGGCAAGTGGGTAAAACTTGCGGTGGTTTTCAAAGAGGGAAGCAGCGGACTGGAAGGCCCGCTGCCTCCCAACGCGTAGGTTGTTGGTTGCTAGAGCCTAGGGCCAATACGATTTGAAAATACGACGGAATTTATGGCCCGCAGCATGTTCATATAGTATCGATCAGCTAGAGTTCACAGCCTCCTTAACCTTGAAGATCCGGCCGAAGATCAGGGTGACGATCGCGGCGGAGAACGAGAGCAGGGCTCCCATTTTGACCGAATCCTGGAGCTCGCCTGCCGGGAAGGCGACGGTGGCGACGAACAAGGCCACGGTGAACCCGATGCCGGCGGCGCAGCCGACAACGAAGAGGTGCTTGCTGTTCATCCCCTCAGGGAGGCTGAACTTGAAGACCTTCACCGCGAACATGGCGCCGAGCCAGATGCCGATGGCTTTGCCCACGATCAGTGAGACCATGACCAGCAGGGAGGGTTTGCCGATGGAGCTGAACACGACGCCGGCGTTGCACAGGCCGAACGCGAACAGGATCAGTTCGATCGGATTTTCCCACCAGGTGGCGAACTCGCTCAGAGTGTCCTTTCGTTTTGTTTCTTGGCTGTGGTAGATTCCCAAGTCAGACTTGGCGTGTGGCATGGTGGGGATCACTGGAACTAGGCCAAGCGCGGGATGGAGGCCTGCGAGTGCGAAGCCGATCCACGAGATGGCGCCAGGGATCAGGATGTACCACCAGAAGCTACGCAGCTTCAAGACCTTGTTGAAGGTCAGGCCGAGTACGATGGCGAGCGCGGGCAGCACCAGCCATATCAGTTGGATTTCTCCCTGCGGGTAGACCGTGGTGAGGATGGCGAGCGTGGCGCCGTCATCTCCGATGGCCATGAGGAGCAGGAACGGGATGGCGACGTGCTTGGGGCCAAAGGCGAATCGCGCGACCATGTAGGAAAACGCGATGTCTGTGGCGCACGAGACAGCCCACCCATGGCTGAGGTCGTTGAATTCTCCTATCAAGTAGGCGCCGCCGAGATAGACCACCACGGGTCCGATCATGCCTCCGCCCATGCCAAAGAGCGAAGTGGCGGCTTCTTTAGGGTTGTGAAGATTACCCCCGGGAAGAAGTTGTTCCCACACCTCCTTTGCCGCCTTGGCGAAGAAGAAGGCGAAGAACAAATCGTTGACCAGGTAGTGCAAGTTGATCACGCGGTGACCGTGGTGCAAGTACCCGAAGAAACGATTCTCGAGCAGAGGGTAATGGAGCACGTGCTCGTAGCTGGCATGGTCCAAATTGGCCCAAGCTAGCGCAAGCGCGGTTCCGATAAGCAGGAATAATGAGTTTTCCTGCAAGAACTTGATTCCCTTTCCTAAACGATCTGCCATTCACGTCTCCTTACGTGTCTGGGAGTCTGGAGAAAAATAAAGTCGCGGGCGCGAAATCATTTGGTTTATCGAGCACCTCAGGGCGAAGCACTCGGACCTAGCGGAAGAGACCTTGGAACGATCTCATGAGTAGCAAGAGGGGTGTCCGCACAGCGTGCGGGGAAGGAGAGGGAACTGAACGACCAAATATACGTTGAAAACCGTGTGAGTATTGTAATTAGGCCGCCCCGACGAAAGGTGAGGAGCGCTTTTAAAAAAGCGCGACGATTAGAATCCTCGCCCCACAACGGGGCGGCCCTAAGCCAATAACTTTATATACTTTACCCACTTGCCAAGGATCAACTATGCCTAAAGCCCCACAAGAGTGCTTTTCCTCATCTTCTGCGCGAGGCAGAAGGTAGAGTGCCTTTTGGGGTGGCTTGACATAGAACTGATTGATATCATAAAAAACTAAATTAATCAACCCTAAAATAGACATTATTTCCTGGTTTTGCTATCATGCGATCCGCTTTCTTAAGCGATTTTTACAATTTTCAATCTACTTTATGAAAATCTCTAAATTACTTCCTTTTATTGGGTTTTTGCTAGTGTTAACTTTTGTTTTACCAGCCTGTCTTTCTACTTCTAACCAAGGCATTCCTTTGTTCGACGGGACCGAAGAGGAAGAGGTGAATGGGGAATCAGTTGAGCCAGAGGAATTTGGTTATATTGTTGAAGGGACTTCTTGTGTTAAGCAATTGCATAGCGGTTGTGTCCCATCAGATTACAAAAAATATAGAAGTTTGGCTTTTACGGTGCCATTTGTTTATCCGTCAGACTGGGTAAATACTAGTGCTGATGAAAATGGTGTTACCTTTTATCCAAGAGAGCGTGCCGACGATAATGACCCAACTGTTTTGAAAATTTGGCGCCAAGCTTTCCATGATGAATCTTATGATGTTTTGAAAGAAGATTTAATTGATGCTGGAACAGGAGTAATTGGCCCTTATGAAGTGACCTGGGAAATTTATGAAGGTCTTTGGAATGAACTTCCGGTAAAAGCAGAATGGGTGACGCTCGTTGTTGACGAAGAGCAGCTACTCATCAATTATGTTTATTTTATGATGACTGAAGTTGAGAACTTTACCGCGGATCAAGCAGCAGTTAAGGCAGCGGCAAGTTCGATTTTGATGGAATAAACTCAAAAAACGGAATAAATTCCGTTTTAAGTAGTGGTGGGCAGGGAGGGATTCGAACCCCCGAAGGCGGAGCCAGCAGATTTACAGTCTGCCCCATTTGGCCACTCTGGAACCTGCCCATGATATATGGAGCCGACACTCGGGCTCGAACCGAGGACCCACAGTTTACAAAACTGTTGCTC
>CAYWKJ010000018.1:0-26410 GCA_964459205.1 uncultured Candidatus Peribacteria bacterium | reverse complement strand
CTGAATGATGAGGACGTCATTCCCCGGCCGGCCACGGTGGCCGGTCCGGGGGGGTGGGGGCGGGAGAGGGGACTCTAGCCCCGCATCTCAGTGAGGGGCGGCTGACCTGAGGCCTTCTTCTTGGGCGGCGGGAGCATGGCCTGGAGGTTCTCGTGCAGCTGCTGCAGGGCCTGGGGGGGGATGTCCAGCTGGGACTTCGTGACGGTGCGGGGCCCCCGCGTGAAGGGCCACCAGGATTCGTCGCGCTCGAGGATCCTGTTCACGAAGTCCAGGTCCTGCTTGAGGACCTCCACCACATCCTGCCAGAAGGCCTCGAGGCTGCTCCGAGCTTCCTTCTGCCTGTGACCCTGCGGGGCCTGGCCCCGGTGGCGCTGGACATGCTCCCACATCTCTGTGGCGCGCGCGGCGCGCTTCAGCATCTCCGGCATGATCCTGTCGAGCCTCCCAGGATTCGGATTCCCCCCATCCGGAAAGGACCGCATCAGCAGTCTGGACAGATTTGCCGGGAGGGTTCCTGCGTAGTATTCAGTGGTCATGGGTAGGATTGCCTTTCAGACAATGTCAAGCGGGCACCCGTCAGTGGATACCTCCTCCTTTCTCTAAAAAAATTAGCAAAAAAAGGAGACATCCAAAGTGGGTGACCTTTCTCATCATCCAGTTGTCAAAGTTCTATTTAGAGCGAATTTAACAGCTTAGAAAGCATCAATTCTACTCATTAAATAGCAAAGCTACTGGGTAGATGGTCAATTACTATACTGAATAAGAGTTATTTAGTCAAATTACTAAACGCCTTCCTCCCCAAATACTCCGCGCGCTCACCGAGCGCCTCCTCAATCCGCAATAATTGGTTGTATTTAGCCACCCGATCAGTCCGACACAGCGAACCAGTTTTAATCTGCCCGGTTTCGCGCGCTACCACCAGGTCCGCAATGGTTGTGTCTTCAGTCTCACCAGAGCGGTGCGAGACCACGGCGGTCCAACCGGCCTCGTGCGCCATCTTAATCGCCTCGATGGTTTCGGTCAGGGTTCCGATTTGGTTCAATTTAATCAAAATTGAATTGCCCACCTTTTCATCGATCGCCTTCTGCAACCGTTTCACGTTAGTTACGAGTAAATCATCGCCCATGATTTGCACTTTTTTACCAAGTCGTTCGTTCATTAACTTCCAGCCTTCCCAGTCGTTTTCGTCGTGACCATCTTCAATTGAAATGAGGGGGTATTTTTCAACTAATCCGGCATAAAAATCCACCATTTCGGCGCCATTCAGTACGCGAGCTTCACCTTCTACTTTGATGTGGTAACCATCGTCCTCGTGGAACTCGGAAGCCGCCGCGTCGATAGCCAGTAATACGTCTTCTCCAGGTTTGTAGCCGGCTTTTTCAATGGCTTTTATAATGTAGTCAAAAGCAGCTTCGTTGTGGGGGAGGTTTGGTGCAAAGCCACCTTCGTCACCTACCGCGGTCATCAAACCAGCTTCTTTGAGGGTCTTTTTAAGATGATGAAAGATTTCTGCGCCCATGCGGAGGGCTTCTTTAAAGCTACTGGCGCCGACCGGCATGACCATGAACTCTTGGATATCAAGGCCGCTGTCTGCGTGTTGACCACCGTTCATAATGTTCATCATTGGGGTCGGGAGGACGTGCGCTTTTTCGTAAAGGGATTTAAAGAGGGGGACGCCTTTTTCTTGGGCCGCGGCATAGGCGTTGGCCAGGGAGGCGCCCAGGATGGCATTAGCCCCGAGTCGGCCCTTATTCTCTGTTCCGTCTAGGTCTATTAAGGCTTTGTCTAACGCTTCTTGATCTAGCGTATCCATGCCCACCAGCGCATCAGAAATTTCACCATTCACATTCGCAACCGCCTTCAAAACACCTTTTCCTAAATATCGACTTTTGTCACCATCACGGAGTTCAACTGCTTCGTGCTCACCAGTCGAAGCTCCACTTGGGACAATTGCGCGTCCATGAAATTCGCCCGCCCAAAGTTCAACTTCAACTGTTGGATTTCCACGAGAATCAAGAACTTCACGTGCTAAGATTTTTGTTATTGCAGCCATTTTAGGAGGATTTTATTAATTATTTTTTGCCGACAACAATAATACCACACTTGCACGCTCCCGCGACTATGCTAAAATGCCGCCGTATGGAAATCACTTGGCACGGACAATCTTGTTTTACAATCAAAGGGAGCAAAGTCACAGTAGTGACGGATCCTTATGGTGATATTGGGCTTAAACTCCCTAAATTAGAAGCGGGTATTGTTACTGTTAGTCATGATCACGTAGATCATAATAATGTGACCGCTGTTGAAGGGGAGCCACGCGTTTTTGATTGGCCCGGTGAATATGAAGCTGGTGGTGTTATGGTTACTGGGATCGAGGCTTTTCATTACCGCAAATCAGAGGAAGAAGACGAAAAAGTTTCTGCTCGTGGTAAAACTATTATTTATCAGATGGATGTTGATAATATTCGCGTTTGTCATTTAGGTGATATTGGACACAAAGTAACTGATGAGATGCTAGAGGCAATTGGCGATATTGATGTTTTAATGATCCCAGTTGGCGGAGCTTCTACTATTGATCACAAAGTTGCTCATGAAGTTGTAGAAAGAATTGACCCTCGTATTGTTATTCCAATGCACTATAAGATTAATGGCTTGAAAGTTGACGATGATTTGCAGGATGTTGGGCCATTTTTGAAAGAAGTCGGAGCTCAAAATGAGCCACGTGAAAATTTAGTAATTAATAGTCGTAGCGCTTTGCCAGAAGATACCACTGCTTTTGTAGTTCTTGAGGCGAAGTTAGGGTAAAAATTATTTAAGTATCTTGTTTAACTTAAGTGTTTTTGAGGTAGACTAAATTAAGGCCAATCGTTATCCTAAACACGAGGCAGGTCCCCGTAGTTCAATGGATAGAACAAGACCCTCCTAAGGTTTAGATGTAGGTTCGACTCCTACCGGGGACACCACAAAATTCATACGTCAATAGCAAGGATTTGACGGTGAGCATTCCCTCACCTACTATGTGAGCATAAACTCACCTAGTATCTTATGAAAACATTTTTCATCATCTATTGGACCGTTTTTGGCCTCGGATGGCTCGTAGTACGTTCTTATAAAAAATATTACCGTCATCATATCCAGCGCCACCGCTATGCTGAGCGTCATCGTGCTCAATTAGCTCGTTTAGATGGTCGTCCTCAACTTCGGCTTTTCAATTCCTAACCCATTTTTTATGGAATCTCTTACCGAAAGGCAGCAGCAATTATTAAATTTTATTGAGACGTATCAATGGGAGAATGGCTCTTCGCCAACTCTCCGCGAGATGCGCGAACATTTTGGCGTCAGTTCTGATAATGGCATTCTTAAGCATTTAGCCGCCCTTAATAAAAAAGGATACATTCAAAAAGATGACACCCCACGCGGTATAAAAATGCTTTCTAGCATTCGCAAACGAATGGATGCGGCCGCCGATATTATCCGAGTGCCTTTGGTTGGAACAATTCCGGCCGGCGGCCCCGTCACAGCCGAAGAAAACACCATTGATACTTATGAAATTGGTAAAGGACTTATGTCTAGCAGCAAAGGAGCCTTTTTGCTCCGCGTAACCGGTAATAGCATGATTAATGCCGGCATTTACGAGAGTGATATGGTCATGGTTGCTCCGGATCAAACCGCCCGTTCTGGGGATATTGTAGTGGCTTTGGTGGATGGTGAGAACACTGTCAAACGCTACATTAATGAAAAAGGCAAAGTTTATTTGCAGGCCGAAAACCCGGAGTACGAAAACATCTATCCAACTGGAGAATTACAAATCCAGGGGGTAGTCACCGGGCTTGTTCGAAACTATTAAGAACTGCGCCTTATGGCGCCAAAACTTCCTTAAACGCTAAGCGCCTTGGAAGGGCGCACCTAATCTTATGGATACCCCTATTTTGCATGTAGATGCAGACGCGTTTTTCGCATCTGTCGAACAGCGACTCGAGCCTAAATATCGAGGCAGACCAGTGATAGTAGGAGGGAGTCATCGCGGAGTGGTCAGTAGTGCTAGTTACGAAGCCAGACAGTTTGGCATCCACTCCGCGATGCCTATATTTAAGGCTCGCAAAGCTTGTCCGCACGGTATTTTTGTTAAAGGTCGTCATGGAGTTTATGGCGAATTTTCGCACGCTATGTTTAAGATTTTAAAAAAATACACCCCCACCGTTGAGATGACTTCCATTGATGAGGGTTATTTAGACCTGACTGGCACGGAAAAGCTTCACAAATCCTCTTACCATCAAATTGCGGTTAAGCTTCTCCGCGAGGTCGAAAAATCACTTGGCATTACTATTTCTGGTGGGCTTTCTTCCTGTAAATTAGTTTCTAAGATTGTGGCTTCTCGTTTTAAACCCCGACGTTTAAGCTGGATCCACGCCGGCCAGGAAAAAAGATTCCTCGCTCCACTTCCGCTTAAGGCGATGCCTGGTATTGGGCCGCAGAGTCTTCCTAAATTTACGCGTCTCGGGCTGCAAACCATCGGCGACCTCGCAAAACTTCATTTTGAATCAATGTGGCAAATGTTTGGTGGCTACGGTATGGTTCTTTGGGAGCGTGCTAATGGAATTGATAATCGTCCGGTTTCACCCCATGCACCTCAACGTAAATCAATTTCTGAAGACAAAACTTTTCCAATTGATATTGATTCCCAACATCTTCTCTTGGAGGAATCTACTAAAATGCTCAAAAGATTATGTTATAAGATCCGCCAAAATAATCGCTTTGCCGGCACCTTCACTCTCAAAATTCGTTACTCAGACTTTGCCACTTTTAACCATCAAAAATCCCTAGATCAACCCTCTAATATCCCGTGTGAACTACTCCCTACACTCAAATTACTCCTTAAAAAACGTGATCCCCACCGCCGCGTCCGCCTCATAGGTATTAGTCTTTCCAATCTCCAAAACCAAGTTCAGCTCGAGCTGTTTGGGCGCACTGCCAAAAAACAGCACCTTGAGCAGTGCCTAGATAATCTCCGGCAAAAATATGGGCTCAAAGTAATTTAACGCCCAAAAACTAGCCTCACTATGTTAAACTGAGACAAATGACCTCCCAACTTGTAAAAATCGTAGTTTTTGCACCTGTTACGCACGCCGACGCCCTTCGAAAAGTTTTGGCTGATAGCGGGGCCGGGCACATTGGTAACTACGATTCTTGTTCGTTTTCAAGCAAAGGAGTGGGGTATTTTCGAGGAGAAAAGGGAACAAACCCAGCTGTAGGCGAGCCCGGACAGCTAGAACAAGTTGAAGAAGAACGCATCGAAACCATTGCCCCCGAAGACAAAATCGCATCCATAGTAGAAGCTGCTAAGCAAGCTCATCCCTACGAGGAACCGGCCATCGACGTCTATCCGTTACTTAATCATAAGTTTTTGTAATATTCGCCCCTACTGCGCGTTTATATAAGCCGAAAACTAATTGCAAATTATGCCTCAGGCTATCCGCAGCTTCAACCGCTACGAACTAAAATTTATTTTGGATACTGACCATATGCGCGAGGTCCAAGAGGGCTTAAAAAAGTACCTTCTTCCAGACAAATATGGTGATAAATTTGGTAATTACAATTTATCTAGTCTTTATTACGATAATGATGATTTTACGTTTTATTGGGAAAAAGTAGAAGGACTTAAGTTCCGTCGAAAGCTCCGAATTCGCCATTACGAAACCGAAAAAAAATTAACCCCTGAGTCCAAAGTTTTTGTGGAAATTAAACAAAGAATGGATCGCGTAACGCAAAAGCGCCGCGTAATTTTACCTTACGAACAAGCGCTACAACTCTGCGATGAACGCATCCCGCCAAGCAATATTAAAGACGAAAAAGACCAGATGGTAATCGACGAAATCATTGGCATGATTTATCAGTACGACTTAAAACCACAGTGTATCACTAGTTATCAGCGTATGGCCTTAGTTGGCTCGGAGCTAGATCCCGGCCTCCGCGTAACGTTCGATACCAACCTCCGTTATCGTCGCCAGGACCTTGATCTTGCCTCTAAAAAACTTGGGCCGTATATGCTCGATCCTGACAAGTGCGTCCTAGAAATTAAAGTTAATGACCGCATCCCATACTGGCTCACGGAATTTGCGGCTGATGCCAGTCTTTCACTTGTTCGTATTTCTAAATATTGTACTGGGCTAGAAAAAGCGGAATTAGTTCCCGCTCTAGCCTATGATTATCCAACTAAATAATTTAACCATTTTACTATGGATCCTTCTACTGCCGAATTCCTTGAGACAATCTTCACTTTTGAAGATCTAACCGGAGTTTTCTCTATCACCGATGTGGTACTTACGATCACCCTTAGTTTCGTGCTTACCGCGGCTATTGGTTATATTTATAAGATTACCCATAAAGGGTCTTCTTATACTCAAAGTTATGTTCATACTCTCGTCTTAATGGGTATGGTCGTGGCCTTGATTATGCTGATTGTTGGCTCGAATATTGCGCGAGCCTTCTCTTTAGTTGGTGCGTTATCTATTATCCGTTTTCGTAATGCGGTTAAGGAAACGCGTGACGTTGGTTTTATATTTTTTGCCATGGCAATTGGTATGGCCAATGGAACCCGTTTTTATTCTCTCGCTATTGTGGCCACGGTGATGATTTGTCTCATTATTTTAATAATGAATCGCTTTGATTTTTACAAAAAAGATCTCACTAGCAAGATTTTAAAAGTCTATGTTACTAGCAAAACCGACTATGATCATATTTTTGACGATACTTTTGCTAAGTACACCAAAATTTCTGACTTAATTAGTGTGGATTCAGTGCGATCCGGAATGCTGACGGAGTTAGTTTATAACGTAGATCTTAAGAAAACTGCTAAATCCAATGAGTTTTTAAATGATATTAAAAAGCTGAATGGCAACAACAAAGTCACTCTAATTACAGGTTACAACACTACTGACCTTTAGAAAATGCGTATTCCCATGAAACTTCGTCGGCATTACAAGCTGCTAGTGGCAGTAGTAGCAGTATTTGTGATTTCGATTACAGTTTTTGGGGAAGCACGCGTTATTCCATATACCGTAAACGCAGATATGTATGAACAGGACGTAGAAAGTGAAGATGATAGTTTTGGGCTTTTAGGACGCTCGGATACATCAGGTTCTTCAGATATTTTTGATGAAATAGATACTATGCACGAGATTGAGATCGACATGGATCCCGATGATTATGAGAGTATGATTCTCACTTACGAAGAAACCGCGGAAAAAGAATATTTTGAGGCAGATATCACCATTGATGGAGTGCTTTATGAAAGTGTAGGAATCCGGCTTAAAGGAAATTCTTCATTACGTGGAGCTCTTAGTATGTCTATGGGCCCTGAAGGACAAGGGAAATCTTTGCAAGGAGCAGCAAGCGAAAATTACGACACCCCTTTCATGATTAAGTTTGATGAATTTGTAGACCAGGATTTTATGGGTTATGACCAAATCTCACTTCGAGCACAGTTTAATGATGAAACAGCCATGCACGAGGTAATTTCTTATGAAATTTTAGCTGAAATGGGGTTTATTGCGCCACGAATTGTCTATAGTACGATAGATTTAAACGGCACTGGCGAACAGCTATATATGATTTGTGAGGTTATTAATGGTGATTTTATAGAAGATTATCTCAGCGATGAGACAGGTGATCTTTTTAAAGCTAGCGGGAATGCCCACTTTATTTATTATGACGACGATCCAACCAATTACGAAACATACGAACTTCAAACCAATGAAAATGAATCCGATCTTTATGATTTAATCGCATTTTTTCAGTTTTTAGATGAAGCTACCGATGAGGAATTTTTAGAAAACATGAATGATTATATAGATATGGATGTCATGATTGAGTATCTAGCTTTTTGTAATGTTTTAATAAATCTAGACTCATACGCTGGGAACGGAAACAATTATTATTTATACCAAGACCCAGAAACTGAACAGTTTTTGTTGATTCCTTGGGATCTAAATGAATCTTTTGGGCGATTTGGTATGCAGGGAAGTTCAGAGTTAAGTCTTTATTTTGAAGAGTACAAAGCCAGAAGTGGTGGAATGATGGGGCCGGGGGGAGGAGGAATGCCGCCACCACCAGATGGAATGATGCCGCCCCCAGACGGGGTGATGCCACCACCGCCCGATGAAATGATGCCAGTTGACGAACCATTCGAAATCGCGAATTTATTCCTTGATACCGCTTACGCTGCGGTGCACGACAATCATCCGCGGGCTGAATTAACACAGCAGCAAACAAATGATCAACCACGGCCTCCAAGAAATGGTCAAAACAAAAATTTTTCTGCTCCGGTGATTTTTGAGGAGGACATGGATCTTTCCGCAATTTCACCATTAATGGATAGAGTTTTTAGTATCGAAGAGCTTAATGATCAATACATAGCAGCTGTTATGGATTTGCTTGAAAATGAGTTTGCTATCAAAAAAGTAACCACCCGAATTGATGAAATCGCTGAATTTTTGTTGTCAGAAAATGAAGAACGAGGATTTTGGGAAGAGGAGGAATACATGAAATTTCTGGTTGGAGTAGAAAATGCCAAAGAATTTGTGGAAACCCGGCATGATTATTTGTGGCCATTGATTCGTGAAGAATTGAGCTAGACCACATCATAATTCAGACCAAAAAGCCACTGCATCTTCTTGTAAAACCGCATCTCATAGCTAGAATAGGGCCATGGCCAAGCTTACTCCCATGATGCGGCAATATAACGAGATTAAGAACGAATTTGCAGATTGTATTTTGTTTTTCCGACTCGGAGATTTTTATGAAATGTTTGAGGAGGACGCCGAAAAAGCAGCTAAAGTTTTGGACATTGTACTTACCTCACGTAATGGCACTCCCATGTGCGGGATTCCACACCACGCTGTGGAACAGTATTTAGCTAAACTTACTGCCGCGGGCTTAAAAGTAGGGATTTGTGAGCAGGTTAGTGATCCGAGTTTGCCTGGAATTGTTAAACGTGAAGTCGTTCGCGTGGTAACTCCCGGCACAACTTTTAGCGATAATCTTTTGGATGGAAAATCTAACAATTACGCGGTCGCAATTTATCCCAAGCGTGATTATTTTGGATTAGCAGCGATTGATTTAACCACGGGCGAATTTTTGGTAACCGAATTACATGGTTACGACCAATTAGCCACGGAAATTCAACGACTTCAACCGCGTGAAGTAATTTTGCCTCCAGATTTAACTGATGAAAATTTAACAACCTTGCTTGAGGCTTTTGAATCTGTTCACGTTTATCCTTATGACACTTATAAAGACGCTAACGATACGTTGCGAAGGCAGTTCGAAGTACAGAGTTTAGAAGCTTTTGGGATTGATAAATGGCCATTTGCGATCCAGGCCGCTGGAAGGCTTTTAAATTATTTAAAAGATACTCAAAAAGTTGGAATTTCGCATTTAAAAAGGTTAAAACCATACGCCCCAGACGATCATATGATTTTGGATGAAGCCACGCTTCGGAATCTAGAATTACTCAGCAACTTGCGCGAGGGACAGAAAAAGGGATCATTGCTTGGTGTTTTGGATCACACCCAAACTGCCATGGGCGGGCGTTTATTAAAGCGTTGGTTGATTCGTCCACTTACGGATTTAGTTCGCATTCAGGGTCGACAAGAAGCAGTTGAAATTTTGTATAAAGATGAAGGACTTCATGGTGATTTAACAGAAGAGATTTCAGGAATTCTAGATTTAGAAAGAGTGCTGGGGCGCTTAAGTTTGGATCGCGGAAACCCACGTGATTTAGTGGCTTTAAAAGTTTCGTTAATGCGGATTCCTGGCATTAAAAAAATGCTTAAAAAGAGCAAATCCCGAGTAATTAATGAGATTTATAATCGGCTAGAGCCTTTGCCGGATTTAGTTTCATTACTGCATAAAGCGATCATTGAGGAACCACCAATTAATTTGAAAGAGGGTGGTTATATTCAAGACAGTTTTAATAGAGATTTATATGAACTTCGAACCTTAGCGCGCGAAGGAAAGGGATTTATCAAAAATTTGCAAGAACGCGAAATTAAACGCACCGGAATTAATTCACTTAAGGTTAAATACAACAAAGTTTTTGGTTATTACATTGAGGTTTCTAAGTCGAACTTAGATAACGTCCCAGATGATTATATTCGCAAGCAAACCTTGGTAAATGCCGAGAGATTTATTACTCCAGAGTTAAAAGAATATGAAGAAAAAGTCCTATCTGCCGATGAAAAAAGTAAAGCCTTAGAAATAGAGTTATTTAAGGAAGTCCGCGCGGTAGTAATGCAGGAAATAAGAACTATTCAACAAAACGCCGAGGCAATTGCAAAATTAGATGTATTACTTGATTTTGCCGAGGTGGCGCGGCGAAATCGATACGTTAAACCAGAGTTGG
Organism: uncultured Candidatus Peribacteria bacterium; assembly: GCA_964459205.1. GTDB lineage: Bacteria > Patescibacteriota > Gracilibacteria > UBA1369 > UBA12473 > JABJMC01. Next base: position 16,008 of record CAYWKJ010000018.1, on the reverse strand, counting down.
TAAAGAATGAGATATTGGAAATTAAAGAAGGTCGACACCCCGTTGTGGAGCATATGAATGTAGCTGGAGATTTTGTGCCAAATGACACCGTATTGGGAGATGAACAGCAAATTATTTTGCTTACGGGGCCAAATATGAGTGGAAAATCTACTTTATTGAGGCAAGTAGCGCTGATTACGTTAATGGCGCAAATGGGTAGTTTTGTGCCAGCTCAGGCTGCTCGACTTAGTGTTTGTGATCGGATTTTTACGCGAGTTGGAGCTAGCGATAACCTGGTACGCGGCCAATCTACTTTTATGGTCGAAATGCAGGAAGCTGCCAATATTTTAAATAATGCCACGTCCAAAAGCCTTATCATCCTCGACGAGATTGGCCGCGGCACCTCTACCTACGATGGAGTTAGTATTGCGTGGTCCATTTTGGAATACATTCACGATAAAATTCAGGCCAAGACACTGTTTGCCACGCACTATCATGAGCTTATTTCGGTGGCGGACAAGCTGGCGCGTGCCCAGAACTTTTGCGTCGCAGTTCATGAGGAGGACAAAGGAGTGGTTTTTCTCCACAAAATCCAAGCTGGTGGCACCGCCCGCAGTTATGGTATCGAGGTCGCTAAACTAGCCGGACTCCCTCCCGAAGTTATCAAAAAATCTGAACATATTCTTCAAAACCTTGAGGAAGGCGTAGTTGAAAAAGGCATTCGCGAACAGATGAGAGGGACCCAAGATAGCTCTCAAATTGGGCTTTTTGAGGAAACACCACCAAAAAGCTCCCTCACCGAGCGCGAACACGGCAAATTAACTCATCCCGCCCTCGAGAGACTCAAAGAAATTGACGTCAATCGTTTGACCCCGTTAGAGGCCCTCCAAACTTTAGAAGATCTTAAGAAGAAAAACACCTAAAATTCCCTTGCCCTACCCATAAACCCCTGCTATCCTCTTTTCGCCTTCTTAGAAATAAGAAGCTTTTCTACTTGCAAGAAGGCCCTTGCAAGTTTTATATCCACAGAAAAGTAACCCTTAACTATGTCTGAAGAAAAAACATCCGCGGCCGAACTCGTTCAGTACGAGATTATGGTCATTATTGAGCCGGATATTACCGAAGCTCAGTACAACAAACATGTCGACGCTCTCCGCACACTTCTTAAAAAGCGTGGCGCTGAAATTACCCACGAACAGGAGTGGGGAAAACGCGATTTTGCTTATGAAATCAAAAAGCAAACTCAAGGTTTTTACGTTGTTATTAATTTTAACGGCGTTCCAGGAGAACTTCTTCAATTAGAAGAACAGCTTAGAATTGCTCCTTATATTCTTCGTCATCTTATTATTAAAACTCCAGATGGTTACGAACCAGTTGAATACGATTGGGATGCTGAGCCAGAGAAACAAGAAGTTAAAGAAGAAAAACCTGTTAAAAAAGCTGCTCCTAAGGTAGCTCCAGAACCTAAGGAAGAAAAAGTAGAGGAGGAAGAAGTTGAAGAAACCCCAGTTGAAGAACCAGCTGAGGAGGAAAAAGTAGAGGAGGTCGAAGAAGAGGCTGAGGAAACTCCAGAAGAAGTAGAGGAGGCCCCAGCCGAGGAGGAAGAAGTGGTTGAAGAAGAAAAAGAAGAAGAACCAGCTGAGGAGGAAAAAGTCGAGGAAGAAGTAGCTGAAGAGCCAGTTGAGGAGGAGCCTGCCGAAGAGCCAGTTGAGGAGGAACCTGCCGAAGAGCCAGCCAAAAAAGAAGCTAAAAAAGAGAAAAAAGAAGACATTATAACTGATAAAGCTAGCTCCGAGCGTCTTTCTAAGCTCGACGAAAAATTAGAAGAACTCCTTAGCTCCGATAACGATCTTAACCTCTAACCTAAGTAATAATGCCTAACAAGAACCGCAAACAATTCGCACAACTTTGTCACCCAGGCACTACTTGGGTTGACTATAAGAATCCAGCCATCAAAAAATACGTCACTATTTACGGGCGAATTAAACCTCGTTACTACACTAAAGTGCCAATGGTAGTTCAAAAGTCTCTTTCTCGTGCTATCAAAAATGCACGTATTATGGGACTTATTCCTTTCACTAAGTAAGGATGACCAAACTAGCTGTAATTTGTGATCTAGACGGATTACTCGTTGATAGCGAGCCTCTTCACTGGCAAGCGTACCGTGAAGTACTCGGTCAATTTGGATTGGACATTACTAAAGAAATGTTCATTGAAAGTTGGCTTTCTGGAAAGCATTATGGGACCACTTATTATTTGAATAAAGTTGGCATTGTTGACGAAGCTGAGATCAGCGGCATTCGTAACCAAAAATGCGACAAGTTTATTGAAATTGCGACCGGGGTTTTACCATTAATGCCAGGAGTACAAGAGTTTTTGGATATTTTAGAAAAAGAGGGAATTCCTTGTGGAGTTGGAACCGGTGGACATCGCAAAGAGTATGATTTTACCAAACAAGAATGCGATTTAGAGCGCATTGAAACTTGGGTCGGAGGTGATGATGTTAAGTACAATAAGCCAGCTCCAGACATATTTTTAGCTGTGGCTGAAAAAATGGGTGTTAAACCTGAAAACTGTATTGTTTTTGAAAACTCTGATATTGGTATGAACTCAGCGTTTAAGGCTGGCATGAAGGTGGTTGCTATCCCTAGCCCCTACACAAAAAGACAAGACTTTACCGGGGCAAATAAGGTATTATCATCTTTGAAAGAACTTAATCTAAACGATTTATATGAGATTTGTGGTTAAAATCGGTACAAATCTTCTGACAAACGAAGATAATTCTCTAAATACCGAATTTATTCAGCATATCGCAGATCAGGTTGCTGAATTGCATAAAAAGGGGCATGAACCAATTATTGTTACCTCTGGGGCAGTTGCCGCGGGCCGTAAAAGTGTGAGCTTAAAAAAAGAGTCCAAAAATATCCCGTATCGTCAGGCTTTAGCCGCAATTGGCCAAACGTATCTGTTAGAGACCTACCAAGAGAGTTTTGAAAAATATGAGATTGTGATTGGCCAGGTGCTGCTTACCATGGTGGATTTAGAGCATCACCGCAATTTTTTGAGTACCCGCAATACCATGGATCTTTTGCTCAAAATGCGCGTAATCCCTATTTTAAATGAAAATGACGTAACCACTTTTGATGAAATAAAATTTGGAGATAACGACAATTTGTCTGCTCATATCGCCAGCCTTTTAAATGCCGAAAAACTAGTGCTTTTAACAGATGTAGGAGGAGTATGTGATAGCAACCCAAAAGACAATCCTCATGCCAAGTGTTTTAGAGTTATTGAGAAAGTTGACGAGTCAATTTTAGAACTAGCTGACGGTGGTTCAAATAAAGGTGTTGGCGGCATGGAAAGCAAATTAAAAGCCGCTCAATTTGCCACAGAAGCCGGTGTAGACGTATGGGTTGGCGATGGACGCGAAGAAAATATCATCATCGATTTAATCGAGGGAAGCGCACACCACGGCACTCATTTCCAAAAGCAGTTTGGTTCTAAAGAAACACGCCGCAAATGGTTACAAACAAAACAAGTTAAAGGAGCTTCAATCACCCTAGACGAAGGGGCCCAAAAAGCACTTTTAGAACGTGGCAAAAGCCTACTTTGTTCGGGGATTACAGCTGTGGAAGGAGAATTTGAACGAGGTCAAGTAGTTGTTATTCTGGGACCAAATAAGGAAAAAATAGGTTTTGGACAGGTTAATTATAGTGCTACTGAATTAGGTAAAATCAAAGGTGCCCAATCTGAAAAAATAGAGGAAATCCTAGGATATGCTCTCGAAAATGAGGTAATCCATCGTGATAACATGGTAGTTTAAAGGACGTAAGTTCCCCTTTAGTCGCAGGAAAGAACCTAATTTGATGCATGATCAAATTAGAACCTTTCTGGCAAATGCTCCTAAAGGAAACTACGTCTTTTTAAAGTAAAAATCTTAATTAAATAGTTATAGGATTAGGCACGCAAAATCCTTTCCCATACAAACAGGTTGAAAAAGTTGGGAAAATTTGGTAAAATATACAGAAATAAAAATAAAAACACACATCGTGAAAAACATTCCTGATGAACAAGATGTAAAAAAAGCGCAGCCACTCTTAACTTGGACTGCTCCTGAATTTGTAAAACACCCTAAAGGGCAGGTTTGGTTTATTGGGGCTGGGATAATGATTGGGTTGCTGGTTTTGTATGCTCTTTGGACTAGCTCCTGGAGTATGGCCATTGCTTTTATCGTTTTGGCAGGGGTGTATTACATCTCACATCATCGTGATCCTGGGAAGGTAGAGGTTAGCCTGAGTCATTTTGGTATAAAAATTGGAAATCGGCACCTTCCATACAATCAAATTAAAGCTTTTTGGATTGTTTATCAGCCGCCACATGTTAAGACCTTAAAACTGTTAACAACAGATAAGATGATGGCTGAAATGACTATTCAACTGGAGGACCAGTCACCTGGCCCAGTTCGTCAAATTTTAATTAAACACGTCCCTGAATATGAAGGGAAATCAGAATCTTTTGTAGATCTTGTTATTCGTATAGCTAAACTCTAAATGGTTGATGAGAAACTAACACCAAAGGAGCGAAGACAACGACGTCAGGCTGAGCGCCGCGAAAGACGACGTGCTGCACCAGAGGCTTCTTTAGACGCACTTGCGGGGGAGGTCGAAGTTGTGGAAGAAGCTCGAGAGCAAGCCGGAGAGTTAGTTGAAGAAGTAGCTTTGGCTCATGGTATTGAGGAAGAAATTGACTACAGCCCTGAGAACCTAAGCCTGGAGGCTAATTTATATTTAAATGATTATTTAACTTATTTAAATGGTCATGCCGAAATAGGGACAAAAAAAGAACCCACGAAGACCAGTTTAAAAGGTAAATTTAGAGGAGATTTAGGCAGCACTCTAGATGACATAGGCCTTATGGATACACGCCTCAAAATGAAAAAAAGGGGTAAGCAGATTTTTGAATCCACAATTGCTAGTTATGATAGATATGTTCATTCACTTGGGCGACAGTTTCACATCCAGCTTTATAACATTGATCAAGAATTCCAGCGTGAATTAGAAGCTGGCGGTGATGAAGAGGATATTCGTGATAAGTACGATGCCAAGTTTGCCCATCTTTATGAGGTGACAGAGGCAATTGCTGAAAATTATGACATTACAGCGCGAGCAATTATTAAAGTAGCTGGCAGCCAGAGTGGAGCTGATAATTTTATTGATGCTGGCAGCACTTGGACGGAATTAAGTGAATTTAATAAAAATGGTCGCGAGTTACTTGCTGAAATAACTCCTCCTGATGATTTAATTGTCAATGCTTACGAGCACCCAAGCTTTAGAGTTGAAGAGTTTGATTTTGAGGCCATGAGCGATGCTTGTAGCAAAAGCGCGGCTATCATTAGAAAAATCCATGAAGGAAATGATCTTGATAGCGCAGATTACACAACAGTTATTGATTCTATAGAAGCGTTTTTTGGCCATGGATTTGATACTTCTAGTTTTGGAGACCTAGAAAGCTCACTTGGTGTTGTAGAACAAACTGGGATGATGACTGCGGTATACGCCATGAATCCGTTACAACGTTATGAACTTGGGCAGCGGATTTTGGATAAATACGAGCCCGCAAAAGCGCGGGATGGAATCGAGTTTTTAACTAGTACTGGAATTTTGGATATTGGACAGGCACAGCACCTTTTAGAGGAAAATATCGGGGCATTAGGTATGTTCACTGACCAGGATATCGAAAATATCCGTCATATTCGTCATGAATTAGACCAGCTTCGCAAGCACAGCGCTAAAACTATTAAATCCAACCCTTTTGAGAATTTAGCCTTAGAAAAATTCACTGCTTCCAATGGTCTTTTATACGAAATTGTATTCCGTTTTGCAGCCCTTGGAGTGATTTTGCCTTTTGCATTTAATATTACCAACCCAGGAGGGTGGGGAGATATTGTTACTAATCCATTCTGGCTAGGTTGTGTAGCTGTTTCTGGAATAACGCTAGACCATGTTACTGGCGGAATTGGGTCAGGGTATACCTCTCAAACAATTGCGGGAATTGGAGTTAAAGGTGAAACCCCAGAGCAAGCTGACAATCGTTATGAATGGGCAGAATTTAATCGTTTACTGGGAGATCATCCTGAGACAACTGACTATTTAACTACGGAAAACCCACGCATTTTAGAAGATATTGTATTGGCGGCTAGTGATAGCGGTAATATGGGTGGATATGAATTTACCTTTGATGGACTCATCGAAGATCATCTGCATGCTGAAATGGATCGTTTGGATGCGGCAGAACCCGGAATGGATGAAGTAGAACTTGAAGAAGCAGCTCGTCAAAGTCTCGAAAATCGTTATGGAGTTGGATTAGATTCTGATTTATCGGGTGATGATGGAGATGTTTTGTTAGACGGCTACAGCCGGACTAAAACAGAACAAGTTATTGCTGATATTTGTGATCAACTTTTCCGCGTAAAAAGCATTGTGACGCTTGAGGGCGCGCAAGACGCTTTTGACGAGTCACGGGAAAGACGTATTCTTGATACTTAACCTAAATTATGGCTGACAACACACCACAATTCGAGATCGAAGCAGATCGCATTATGTGGGATATGATTGCCCAGGAAAGCTCTCTGTCTGAGTCTGAAAAAACTAAGTATCAGGAGTTGCTTTTCAACAAAGATGAAGGAAATCAAGGATTGGTATTAGTGGACCCTGATAATTCTGGGAACTTTATGTTTTTAACTAACCAGGACGTTGGAGAAATTATTCGGCGCGATCGCGCGGGAGGAGATCAGGAAGTTTGGCTGCATTCATCTTATGGAGGAAATCTTAAAATTAGTTTAAGTGAGCTAAAAAGAACTAAATTTAGTGAAAGTGTAGACAGTGAGGGTGAGTCATTAGAATTTTCTTCAAGTACATATTTAGCAGCTCGAGTATTTGGTCGATTCAAAATTGAAGCTGGGGCACCAGTTGCTGAAGGATCTCACGTTGAAGAAGATCGACCCGAAGACAGTAAAAAGAAAGAGAAAACAGAAAAAAGCGAGCTTGTTAAACAAATTGAAGCAGATAAATCACTAACAGAAGAAGAAAAAACCACTTTGATTGCTATGGCCGAAGAGGGAAATCTTGTTTATGTAGATATTGGGGGGACTCCGCAGTATCTTGCGCGGGAGCATGTCCAGTATTTGATCGAGCAAGGCAATGACCCTGATTTAGAAGTTGAGGTTTTGATGACCCAAGATGGATCGAACCAGGGTTCTAAGGTGGCCTTAAAAGATTTATTAGATGTTTTAGAAAGAGCTGATGCTTTTGAAACTGCTACCACCGCCAAAGAAGATCAGCCAGCGGAGCAGCCTCAAGATAAAAAAATCCCTACTGAAGATCAAGAAGAGGGACTTTTGGACCAGGAACTACCGGGCACAGCCCCACTACCTGAGGATTTTATTCCTCCAGCTAGTTTGGAGGCCTTATCAGACTCTCTACCAAAAATTTCTGGATTATTACCTGGTGGAGGCAATGTGAACGTTGAACACGAGGTAGACACCACTGTTAGTGGCCCTGATGCAGTTAGGTTAATAGATAAACGCCCTCATCAGGTGTTGACAGAGGGGCCACCATCCGAGCAAGAAGAAGGGAGCACGGAGTTTTCTTTTGAAGGAGTAAAAGCTCCGGAAATGCCCAGATCAGGTGCGCCTGGCCAGAAACAGCAACCATCTGCCGACCCAAAAAAGAATATGCCCGCTGATGAGCAAGCCTTAAAAGACGCTTCTAAAAAGAAACAGGAAGAAGTAGATAAGCAATTACAAGAAGGAGCAGAGGAAGAGGAAAAAAATAAAGGCCGCTATCAAGGTGAAAGTAGCGGGAAAAACGGCAAGAAAAAATTCTGGACCGCGAATAAGATTGGAGCACTAGGAGTAGGAGGTGCTGGGACACTTACCGCAGGAGCTATGGGAGCGAGTTATGCCGGAGCTCATACTGATACAGTAATTTCCTTAATTTCAATATTTGTTTAATTAATTATAATGCGAAACCTTTGGACAAAATTCAAGAATTTCATTGAAGAGCACGGCGTGATTAGGGTGTTTGGGCCGCTAGTGATTTTAGTTTTCACAATAGTGGTTGTGCCAGAGTTAGCCGGAGCTGTAGAAGACCAAACTGCATCTGAAGCTGTAGACGAAACCAAAGCTAAATTAGTGGCCACATTAGTGACAGTATTCGCCTTTTTGCAGGCGCTTTTATACCCGTTAGTAATGATTGCTAGTGCCCTAATGGATAACGAAATACTCCTTGGTGTAGAAATGGAAAACAAGCTACTTGAGATTTGGGTAGAAGTTCGCAACTGGGTAAATATTATTTTTGTATTAGTTCTGGTTGGTATTGCTCTTTATAACGTTACCGGGATTGCTGGTGATGGTAGTAATTACGCCTTAAAATCAATCTTACCTAAGATTGTAATTGGGCTTATTGCTGTTAACTTTTCGTTCCTTGGAATGAAATTAATGATTGATTCGGTTGGGGTGGTAACAGAAGCCGTTTACGCTTTGCCAACTCAGTTTGTAGAATGGAATGTCCATAAGAGTGATTTAGAGGTTAAGTTATGTAATAACTATGAGAAAAACGAAGGCGATGGCGCCATATCTGGGTATGGGGAAGTTAGGCCAATAGGGGCAACATCACATGGAGAAACAAACGGAAAAATGGTTCGTGACACCTCGGTTTTAGGGGTCATACTTTGTGAGCAGGAAGATGCTGGTGCTGAAACTAGCAATGACGACCGCATCCTAACCGGGGAATTTAATAGCTTTGGTAATGCATTTTTTAGTCAGTTTGGGCAACACAATGCCACGGCCTCAATCATGATCAATATGGGGCTTATGAATGATATGGACGATATCCAAAACATGCTTGATGCAGACAGTGATGAAAGCGCGATAGATGTTCTATCTAAGATGGCGCTTCGATCATTGTTTACAATTTTTATGTACTTAATGTTTGGTTTTGCTTTTGCCGCCTTAGTGGTGGTTTTCCTAGCACGGCTGATTATTTTGTGGATTTGTTTAGCTTTATCGCCATTTATAGTTCTGTTCTTTGTTTTTCCGGATATCACTAATTTTGCGGGAGGAGGAGAGTTAGATCTAAAGGATAAGTTCTTTAAACATCTCTTTGTTCCATTAGTGATGGGAATAGTTTTATCAATTGGATTTACCATGCTAGGAGTTCTTTATAACAGTAATAGCGGTAGTTTTATGGGACAAATGTCATTGCTAGATCAAATGACGTTTGACGATTTAGACGACCAATCTAAAGATGTGGGAGAGCTGGTAAGTACCCTGCAGACAACAGATGTTAGTGACTTCCAAGACTTACTTATTGCTATAAGTGCGGTTTTGATTATTTGGGTTGGAGTATTTGGTGCGGCTGATGGAACAGTAGCCAGCAGCTTTACTAGCACTATTAAGCAAGCCGGTGAAAGTGCCGGTAAGTTTATTGCTAAGACTCCACTATATATGACAGTTATCCCAATTCCTGGGGTAGGGGACAAGAAGGCAGATATGCCGCTGGCCTCATTATTTAAGATGCCAAGGATGCTGGAGCAAGGACGCCAGGATAAGGCTAATAAAGGAGCCAAAGCTGGTATGAAAGCTTTGGGAATCGGAACTAGTAGTTTAGCAGATCGAAAAGATGAGGCTAGAGATGCCATAACAGGAAACAAGCAAAATGATGCTGAGGTTTTGAATAGATATATGATGTATGAGGGATCTAGAAATAATGATGCGCATCTAGAATCAATTTTGGACAAAATGGGCGTTGAACAAGGCCTTATTGATGATGCTAAGGCAAAAGATGGTCCTTTATCAGATCAATTAAAGCCAGGCGGGCATTTATATGATCGAGTATGGGATGGAACAGATGTTACTCCTGATGTTGGGAATTGGGGAAGGACCCCTCATGGCGAAGATGCGGAAAGCACTAGTGGAGGCGGTGATGATGGAGATGGATCCGGCGATCCCACTACCAATGTTACTGTGCAATTGGAAGGGCTAACTAATGGAACTAGCCTTAGTGAGGCTGACGCAAGTGTTAGAGATGCTGTGGGCGGTGTAATTGCAAGCGGATCCCCAGCACAATTAGATTCTCTATTCATAGGCGATGTGGACCAGGGTGTATTAAGTGATGCTCGTGGTTTAGAGCCAGATCAAATGAGTGGAATAATAGGTGGTTTAGAAGTTAATAATGGTCAGCTTGATTCCCATGCATTTGAGCGGGCCGTCCGAGAAATAGTTCCGGCTACAGATCCAGCAAGCCCAGCAGCTCCACCTCCGGGTGCAGCTCCACCTCCAGACGCGACCGCGCCGCCGGATGCAACTCCGCCGCCAGACGCAACTCCACCTCCAGATCCGCCGCCAGAAGCAGCACCTCCTCCAGACCCTGCTCAGGAAGAGTAGGCTATTGACAAAAATATTAAAAATGATATAAAGATAGAAATAATAAAAAAACATGCTAAATTCTAATTCACTAAAATTCGACTGGCTCGAAGAAAACCCACTCACTGGGGAGCGTCGTTTTGTGTTTCAGAATAACCCAGGCGGTAATAGGCCTGGTGAGGATGGGCAAGCTGCTACTGATGATGGCGGGGTTGTTAGGCAACAGCAACAGCGTCAACAAGAGCAGCAAGAGCAAGTAGATGAGGCGGCTGAGCAGCAACGTTTTCAGGCCGAAGTTAGACAGCTTGAACAGTTAAGAGTTCGAGACATTATTAGCGCTGACACCTTGGCCCAAGCCACAGATGCTTTAAGGGGGAGTGATCGTTACCGCCAAAGTGCCGCTCGCTTACTCGCTCGCCAGCGTATTAACGGCGACAATTTTGACTCAGCTTATGAATGCCTTGAATCTGGTAATAACAGCGAAAAAGCGCTCGCCAGATCATTTGTAAATGGACGCTTTGATGGTGCTACTTTTCATGATGCTTTGATGGCTATAGATGGTGGTGATCGGTATGAGGGTGGATTGGCGCGGCGACTAGCGCTCCGTCAAATCGACCAGGATGAGTATCGCCGCGCCCATGACGGCCTTACAGATCCAGATATAGATGTAAGCCGCGCCTCACAAATGCTTGCCATTGGGCACATGACTCCGCACGAGTTCCGTCAGGAAGTCCAAATGGCGGAGCGCGTTCAAGCTGAGGCAGAAATGAATGTTGAACAGAACCTTTCGCCAGTTGATGCGCAGCGACAACGTACTCATGATCAGATTGTAGAACTTCTTTTGCAGGCTAATGTTTTGGTTGAAGAACTCCCAGAACGGGAACGAACTCGTCCATTGCTCCGCATGCGTAGTAATTTAGAGGGACTCAATGCCCGTGATACGCAAAACCAACGTGCGCTTTCAGCCTTACTCGTTACTATCAACGAGGAGGAAGAATTTTTAAATGAGCAAGAAAGACAATATATTTGGAACTTTACTGCTGAAAATAAGTCAGAATTTACTCAATTCCGAGAGCGTCTTGAAGCCATGGATTTAACAGGAGGACAAGTTAAACAAATCATGAGACTCAAGCAGGAAGAATACAATATTGAAACTAGATTTTTACGTGAATGTGCTACTTTTGATGACATTATGCAGGCCGTGGGTAGTCAGCTTACTCAGCAACGCCGTGAACAACAAATGGTTGAAGAGGCTTCTAAAACTTCGGGTATAAATATTGCTCCTGGAACGAGAATTCAATACGTGCATCCTGATGCGGCTCATGGGAATATCCAAACCGTTACTATCCGCAATGTCGAACCAGTTAGGGCTCCGATTATGGGGCGCAACGGCGAGGTTGTTGGTAGTCAACCAACTAATCTTCGTATCCATTTAGATAATGGCCAAACTTACACGCTTGGACGGTTCCTAAAATGGGTTGATGCCGCGGATGTTTATCAGGCAATTCACGATCAAAACACACTTGAGCAGCAGTTAGATTTGCACCCAATGGGCATGACGCTCCAATCTGGCCAGAACTTAGAATATGATACTGGGTATCGGGTTGATCGCCACGGTAATGTTATTCCTCAACGCGACACTGTACGTTTAGTTTCGGTTAGTGATAATGGTGTGGAATTAGAGCAGCCAGTGGTTACTTTAACGCCAGAACAAGCTCCGCATCTTGGGCTTACAGCTCCACGCATGACCCGTGAAATGGAGCTTGGCGAGTTTGCCAAATGGGCCCGTCGAAACGATGCTATGCCAGATGTAAGTAACTTGCATGATTTGCGTCAGCATTTACAAGGGCTCTCTACAAATCGCAATAATCGTTGGAATCGTAATCCAGCTTCTTATCCGCCAGTGCGGGTTGAACCGGGTGAAATACTTCGTTTTGGCGATGATAATCACGCTAGTTTTAAGATTAAAAAAGTTAATGATGATGAGATTACTTTTGCTGATGGGACTCGCATGAGTTTGCCTACTTTCTTAGTGTGGGCCAAAAATAATGATGTGGAAAGCAGGACTCCAGAGGCAGAGGGCGAGCGCGCCGCCGATGCTGCTAGAAACTTAGCCGATCAACCGCGCGAGCAGGCTAAAGACGGTGCTATTAAAAAATTCTTAAAGGATGTTGCTAACGGAGACGCCAAGGGCGCTGACGGTAAAAGTATTTTTGAAAAAATCAGCCCTTATATTCCTAAAAAAGAGCAACCTTACGGTTATTTCCAAGAATTATATGCCCAAACAACTTTCCTTTCCATGATGGACATTTATAACATGGGTAAGGAAATTATCGAACTTATTAAACGTAAACACCAGCGTCGCTCAAAAAACCGTTATGGGGGAGTTGGGAAAAACCTTCCTGGAGTGCTTGGTACAGAAATGAATCGTATTAAGCAGGCTGCTGAAAACGAAGAGGTTAATCAGTATAAAGAAGCCATGGATCAATGGGGTGTATGGGAAGTTATCGCCCAGCTTCACAGTACCGGTAGTAAAGATGAGGCTAAGGCTTGTTTTCTAGTATTAGTTGAAAAAGGTGAGCTTAGATGGGATGACCCAAAGATTTGGAAAACTTTAAATGTTTTAACTTCGAAATTCACTTTTCAAGGAGCAAAATTATTTATCCCAGATTCACAAGAACCTCAACCTCATCCGGAGACAGGGGTCCCAACATCTAGTGAAGATCGAGCCAAAGAAGCAATTGATGCCCTTTGGGGAGAAAGTACTGGTGTTGATTGGTACAGTAAAAACATTAATGCCTACAACAGTGCCAAAAGCGCTTACGAGTATAAAGGTAAACAACTAGAGCATGATCCAAAAGGAACCGATGGTCTAGGTGGTGAGTTGAAAAGGCTTTTAAAAGAATGGAAGGAAGGGAAATATGTTAATCCTCATGAGTTTGAGGAGTTAATCGATTTTGGAATTAAATACGGTAAAATGTCAGCTGAACAAAAACTATTCTTTTTGTTTGAAGGGATTACCGCTAAATGTCCTTCTGGGCCCATGGCTGGCATGACACTCTTACATTTAGAGCGTATTGGTGAGCTTGATGGTGTTTATTTGAACCAGTTCCCAATGCTCGACTTTTTTACAAATAAAGCTCCCAAGCCATTGCACCCTAAATATGTTTCTGGTGAAGTAGATGAAATTCCAGAAGGAGGTTATAAAGTCGAAGATTTTGAAGCTTTTAGAGATAAATATTTCAGCGACGAATCAAAAAATTGTGAGGCCGATAAGAATTTTTCTCGATTTTTGTGGGAATGGATGATTGTGGATCCAAACTTTAAAAAACGTCTTACCAAAGGACTTCGTCGTGCGGAAAACATGGATCATGATGATGCTCATATGTTTATCCCGCCAGCTACTATGGAGGAAATCGATAAATTTACTGGTTCTCAAACTGGATCCCAGCTGTTCTTCACGCTTGAAGGTTACAAAAATGGATATGCTGGTTATAACCAATACGTTATTAGTTTAAGTAACCGTTATGAGGATCTTTTGCAGATGCAAGCGTCAGGTTTAAATGTGGAAGATGAGTCACTCCGGACAGTGGAAGAGCAGATGCTAGGAGCCTTACAAGGATATTTTTCTTTTGATTCTTATCTAGATGGTCGTCGCGATCAAACAAGTGATCGTCGCGCTCGTTTGGATAAATCTCATTATAATGATGAATGTGTTATTGATCCTAATACTGGGTTTACAGTTGGAGATCATAAGGCTCAGATGGATAGCCTTGTCCAAGATGTTTGTCGGGCCTACGGGATTGATATGGACGAGTATATGCTTTATGTAAAAGCGGAGCGTTCAGAAACTCAAAAGCAAAGAGATGTTGCTAACCAAATTGATAAGTTTTTGAAAATTGTTTTACGAGAAGTTTTTGAAAGAGATAAAGGGGCAAAAGTTTTTGAAATTGTTCGTCGGAAAAAATTTGCCGCCCGTGGTGGAAATAACCGCAATAAACATGATGTTTTGCGTGGTATTGCTGGGTCTAACCGGTTAATCCAATAAATAGTTAAGGCTTTTCAGTTGCGTACTTAGCAATAAGCTCAGCAGTTTTTAGCGTATCTTGTTCGCGTTGGCCATAATAACGAGCCGTGACAGTGCCATCTTTTTGCTCCTTTTCTCCCACAATTAGCATTACCGGGATTTTGGAGGTCTCGGCCTCACGGATTTTTTTGCCAAGGGTTTGATCGCTTTCATCCACTTCCACGCGGTAGCCAGCTTTAAACAGCTCGTCAAAAACATCATTCGCATATTTATTATACTTTTCGCTCAAAGCTAGAACGCGCATTTGCACCGGAGCTATCCAAAATGGAAAAGCCCCTGCATAGTGCTCAGTCAAGATCGCAATAAATCTTTCCAAAGAGCCGAGTAAGGCACGATGAATCACCACTGGCGTATGTAATTTACCGTCTTTGCCTTCGTATTTGAGTTCGAACCGGAGAGGCATTTGAAAGTCGATTTGGATGGTAGCGCATTGCCATTCACGATTTAGACAATCACGGATGCGGAAATCAATTTTCGGCCCGTAAAAAGCCCCGTCACCAGGATTAAATTCATATTTAATTTTGGCTTTTTTAAGAGCATTTTCCAAAGCATCTTCCGCGGTTTTCCATTGTTTAGCAGTTCCCATAGATTTCTCTGGCTTAGTAGAAAGAACCACTTCATACTCAAACCCAAACAAGTCATAAACATGCTGGGTAAATTCAATACAACGAATAACTTCGTCTCCTAATTGACCCAGCGCTACAAAAATATGGGCATCATCCATAGAAAATTTACGAACACGAGTTAGCCCACCGAGCGCTCCTTTCACTTCATTTCGATGAAGCATCGCAAAGTCGGCAATGCGGAAAGGAAGATCGCGATAACTACGAGTTCTCATTTTAAACATCAACATGTGCGACGGGCAGTTCATCGGTTTGAGTGAACAATCAAGGCCATCAACTTCCATACAAAACATATTTTCGCGGTAGTGTTCCCAGTGACCACTTTGTTCCCAAAGTTCTTTGTCATACACAAGTGGAGTTATAACCTCTTGATAATTACGCACGCGATACTGACGTCGCATAAAAGAAGTTAGTTCATTAAACACAGTTGTGCCTTTAGGATGATAAAAAGCTGCTCCCGGCGAAATGTCATGAAATTGAAACAAATCAAGATCCATTCCTAATTTACGGTGATCACGTTTTTTCGCTTCTTCGAGCCGTTCTAGATAATCATTTAATTCTTTTTTGTTCTTAAAAGCTACGCCATAAATACGTTGCAACATGGGACGCTTTTCATCACCACGCCAGTAAGCTCCAGAAATCTTAGTTAATTTAAAGGGGCCAACTTTTCCGCTGTGCTCAACGTGTGGGCCGCGGCAAAGGTCTACAAACTTAACATCATCACCCATTTTGTTCGTATAAAAGGAAACCTCTTTTTCGCCGTCTTTTTTAAGATCTGTCACTAATTCAACTTTATAACTTTGCTTAGCTTTTTTAAGCATTTTAAGAGCTTCATCAGCCGCAACTTCGGTGCGTTCAAAACTTCTCAGTGAAAATTTCATCACCTCACTGCCCAC
>CAYWKJ010000017.1:0-26687 GCA_964459205.1 uncultured Candidatus Peribacteria bacterium | reverse complement strand
GCCAAGCTGGCCCTTATTTTTTATTTTGGGACCTGGTTAGACCGCAAACAAAGAGAACGAGAAATTAATACTTTTCAGGGAGGTTTTTTGGCTTTTTGCACAGTATCTCTATTGATTATTGGGCCAGTGATTTTGCAGCCAGATTTGGGGTCTACCCTAGTTTTAGCTTGTATTGCCGCTGGAATGTATTTTATTGCCGGAGCTGACTGGAAACATATTCTGCTGGGAGTAACCATTGCTAGCTTTTTAGCGCTTTTAGCAGTTTCAAATTCCACTTATTTGCATAATAGATTTACCGCGTTTGTGAACCCATCAACCGAGTGTGCTGAGGATTATTGTTGGCAGTCTGAACAAGCTAAGATCGCGGTGGGAAGCGGTGGAATTTGGGGGCGCGGACTAACTCAAGGAATTCAAAAATCCTACTGGCTCCCGCAGGCCTCCGATGATTTTATTTTTGCAGCCTCAGCCGAGGAAATTGGGTTTATCAGAGTAATTTTTATAGTTTTGGCGTATTCAGTGATTTTGTATCGCGGCTTTCAAATTGCTAATTATGCCCCAGATGCTTTTGCCCGTCTGAGCGCGGCTGGTATTACGCTTTGGATTAGTTCACAGGCTCTAATTAATATCATGGTGAACATTGCTTTATTCCCGGTTACTGGAATCACCTTGCCATTTGTCAGTTATGGGGGCTCATCTATGGTAATGTCTTTATTGGCTATGGGTGTTTTATTAAATATCTCTAAATACACTACTCATCGTGCGTATAATCCTCAGTGGCGGCGGAACCGCCGGTCACGTCTTACCCCATATCGCCGTCGTTAAGGCGGTGAAAAAGTATTCGCCAAAAGCGAAATTCTTATATGTGGGGTCTAAAAATAGTCCTGAGCAAAGTTATGCTAAGCAATGGGGAATCCCTTTTAAGTCTGTCCCCACCGGAAAGTTTCGTCGTTATTTAAGTTTAGCTAATGCTAAGGATGCCGTTAAAATTCCGCTAGGAGTTTTTAAAGCAGTAATGATTATTGCCATTTTTCGGCCAGATGTAGTTTTTAGTAAAGGAGGATTTGCCTCGGTCCCAGTTTTAATGGCCGCCAGAATGTTGCGTAAACCAATTGTTATTCATGATTCTGATGCTAAGCCAGGACTTACCACTAAAATTTCTCAAAAGTTTGCTAAACGTATTTTGCTAGGATACTCCGAAGCAGCTGAAAAATTCCCAAAAGAAAAAGTTACTATCACGGGCATTCCTATTCGTGAAGAAGTTTATAAAGGCGGGATTAAAGAGGGTTTAAATTTAACCGGATTTACCGCTACTAAACCAGTTATTTTAATTATGGGCGGAAGTTTGGGGGCCGCGCATATTAATGAAGCTATAAAAAAATCTCTCCCGAAAATCCTTAAATTTGCGCAAGTTATTCATATCACTGGGAAAGGTAAAAAAATCAAACACACTCCTGGCGAAGCCAAGGGGCACATTGGAAAATACAAACCATTTGAGTATGTAGATTCAGAACTACCACATCTTTATGCTATCTCGGATTTGATTATTGGACGGGCTGGAGCTAATAGTATCGCCGAAATTCAAGCCCTTAAAAAACCAAGCGTTTTGATTCCGCTTGGGCCACCAGTTAGTCATGGCGATCAAATTGCCAATGCTAGAGTTTTGGAAGAACGTGGCGGGTGCGTAATAATTCCAGATCAAGATTTAACGGCTTCAAACCTTGTTGAGGTAATTAAAAACATCATTAGTGACCCGGCAAAACTCAAGCGCATGAGTCGAAAAGCCTATCATCCGTTTAATCATAAGGCTGCCGACAGAATTGCCAAAATCCTGCTCGCCGAAGCCAAAAAGAAGTGATACGATAATGAAGTTTTTGAAAAGTACCCATCTACTGCAATTTGCATGCTTTGGCTACAAATTATTCAGACTTCCTCATCGTATCGTTATCTGATACGATTTTGTCAGCCTTCATAATTTTCACTCAAAGTATGCAAATTTCGTTACAATGCAGTATTTTTCAAAAACTCCATATATGAAAGTAGGTATTCAAGGCAGGTTTCTTTGTGAACCTTACACCGGCATTGGGCAGTACACAGAAAATCTCTTAAACGCGATGGTAAAACAGCGCAAAGATATAGAGTGGATTGTTGTAGTACCTAAAAAAATCCCCAAGCAAGTTAAGATTCCTAGAAAAGTGCGCGTCATTGTGGCTCCAGAAAAAGAAAATTTACCTAGCGCTAGTCTGCGAAAATTCCACTGGGAACAAATTCAAGCGCCGCGTATTTTTAAAAACGAAAAAGTAGATGTGGCGCATTATCCATACCCCTGTAATCCACGCTTTCCCGGGCGCAAAAGTCCCAAAACCATTGTCACGGTGCACGACATTATCCCTTGGGTAAGACCTGAATATCGTCGCCGTCTGCGCACTCGCTTATACCAAAAAAATTCTAAAAAAGCCCTAGAAAAAGCAGATCGCATAATTTGTGTTTCCCGCACAACTGCGATTGCGCTCTCTAATCATATTCAATTTCCTTATCAGCGCATTGCTGTAGTTCACGAGGATGCTAGTCCAATCTTTAGCAAGAGAACACGAAATTATCGCCACGCAAAGCCATTTTTGCTGTATGTCGGAGGCTATGACGGCCGTAAAAATGTCCTACGTTTGGTAGAGGCCTATAAGGAGTATATTGCTCCTAAGTTTGAGGTCGACCTTATTTTAGTAGGAGCCAAAAGTTCGAAGATGTCGCACTATACAGCGCTATCTCGCTTGCGGAAATTGCTAAAAAATCCTACAATTAATGTTCCCAAGAAGAAAATGCGTGGGAAAGTAGTTATGACCCCGCTGCTTCCCGCTCAAAAACTTGCCAGCTACTATCGCGCTTGCCTCGGGTTCGTAAATGTTTCCCTGGCCGAAGGGTTCAATATCCCCCTTCTAGAAGCTGCTAGTTGTGCCGCTCCGATCATTACTTCTGACATTCCCATTCATCTTGAAATCGTGGGGAGAAACGGACGCTTTTGCAATCCGTTAAGCACGAAAGATATCGGCGAAAATCTCATTTCTTTTGTCCGATCTGAGTCCGTTCAAAAACGTTTAAAAGAGGCCGCTGTCAATCTAGCAAAACGCTATTCCTGGGAAAAAGCCGCCACTGAAACACTAGATTTATACGGTGAACCTCTCTACCCCAACTCCTAACCCTTTGGGTCATGGACAATCTAGCTCTCGCCATCATAGTTACTTTAATCGCCACAATTTCCGTGGGATTCTCTTTATTATCAGTATCTAGATTAAGAAGTTATATTCAAGCTTACAGTTTTGATAAGGAACAATACCGTCCGCTTTTTGGGTTTCTCCATCTCCGCCTTATGATGTGGGCTTACGTGTTTATAACCCTGCTACTGGCAGGGTTTTTTATTGTCTTTTTAATTTTCACTAATACATGATTGCTGAAGAAGTTAGAGACAACACAGATCGTCATTTTCGCGGCCAACAAGGGGCGGAAAGCGTTATTTGTTTCTGCCGAAAGCATCCGATTGTGCTGATTCGGGTAATTTCAATTTCATTGATTTTAACCACTGCGGGAGTGCTTGCTTTGCTTTTTGTGCCAGTGGCACAATTAAAGGAGAACATAGCATTACAAATTATAGTTTTTTCTATGTTGTTACTCATAACTCTCATGCAGCACGTATTCTTTTTAAGAATTCTTAATTATTATTTGGACATTGTAATTATTACGAACTATCGGGTAATTGATCTTAAAAAAAGCCTTTTTATTCATGATGAAAAAGAAATAATTGATCTACATGAAATTCAAGATACTCAAAAAAATGCAAACGGGTATTTTCCCTAATTTTTTAAATTACGGCACCATCAAAATAGTGATTCCCTCGATGGCTAGTTCGATGCTCTTGCAGTACATGCCTCGTCCCGAGTATTATCTAAATCAGATTAATCAGTGTAAGCGGCATTATATTCTTGAAAGGCGCACCCAAAAGGGATTTAGTACGCCAACCGCTGAAAACCAACACACGCATGCCACCTAATAATTTTCCAGGGCAAAAAGAAGGCGAAGTAATCCAATATCTAGTGCGCAAGCACTGGATAATTTATTTAAGATTATTTCTGTTTTTAGCAGCCACTTTTTTGGTACCTTTAATTGGGTATTTTTATTTGCAATTTGGTTTTGATTTTAGTGCCAATACTAATCGCATTTTGACTTTGGTGTTTTTAGTTTATCTCGAAATCCTAACCTTAATTGCTTTCATCCGTTGGTTAGAAGAGGAGTTAGATTTAATTATTATCACTAACGAAAGGGTGATTAGCATTGATCAAGTAACTTTTATGCATCGATCTATTTCCGAAACTGAGTTGGTGCAAATTCAGGACGTTAAGCATATTGCAAAAGGAGTTTTAAGTAATGTGTTTGGATTTGGGTCACTACAAATCCAGACTGCAGCTGATAAGATTGTTTTTATTATTCACGATGTCCCAGAGCCTTATAAAATGGCCCGCAAGATTATGGATGTTCGTGATGAATTGAAGAAAAAGCTTATGCAAAAGCATGGCACACATGCTCCAATTGGAAAAACCGTTTAAAAATTCTACAATTTAAGATATGGTAGGCTTAATGACTGACCTCTTAATTATTTTAGCTGGAGCAATAGTTCTTCTTGCCTTGGGAACATCTTGGGTGTGGCATAATTTGGTAAGGCAGTTTAAGGAATTACTGCATCTAGAATCTGAGCTTAAGGAGGTTCTTTCGCATCGTCAGGATACAATTCCTTACCTGATTGAGAGTTATCAAAACGCAGTCACGCAGCCTAATCCCCACATTACAGAAATTATTTCGCAACGCGCTATTGTTCGTGAATCAAAGAGTTTTGATGAGCGGTTTAAGCAGGAAAAAGTTTTAAATGAAATGCTAGATAAATTTTTTGAAAAAACAATGCAAAACCAGCTTTTACAAAGAGATATTGGCTGGCTTGAGGCGCGTACGGAAATTCAGGGCATTGCCGAAAACGTTGTAACTCATCAAAAACGTTATCAAGATCTTAGAATATATATATCCGACAAATTAGAGCAGTTTCCTTATATGATATTTAAGACCGCTCTCGAAAAGAAATTATGAGCACGTATTTTATCAACACTTATGGTTGCCAGATGAATGAATCCGACACCGAGCGGCTTTCGGCGGCTTTAGAGGGTTTAGGTTTTTCAGCAGCAAAAACTGAGGAAAAAGCGGATTTTATTTTGTTTAATACCTGTTCCATCCGTCAAAAAGCCGAAAATAGGGTGTATGGTCAGATGAGAAAATTAGTTCGAATGAAGCATGAGCGGCCTAATTTATTAGTAGGAATTACCGGGTGCATGGTGCGTAAATCCAGCACTTTAAATTCAGAGAAAAAGGATAAATTATTACGTCAAGATCCGGTCGACTTAGCTTTTAAAATTGATGATTTGACCAAACTCGGGCAAATGATCCAGGATGTTCGTCCAGAGTTTGAATTACCTAAAATAGATGAGGGAGATTTGGGAAGTTATTTTGAAATTGCGCCTAAACGAGAAGGCAAAGAACAAGTGTGGGTTCCGATTCAAACCGGCTGCGATAAGTTTTGTACTTATTGCATTGTGCCTTTTGCCCGTGGGCGGGAAATTAGTCGACCTATGCAGGAAATTCTAGATGAATGTGAGCGAGCTGTCGAAGAAGGAGCCTTAGAAATTACTCTGCTAGGACAGACAGTCGACTCTTATGGGATTAGCGTGGCCGACAAACTTGGTGGTCACGTAAAAATCGACGGCGAAATCCCCAATGTAGTTTTTAATCAGGGAATTTTTGCGGGGGAAAATATGATGGCCTCATCCCAAAATAGTAAAAAGAGTGCAACTGCTGAACGTCCTTTTGTAACCCTTCTTAAAGAAATCGACAAACTCAAGTCAAAAGGTTTAAAAAGGCTTCGTTATAGCTCGCCCCATCCACAAGATTTTTGTGAAGACCTTATAATGCTGCATAGCGAACTGGAAACTCTCCAGCCTTGGATTCATCTTCCAGTGCAGTCTGGCAATAATAAGGTTTTAAAAGATATGCGCCGCACCTATACCCGCGAACATTATTTGCACCTGATTAAACTTATCAAAAAACACATCCCAGGTTGCGCCATTTCTACAGACATTATTGCTGGCTTTCCAGGGGAAACCGAGGAAGAATTTATGGATTCAGTCTCTCTTATGAAGGAAATGGAATGCGATATGGCTTTTATGGCCCAATACTCACCACGTAAGGGAACTTATTCCGAAAAACACTTAGAAGATGATGTGCCGAAAAGTGAAAAAGCACGACGTTTCCACATGTTAAATGACACTCTCACCGCAATTTCTCGCCAAAAACATGAAGGATTTGTAGGCAAAACAGTTGAGGTACTTGTTGAAGGGGAAAAGGACAAGCGTTACTCCGGGCGTACTCCGCATTACAAGGAAGTATTCTTTAATTCCGGCCGTGATTTAATAGGACAATTAGTTAATGTGAAAATCATCAAAGCTGATAATTTCTTTTTGGAGGGGGAGTTGATTGACAAAAAAAAGTAAAGGCGTAGCATTTAGGCGCACCCTAAATAAAACAACATGCCACCCGATTCACCCGGTTTACCCAGATCTCCTGGAGAACAAAGGTTAGATTTAATTAGGCAGATACTTCCACCGGAATATAGGTTGTCTCAATACGATACAGCTACCTACCATTTTGGCGATGTAAGCTTATGTATCATTAGATTATCTGGAGGTAGACGAATATGGTGTTTGGCCGCCTTATTTTGCTAGACTTAGATTTGAAAGCCCGGGTAATGACCCTCGATTATATTATGAAATAGAGTTTGACTTACAGTGTTTAACAGGAGAGCCTTATGAAATTAGGCGTGTTTTACACGATCAAAGAGACGATAATCTAGATGAAGCTTTAGGAATAAGTGGCGCCGGGTTACCAATAGACCCCACGATGGACGAAGAATTTTTGAAAGGGATACATTTTCTTGGACGATTTGAGGGGCAGCCTCCTCCGGAATGGACCGGGATTAAGGATGAAGACATTAGCGCCGCTTTACTGGATGAATATCTCCAAAGGGTTATCGATACTGAAAGTTGTTCCATAGAGGATCTAGGGAGAGCGGCTGATAATTCAGTGCTTTTAAAGACTCAACGAAAGGGCGAATTAGAACGCCTTGTTAGGGAGGGTGTTTCTTTAAACGAGATCGGGGCAATTCGAAGAGTTGTGCAACATGAAACGGCTTTTATCGAAAGTATCCTACTAGCCGGGATGGCTGAGCTTGATAGAGATGATACTCAAGGGCTTTCCAAAACACTTCAAATTCAGATAAGACGGTTTAACCAAAGATTTGATTTAGTTATGAGTTGTGGTGACAGTTTAGACCTCTTCCGCGAACTGGATCGTCTCCTCCCCACCACTTAGCGTAGCCTTAATTCGGCGTACCCCAGCTCCAGAGGATTGCTCTTTTTTAATCTTAAAAGTGCCAAGCATTCCAGTACTGGCGGCATGCGGCCCACCACAAATTTCTTTGGAAAATCCTTCGACAGTATAGACTTTAATTTTTTCATCATAGCGATCTGGAAAGACTCCAATTGCCTTGGATTCTTTTGCCTCATCTACGGTCATCATTTGAAAAGTAATTGGTAAATCAGCCTCAATAATCTCGTTAACACGCGCGGTAACAGCCTCTTTTTGTTCCGGAGTCATGCCCTCGGGATTAGTAAAGTCAAAACGAAGCCTTTCGTGGGTGATGTTTGAGCCTTTTTGGTAAACATGATCTCCCAAAACTTCACGCAAAGCCGCCTGTAACAAATGAGTCGCGGTATGCAATTTAACAGTTTCAGCGTGGTCGTCTTGCAGCCCGCCGCTAAACTTAGCTGCTGCTCCAGCTCGTGATTTTTCTTGGTGTTTTTTAAAGCATTCTTCGTAGTTATCACAATCCACGGCCAGCCCGTGCTCTTTAGCCAATTCTTGCGTCATTTCGAGCGGGAAACCATAAGTATCATAAAGACGAAAAGCCATTTCTCCGGTGACGGTTTTAGATCCATCTTGTTCAAGTCGTCGCATCATTTTTTCAAACTCTTTTTCTCCTTTTCCAAGGGTTTTAGAAAACTTTGTTTCTTCCTCGGAAAGAGCGGAACGAATAAAATCGCGAGATCTTTCTAATTCTGGATAAGCATCTTTATGGTTTTCAATAATCACTTCGGCAATTTGAATCAAAAAGGCCTCTTCGATCCCTAATTTTAAGCCATGTCGAATTGCGCGACGAATTAATCGGCGCAAAACATAACCTTGGTCGGTATTGGAAGGCCGCACTGCTTGTGGGTCAGCCAAAATAAAGACCGCCGCTCGCAAATGATCGGCAATAATTCGATGAGAAATTACATCTTCCTCATTTGCTAGCTCCTTAATTTTATTAAGTATAGGCACAAATAAATCAGTTTCAAAAACCGTGGGCACGCCTTGCAAAATCGCGGCTACTCGGTCTAATCCAAGCCCAGTATCTACATTTTTTTGAGCTAATGGCTCAAATTTCCCCTCTGCAGTTTTGTTGTACTGCATAAAAACATCATTCCAAATCTCTACAAACTTGCCGCAGTCACAGGAGGGATCACAGCCCTCACTGCACTTAGGTTGATCCATTTCATAGAACATTTCCGTATCTGGGCCGCACGGTCCAGTTAATCCAGCTGGCCCCCACCAGTTTTCCTTTTTTCCAAAGAAATAAATCCTTTTTTTCTCGCCATCACGCGTAAATCCTAGAGCTTCCCAGGCTTTGGCAGCCTCTTCGTCTTTTGGGGCGTCATCATCTCCTTCAAAACAAGAAACACTGAGTCGATCAGGGTCTAACCCCAACACCTCAGTCAAAAATTCATAACTCATTTTGATTGCCTCTTCCTTAAAATAATCACCAAGCGACCAATTACCCAGCATCTCAAAAAAAGTAAGATGCGTAGTATCGCCAACCTCATCAATGTCATCTGTCCGTAAACATTTTTGAACATCAACTAAGCGTTTGCCTTGCGGATGTGATTCACCCATTAAATACGGCACTAACGGGTGCATCCCAGCCGTTGTAAAAAGCACAGTCGGATCGTTTTCTGGAATTAAAGAAGCCCCAGAAATCTCAGCGTGACCGTGTTTCTGAACAAAGAAATCAATGTATTGTTTGCGAAGAGTGCGTGAATTCATACGCTCCATTTATAGCGTTAATCGAATTTATACGCCAGATCAAAAGCGTGCGCAAAGGCCTGTTGTTGTGCGGGAGTCATGTTTCGAGGGATCGAATGAGCTGTTGGGACTTTCGGAATTTCCTCTTTAAATCCCAGATCTTTATACCTCTTACTTTGACGCTTAATTGCGTTCGGAATTAGATTGTCACCAGGGGCAACAACCGTCACAATAGTCGCTCCTCTAATCCGATCACCATATGTATCAACTAATCGTGCCAAATGATCAGTTCTCCATTTAAAAGTTGCATCCAAAAAAGCGTGTGGTGAATCTAAAACAGCATATCTGCGATGTTCTTCTGTCTCTGGGGTAGCGTGTTTGAGCCCAAACATAGCTTGGGCATAGGCATCGGGATCATTCATTAGATCATTAGCACCTGTTTTCATGAGCCAGGCTTGTAACACTGCTTTTGGAGCATGCCTCCACACTTGTGATAAAAACCGGCCACTTCTAGCCAGTCTCCAGCGATCTTCAGTTACTCCGTGCATATTAACCATGGCCTGAATTTGGGCCGGCGTCTTACGTAGCACAGCTTCTACCGCGCCCAGGGCATTAGGTTGACCAAGTGAGTGTCCAACTGTAATTACGCGGTCACCTTCCGCTAGTTGAATTCTTCCAGCGTGAATAGCCGCCGTAGTGCTGCGGTCCGTATCTCTTACCTGATCCATTCCAGTGACTTTTGCTAGACTATCTGGACTGCGGTGGTAACTCCTAGTGGAGCGCCCACTGTGCTCAATAGTATGGATGCCACTTTCAGAGTGGCCGGTCCTTACTGCTGAAGTTTGCATGATTCCTCCTAAATCTCCTCCAGCCATAAGCTGCCCAGAGCCAGCAAACCCTGGGACAGGTAAGGTCATTGTTCGGAAATTTGCTCTTCCAGCTGGATTTGACACTCTGTGCTGTAAAGCAGATCTAATATCGGTGGGGAAATGGTCAGGGCAATCATCCAATTGTAAGGAGCTAGCACCAATTCTCATAGTGGGAAAACCAGAAACTACTGGTTCAACAGAAATATCTCCTCTCGATGTAACCAGTCCACGGTTTTCAGGCTCCCAGAGGCTATTAGTTGCATGATCAATATTCCCGCCCCAGGCATTAGCCACTAAAGGTCCCTTTCCCATAATAAAAATTTAATTTAAGACAGAATTCTAACTATTTTAGCTAAAATGTCAACCCCTTTCCCTCCTGGTACCAATCTGGTACATTTATTTTTACTATGGCAACTAAGAAAAAATCACCAAAAAAGGCTGCTAAACCTGTAAAAAAGAAAGCCCCAACAAAGGCTTCGACTAAAAAAGCTGCCCCAAAAAAGAAATCACCCGTTAAAACTAAAAAGGCGCCACCCAAAAAAACTTCAATCCTTAAAAGTAAATGGGTCAGAGGCGGTCTGCTCGCCCTTGTCTTGCTAGTGTTTGGGGCAGGATTATTTGCCCTTACTTTTCAGGTTTGGAGAGCCCCAACTTTAGCCAAATATTTACCAAGTGGGTCCACCATTGCCTTTGTAGAAGGGGATCTAGAATTGTGGCTTACTTTGCAGGATTTTTTAAGTGAGGAAGAAATAGAATCAGACGGTGTAGCTTGGATTGCCAGCAAGGATGGGCATTACGGATCAGCATCTTATGTTTACGAGGATCATCAGTGGCAAACTGAAAGCACAGTTCGAGTTTATGAGCCTCTAAAAAAAGATGAAAATTATATTAAAATGCGCCCGAATCTTCCTTATCATCCGCTGGTGTTTGCTTACCTAGAACCAAGTGCTTTGTGGGATGTTCTTGGTGCCCCCAGACTTAAACAAATTTATCCTGTCGTGGCCACTAAATTAGATTTGTTTTCTGATGCTTTTCCTTGGTTCCCAGCTATGGGAGTGTCTATTGATTATTTAGTGGATAGTGCAGTTGTTCAAACTTACACTGTCGGGGACAAATCATTACTTGATGGTGAGGCCTTATTTCATCTCAACGAAAAATACCAGGGAGAGCTTATTAATTATTTCTCTGAATCTGTTCCGACCTATGTGGGCGGCCAAAATTTAGCTACTACTTTTGAGCAAATAGAA
Source organism: uncultured Candidatus Peribacteria bacterium (assembly GCA_964459205.1). GTDB lineage: Bacteria > Patescibacteriota > Gracilibacteria > UBA1369 > UBA12473 > JABJMC01. The sequence goes on along the minus strand of CAYWKJ010000017.1, from coordinate 15,367 downwards.
ACAGTCTTAAGTGCGGCTAATGACCAGGCTTCACTTTTGAATTTACAAGACAAATTTGAATACTACTTTGGCGAAGAAATGGTTTTAGCAGAAACCCTTACGCCATTATTTGAAAACGAATACGCCTTAGCTGTTACTCCACAAGAAGAAAAATCCACTTGGATATTAGCTATCCAATTAACAGAAGAAACTAGCCAAATCGTAGAGGATTTAAAAGATAAATTCTTAAGTCGCGGTTTGCTAAAAGTTGATAAAGAAGCTGAAACCTTGAGTCAAATTCAACTCACTGTAAAAGAAAAATCCCACGAAGGATTAGCTTATTCCACTATTCAATTAGAAGATTTGAGCGACTATTTGCACTTCTTTGTTTTTGAGGATGTTTTATTCCTGTCATTTGATCGCACCGAAACAGAACAAGCCTTAAAAACGTTATCAGATAATGAGAGTGCTAGGCTAGAAATTCCTGACGAAATTATCCGATTTAGCGACCATGTTTTAGTAGCTAATAGCAAAGAGGGCTACCGCGTAAGTAGCGGAATAAATCTCTTTGACGACGGCCTTTCAACCCTTCATATCATTAAATAATGGGTAAAATCCGCGACATTAAGGTGAAGTCTAAAAAATCGCTTAAAATCGATAAGAATTTTGTGCTTAAAAGCACGAGGATCAAGTCACCACATGTTTTGGATCTCACACAAAAAACCCTTTCGCGGCACGAACATCCCGACTCATTAACAGATGTAAAAAACAAGCTTCAAAAGAATCTAAAATCACAAAAAAAGTTCTATGTAGAAAGTCGTAATCCTGGCATTCAAGTTGCTAGTCGTTTTACCGAAATGGCGCGCATGGCCGTGCTGGGGACATTGGTGGTGTTCAGCTTAAATGCAGTTGGTGTGTATTATGAGGGGGTTGATTTAAAGGAAGAAGTTGCAAGCGCAGCCTATTCTAGTTACGAGTCTTTTTTGGAAACCGGCCCCACAGAAGAGGCCTTTGAGAACGCAGAATCAATTTTTAGTGACGCCCAACAAAGTTTGTGGTTTTTACAGAATCAACGCGCTGAATTATTAGCCCAAAACAAGACTGCTGAATCTGTTAGCGGCCTTTTAATTGCTGGAGAGGAATTATCTGAAGCTGGCGCTGCTTTTATGAGTTTTGTAGAAAAAACAAAAGGCATTTCCGAGGATTTACTTAAAGAGGGCACGAATCCACCTTCGGAATCTATTACCGAAGAATTAAAAGCAACTTACGAAACAGATTTTGCCCTGGCTCTTACCAATTTAAATGCGGCTGAGGAGCGTGTTCAAAATGTGCAAAGTACTCTTTTCCCAGAGTCACTTAAGCCAACTATTCAAGAGGCCAAGGCGCAACTGGCCGAGCTTCGCACAGTATTTGATCAGTTCAATGAAATATTCCCAATATTCTTGCGCTTACTTGGAGACGAACATCCGCAACGGTATTTAGTTTTACTAGAAAACAACCATGAATCTCGCCCTGGTGGTGGATTTATTGGTAGTTATTTAATTGTAGATTTAAATGACGGTTATTTAGATAGCATGACTTTTAATGATGTTTATGAAATTGATGGTCAGTACTACGAGGACATTGAGCCACCAGGAGAAATCGCTCAATTAACTAATAATTGGCGTTTTCGCGATTCCAATTATTCCCCGGATTTAGAAATCTCGGCAGCTAAGGCAGCTTGGTTTTTAGAGGAGGAAGGCGGTCCTGGAGTAGACCACGTTATTACCGTTGATTTAGAGTTCGTCAACCAGCTTTTAGAGATTATTGGGCCAGTTAAGATTGATGAGCTTCCCATGGCTTTGACTAGTGATAATTTCAGTACGGTGATTTCTTATTTAGTGGAATCAAAGCATTCTGGGGTTGAGGCTCCAAAAACTATTTTAGGCTCATTCGTTGAGGCTGCCCAAGACAAACTACGTGAAAAAGGTCCTTGGTTAGAGTTGGGTCAGCTTATCCAAGAAATGTCCGCTGGCAAACATGTTTCTGCCTATTCCAAAACAGAGCATGTCCAAGCATTTTTTGAGGAGTGGGGATTGACCGGAACCATTGCCCCGCCAGTTGAGAATGAGGATTATTTTGCCTTGGTACACACTTCTATTGGTGGCAATAAAACAGATGCTTATATTGCTCAAGAAATCACCCATCAAACAGTTCTTAGCTCCAATGGAACAATCCAAAACCAGGTTTCCGTCACGCGAGAGCATCAATTCGACACTTTTGCTGAGGCGCAGCTTAATAACCTGCTCGCTAGTTTTGGATTTAGTGATGCGCCAGATTGGGTCATCGGAATTTTAGGCAACACTCCTAATATTTCTACTTTCCGTTTGTATGTCCCACACGGGGCAACACTTATTAATTCCTCTGGAGTGGAAGACATTGAACTCCATTATGATGAGGATCTTGGGTTTGATTATTTTTACTTTACCGATGTTGTTTATCCAGACACTGAGGAGTCCTTCACCTTAACTTATGAACTTCCTTTCCAATTAGAATACAAACCACTTGATGAATATCGCTTAAACGTTATTAAACAACCTGGTGATACGGGCACAACATTCACAAAAATTATCGCCGCGGACGCCTCACTTACTCATTACCGTAGCTTTCCTGAGGAATTAATCGAAAATGCTCATCAAGATGAGATCGGCGTTTATGAATATTCGTTTGAATTAGATCAAGATGTGCATTTAGCACAGCTTTGGGGGCATTAGCAGTCCATATAATTATCAAGCTCCCATTGTGATACCGCCGTGCGATAAGAATCCCACTCTTTCATCTTGCCTGTATAAAATTCATTAAAGAAATGTTCTCCTATAGCTCCCCGAATAACATCATTATCACGAAGGGCTTTTAAAGCATCTTTTAAGGTAGGAGCTACCATGCCAACCCCTTTCTCTTTCATTTGAGTGGGGGTAAGTTTCCAGATGTTATCTTCAATTGGGTCTGGGCAGGCCATTTCGTTTTTAATTCCATCTAATCCCGCTGCCAACATTGCGGCAAACGCTAGATAAGGGTTAGCCGATGGATCTGGGCAACGGAGCTCACAACGAGCTGCATTTTTTGCTTGAGATGGGTTTGTGCGTGGTACTCGGATCAAAGCGGAACGATTATGTTGACCCCAAGCTGCATTAACTGGAGCCTCAAAGCCAACCACCAATCGTTTATAAGAGTTAACAGTTGGATTAGTAAGCGCGTTAATCGCCTTAATATGTTTAATTTGTCCGGCAATATAGCTTTGGGCTAATTTAGACATATTATAAGTTCCTTCGGGATCGTAGAATTTATTCTCTCCATCTTCTAGCCCCATCAAAGATTGATGGACATGCATTCCATTTCCATTTACACCAAACACTGGCTTAGGCATAAAAGTGGCATGTAAACCATATTGCCCAGCAATAATTTTTAAAGCTAATTTCAAAGTTAGAGCATTATCTGCGGTGGTCAAAGCATCAGCGTATTTAAAACAAATCTCGTGTTGACCAGCGGCTACCTCATGATGGAGGGTTTCTACTTCTAGCCCCATTTCATCAAGCACAAAGGCCATATGTCGTCTTATCCCATGAGCTTTGTCTGACGCTAAATCAAAATACTTAGCATCATCGTTGGTAAGATTTTTAGGTTTGCCATTTTCATCTGTTTGAAAGAGGAAAAATTCTAATTCAGGACCAGTATTAAACTTAAAGCCCAATTTTTTAGCCTCTTCAAGTTGTCTTTTTAGAATTCCACGAGGATCTCCTTCAAAAGGAGTGCCGTCTGGCAAGTAAACATCACAAATTAAGCGAGCAGTTACATCTTCATCATCTTTTGTCCAAGGAAGAACCGCAAAGGTGTTAAGATCTGGTTTTAAAAACATGTCAGACTCAATCACACGCATAAAACCGCTAATTGAAGAGCCATCAAACCACACATTGTCATCAATAGCATCTGAAAGTCTATGGGTCGGAATAGTTACCGCCTTTAAAACCCCGTAAATATCAGTGAACTGGAGATGGATAAATTGAACATTTTGTTCCTTAACCATGTCCATAACCATTTGCTTGGTAACATTGGCGCGAGGGACCTTGTCATACATATGCTCGCGTCTCACTTTAGTCAACAAAGCTGTTTTAGGCGGAGTCTTGGTAGATGCAGGGACCATGAAATAAAAGGGCTAGGAATTGATAAAATAATATATTTAGTAGATCCTCCAGGGTGAATCAGGGGCCACTAGATGATCCGCAGCTATCATCCTCCGTGTTTTCAACAAAATCAATACAATTTATTTTTTTTTAAAAATGGCTGTCGTAACCCGTTAACAGCACCTATTGATCTATTTTTAGTGTTAAGTTACACTTGGGTTGTCGAAAATTTCTACAGTAAAACCACTTGACCATGGATTTGAAAAATGTTCTGAAAGGGGTTGGACTAAAAGAAAAAGAAGCGCTTATATATTTGGCAACCTTGGAACTTGGTCCTTCTCCGGCGTCTGAAATTGCCTGTCGCGCCAAGCTTAATCGTGTCACCACTTATAATATTTTGGATAAATTAATGAATAAGGGGTTTATTAGCCGATACACTCAAAATGATATAAAAATTTTTGCGGCCACTGATCCGGACGGCATTCGGGAGGATTGTCGAAATAATTATATGAATTTGAAGGCTTCACTCCCTGATTTCCGTCGTCTTTCTGGCACTACTCGTCATCCACGCGTTCGTTATTACGAAGGGATTAAGGGGATGAAGCGTATTTACGCTGACACTCTTACCGCTAAAACTGAAATCTTAAACTATGCTGCTTCTAAATTGATTCGTGAGTACTGGCCAACTTACGATGAAGAATATGTTAGGGCTCGTGTTAAGAAAGAAATCTATTTACGTGGAATTTGTCCGGATGATGAATTTGGGGCAACAGTGGTTGCCAATAACAAAAAAAACTATCGTAAAATTCGTTTAGTTTCACCTGGTAAGTTCCCATTTTCTAATGAAATTAATATTTACGACGACAAAGTAGCGATTATCTCTTTTGGGAAGGATCGAACAATCCTCGGAATGATTATTGAAAGCGCCGAGATTGCGGATACGCAAAGAGCCATTTTTGTAATGGCGTGGGAGTTTGCCAAAATAATGAAGTCTTAAACTCGTCCAAATTTTCTCTCCAACTCGGAATAAGTCATGCGGATCATAGTTGGGCGGCCGTGAGCACAGGCAGAGCTGCCTTCGGTTTCAAGCAGAGATTTAATCAAGGCTTCTTGTTCATAAGTGGTAAGTCGGCGATTGAATTTAATGGCGGCGCGGCAGGCCAGCGTGTGCAAAATATGATCATGTCGTCGCGCCGCCTCCTTAGGCGCTTGCTCGTTTAACAGATCATCAATAAACCCCTGCATCACCTCTCCAACATCTTCATTCACCAAAAAATCCGGCACAGTATCGATATTATAAGTTGATCCGCCAAACTCACTAATTTCAAATCCCAATGCCCCTAACAATTCTAAGTTTTCCTCGAGTACAGCCTTTTCGCGGTAATTCAGTTCTAATTGAATCGGCGTGAGTAAGGATTGCTTAGTTGGATCACTATTTTTTTCGCTCTCTCTAAACTTACCAAGCATCACGCGTTCATGCGCCGCGTGCTGATCAATCACCACAATCCCTTCATCATCTTGCGCAATAATATAGCTGTTTTTAACCTGGGCAATCGGTCGAATTCGTCCTTGAGCTCGTGTTTCCGAATAAGCTTCGTCAAAAGTCGCCACTGAGTCATTAAATGTGCTTGGCTCGCTCACCGACTCAGGTTCGCTAACAATTGGCGCCCCAAAAATTGGACTAGCCGGTGCACTTGATGTCAGCGCTTCCGAAACAGTTGGTTCTTCGGTAATTCCACGCGCGGCCAAACGTTCTTGCCTTTTTTTCAAAAGATAAGCTTTGCGCGCCGAAAGATCATCAGATCCCATGGAGCTCAATCCTCCTTCCGAGCTAGTGCCACCAAAGATTGGGTTTACAGTTGCGGAACTTGAGCTAGAAGAACCCATCGTGTAAGAGGCCGCGGTGCGCGTCCCAGGAGTAAATTCGCCTCCTAAGCTTAAACTTGGAGCCTCAGTTGGATCATATTCAGCCCCTTCCTCTTCTACCTCAGCTCGACTCACATCCACGGCTTTAATGTTCTTTTTACGCATATAAGCGGGCATATCCAGATTCGATTCACGCAATGGCACATTATGCATCAGATGTTCCTTGTGCAGCGCTCCATGAACCGCGGACTTTACTACCCTAAAAACTTCTTGAGGATTTGCAAAACGCACCTCTAATTTTCGAGGATGAACATTTACATCAAGTCGCGTGGGGTCGATTTTAATAGAAACCACAAAAACTGGATGCTGTGTCGATGGAATTAAATTAGAAAACCCCTCTTTCACAGCATATGCCAAGCGATGATCCTGCACTGGGCGACCATTTATAATAAAGTACTGATATTTTCGCGTTGTCCGGGCAGTTTGCGGCTTGCCAACATGCCCACTAACCTGTAAATCACTGCCTCCGTAAAAAATTTCAATCATTTCACTACTCACTGCTTTGCCAAAAAGTGCTCCAATTCGAGATTCAATTTTAGAAGTTTTCAAAAGATCAAAAATTGTCCGATTATTCGACACAAATTTAAAAGCTATCTCCGGATGAGCTAGGGCCGCATCTTGTACAGCTTCTAAAATATGGCGATATTCAGTTTGTTCACTTTTAAGATATTTTTTGCGAGCTGGAGTATTAAAAAACAAGTTAGAAATTTCCAATTTAGTACCCACTGGACAACCAGCTGCGGTTACTACCGGATCTTTTCCTCCTTCCATTTCTAATCGTATTCCACCTAGAGCATCCTCCCGTTTAGTCTGTAAAACTATATTTGAAACAGATGCAATACTTGCCAAAGCTTCACCACGGAAACCAAGAGTCCCTAAGCAAGTTAAATCATCTAAATCGCGAATTTTAGACGTTGCATGTCTCTCAAAAGCTAACCGCGCATCCATTTCATCCATGCCTGCACCATCGTCAGTCACTACAATTTTCTCAGTGCCGCCTTTTGTGATCTCTACTGTAATATGGGTTGCTTTGGCATCAATCGCGTTTTCTAATAGCTCTTTTACAATCGAGGCCGGACGTTCAATGACCTCGCCCGCTGCGATTTGGTTAACTAATTGATCTGGTAAAACACGAATTTGTCCCATAGTGCCCCTATGATGCCGCGGCGCAGAAGAAAAGGCAAGTATGCGAAGTATTGACAAAAAGCACGTCACAGGTGTACAACAGTTATCCATCCTAACCCCATTTAAGATGTCATCCACACCACCTCCAGTCGATAAAACGGCTGAAACCTTAGATCCAGTACAATTTCCGTCAGCCGATCTCGCCAGTTTTTTCGCTGAATTTGATCAAGCACCAGAAAGAGTGCAGCGTAATGAAAGAATATTTGTCCCAGCCCAGGCAGCAATTGCAACACTAGGACTAGAAGCGCATGATTCAAAAATAGTATTTGAGGGAGCTGGAGCCCCACTTATTGAAACATTTATTACTATTGGCGGAGGCGCAGATTATAAAACCGAATTAAAACAGTTATTCCCAGGCTGCTGGCTAGCCAGAAGTGAAAGACCAGACGATAGTTGTTATTGGCTTCGCATACCTTTGAATCGTCCCAAAACATTAGAGGTAGCCCAAGTCCCCATAGCGTTGTTAGAACAACTTAATTATTACGAACATAATAGAGTCCCTACAGAAGAAGAATCTATATCATATGACATGAATAAGGGCAGAGTAGCAGCCATAATTCAGTCTGAGCTTGAAAAAGCTGGAATTAAAGCTGAGTGGGTTATTTTACATACTAGTACATCCTGGATTGCATGTGGAGAGGCTCCTCAAGGGACTCAGGATTTATTAAGAAACTTAATTCCTTTTGTTCAAATAGCTGAATCTTCTGATTCAGCTAATTACACATTTAGGATTTCTATAGAACAACCTTCCAGTATCAGTGGGTATGCAGAGGGTTTTGGAGAGAGAATGAGGCTTTAAAACCCTTGACAAATAAACCTAATAGTATAAAATTCGGCTGATCTCACCCTTCAGGTTAAATTCAAAAAATTACAAAATTTTACGCAAGATAAGTCAACCCCCTGAAATTGACTCCCTCACCTGACTGCGTAAAATAGATGTGAAACGATCAGGGCAGAGAAAGAACCGAGTTTTTAGGACTTTTAACCCCCACCATATCAACAATAGCACCGTCAATCACGACGCTCGTAAAGAACGTCATCAAAAATTGTTCGGAAAGACTAGATCAAAAGTTGCCAGACTAAAGCAGCTCCATGCTCGCCGCAACCGTCACACTCACAATGCTAGAACCCGATTTTGTGATCCTTTGCACGGTTACTCAACAGCTCAGCGGCTTTTTGGACGAGTAATGGCTGTTTCTCTAATGCTGCTTATGATTAATTCTGCTAGCCCTAGCTTTGCGTATGACTTAGGAGGAGCTTATAACTCTGAAGTTTACGATAATCTCGCGGTTAATACGGATTTAAGTTTTTATTCTGATCAAGACGGATACATTACTAAAACAATGCCTTCTGATGGCGAGGCTCGGTATTTAAACCGAGGTAACGAGTTTGTTACGCACGAGGTGCAACCTGGCGATACTTTATCTGTAATTGCTTATCGCTACGACCTTTCTATGAATACTATCCTCTGGGCTAACTCTAGTCTGGGAACTGGTAATTACCTTAAATTAGGACAAGAAATCAAAATCCCCCCAACTGACGGTTATGGAGTTAAAATAAAAGATGGCGATACAGTTGAAAGTTTAGTTGAAAAATATGAAGGAGAGCTAGACAACACTTTTGCTTATAATGATATAAGCGCGGACAGCGCCCTTACAATCGGCGATGATTTATTTATTGTGGAAGGCGAGAAACCTTATGTTTACGTTGCCACTACTACAAGAAATGATTATTCAACCACAAATTACGCTAACACTACTCGTATTTCTGAAAATCAAATTGTAGCTCCTAATGCTAATGGCTGGATGCGACCGACTACTGGATCTCTTACTCAAGGATTCCGCTGGGGTCACTATGCTTATGATATTGGTGATCGTAGCAAGCCGCCAATTGTGGCAATTGATAGCGGTACAGTTCTTCGCGCTGATTATGGCTGGAATGGGGGGTACGGAAATGTAGTGACTATAGATCACGGCAATGGATATACAAGTCTTTATGCTCACATGGAAGAACTTTATGTCGTTGCTGGCGATGATCTAAATCAAGGCACAGTCATTGGTAAAATGGGTGCTACTGGGCGAGTATATGGCGCCACTGGTATCCACTTACATTTTGAGCTTATTTACAACGGGGTAAAAGTCGATCCAGCACAAGTGTTTGGGTGGTAGAGAAGAAGCCAATAGTTGGAGTATGATTTAGCGCCTTTTGGGTATTCGTTTAAGGGGAAATTATAATTGATGAAGGGTTTGACTTATGGCCGTAAAAATGATATAATTAAACAATATCAAAAATTAAAAACAAAATTTTATGTTTTACCCTAATCGTTTTATCTTCAAAAAACAGCCTGAAAGGCCAGCACAAGGAGTCGATTCTGCAGATACTCCTGAGTCTTCAGATACTCCTACACCGTATACTCCAGTTACTCCTGACAAGAGAGCAGAAAAAGAAGAAAGAGAAGGTTCAGATCAAGTCTGTGAGGATCTTGAAACAAGATTAGATTACGAAAAAGCCTTACAAGGCAATCTGGAATCCAATTTTAATGTGCTTTTTACAGCCTATGAGCAACAAATTGCAGAATATGGTGATCTTTTAGGACAAGGAGAAGAAATTAGGGAAACGCTAAGATCACAATTAGATGCTTGGCTAGAAAGTCAGGATGTTTGTGATCGACCGTTGAATGAATTAATGCAGGAGATGGATTCTTATATCATAACTCTGCATGCTTATGTTGCGGTATGGGCTAGATTAGAAAAAAATCGCGGTTTTGGCACAATGCGTGTTCAACCTGGTACCACTTATGGCAATTTAGAGCAATTCATTCAGAATTGTCCTTTGGGTTTAGGATTAACAATGCTTCTAGAGCCCAGACCTGCCATAGCAGGGGGACGAGACACCACAATGGATCAAAACGATACTCAATGGGAAGATAATGAAATGAAAAAGGCAGATTATTTGAGTGAAAGATTTACCGAAATAGCCAGCACTTATGATTTGCCTGGCATTGCAAGATGGGAAGCTGAAACTCGAAAGTCTTTAGTAAATCGTTTAGTCATGGAAGTTATTGGCCACGCATCATTCGATTCAGTAACAGCCAGTGACACGCTAAGAATTCTTAGAGATTTTACTAATCAATTAAGTGTTTATGAACGCACAGATGAATATTCAGAAGATGGAATAATTGATTACATAATCGAGCGCAATTTAGATTCAAAATAAGCTTAGAAACAAAGTATAGCCTTGCCATGCGAGTCTAGTTCCTCTACACTAGGCCCCGGCTTATTCCGCTTTAACCCTAGCGCCTTAAATGCTGGACTTTATCAAGTCTTTCTTCGGCTCCCTGCTTCACATGCCGCAGCAACTTCTACTGCTTGCGATAAGGCTCTACCAAAAAACTCTTTCCCCAGACCATGGGCCACTTAGCCGTATGTTCCCGGGAGGTTTTTGTCGGTACACGCCGAGCTGTTCTGAGTATGGAAGACTCGCCATTATGAAGCACGGCGCCATAAAAGGCGGATTAAAAGCTGTCTGGCGCATTATGCGCTGTAACCCATGTAGTCGTGGTGGGGTGGACCTACCTAAATAACCCATTTAACAGTGAGTAATCGCATGCAACCCAAGCGGGCCCTTGTCAGCGTGGCTGATAAAACAGAAGTAATAGATTTTTGTCGTGCTCTTTCCGAGGAATTCGGAGTTGAGTTAATTTCAACTGGCGGCACTGCCAAGCTTCTCCAAGAAAATAATATTCCTGTCAAAGGGATATCAGACTTAACTGGTTTCCCAGAGGTTTTTGGGGGTCGCGTAAAAACTCTCCACCCAAAAGTCCATGGCGGACTTTTAATGCGTCGTGATAATAATAATGATAAAAAAGAAGCTAAAGAGAACCAGATCCCAGAGATTGATATGGTGGTTGTTAATCTTTACCCATTTAAACAAACCATTAGTAAAGAAGGCGTAACAGAAGAGGAAGCCATCGAAGAAATTGACATTGGCGGCGTAGCTTTGCTTCGCGCTGCCGCTAAGAACTTTAAAGACGTTGCGGTAGTAACGGCAATTCGTGATTATGCTCCAATTTTGGATGAAATGCGCCACGAAGAGGGTCTTTCCTTAAAAACTCGTCGAAACTTATCTATCAAGGCTTTTGAGAAAACATTCAACTACGATAAATCGATCTCTGAATACTTCAAAAATAAGGGTGAAACAGTTGAATTACTCGATTTACACTACGAAAAAGCCATGAAACTTCGCTATGGCGAAAATCCACACCAACGGGCGGTTTTCTTTAAAGACCCCAACAATCATTATCCAAATGTTACTAATGCCAAGACCATTCAGGCTAATAAGGAAATTTCCTTTAATAATATCTTAGATGGGGATGCCGCCATCAAGATTGTGACAGATTTTGCTCGGCCTACTGTCGCAATTATCAAACACACTAACCCTTGTGGAGTAGCCACAGCTGAGGATATTGATACCGCTTTTAAAACTGCTTATAACGTAGACCCAATGTCTGCTTTTGGGTGTGTGATTGGTTTAAATCGAACCTGTACCGAGGAGATTGCCCAACACATTGCCAATAATAAATTATTTGTAGAAATGATTGCCGCTCCAGATTTCGAAGAGGGCGCTCTCAAAATTTTCAAGAAACGCAAGAATCTGCGCATTCTTGAAACGGGAAAACTTCGACTCAACCCTAATCAACGCGATATTAAGACCGTGGCTGGAGGAATGTTGGTGCAGTACGCTGATCAACACGTGATTTCTAAAGATGATTTAAAGGTTGTAACCAAAGTTAAGCCAACCGATGACGAAATTAATGCCATGCTTTTTGCCCGCAAGGTTGTTAAACACGTTAAATCTAATGCCGTTGTGTTTGCCAAAGGTGAACCAGACAAAGGAATCGAGCGTATTGTTGCCATTGGCGCTGGTCAAATGGCACGGGTAGATTCAGTGTTTATTGCCAGTCATAAGGGTGGCGATGATATTAAGGGGTCAGTGTTGGCCTCTGATGCCTTTTTCCCATTCCCAGACGGGGTGGAAGAGGCTCACAAAGCTGGTGTCACCGCCATTATCCAACCCGGTGGGTCTATCCGCGACGAGGAAGTAATCAAACGCGCTGATGAACTGGGAATTGCCATGGTTTTCACTGGAATTAGATCGTTTAAGCATTAAATCACGGCATGAAAAGAAGGGGATTATAAGCCTATTTATCACTAGTCGTTTTCGTTTGACACGACCTTAAACCGCTTCCTGTAAATGTGTCATTCGTAAAAACCAAAACGACTTAACCAAAATGGATACCCCTAACTCATAAAACACCCTATACTGCTAGCATTATGACTTTCTTACAAGCCCTCCTTCTCGGAATTATTCAAGGAATTACAGAGTTTTTGCCAATTTCTTCTTCCGGGCATTTGGTGCTTTTAGAGTCATTATTTGGGTTAGACATAGAGACGTTAAAGGGCTTTGACGTTGTTTTGCACTTAGGAACGCTAGTCGCCATAGTAATCTATTTTTGGGATGACCTCTGGGGTTTATTAAAAAAACGGCGTCTTCTTGGCTACATTATCTTGGCCACACTGCCCGCTGTAATAGTTGGTTTTACCATGGAAGATTGGCTCGACCACATCTTTCGAGATCCCAAAATGGTTCTTTTAATGTTAGCCATTTTAGCCGTATTTTTTCTCATTGCTGAAAAATACCCACCAAAAAAAGATCGCTGGCGTTTTACTCTAAAAAACACCTTTCTTATGGGTATTGCCCAGGCCTGCGCGCTTATCCCAGGAATTTCTAGATCTGGATCAGTCATTGGGACGGGTCTGCTTTTTGGGCTCAAAAGAGAAGAGGCCGCGCGTTTTGCCTTTCTCCTTGGCACTCCGGCTATTGCCGGCGCCTCACTTTTAACCGGAATTCACGTGGTGCAAGGGGAAGCCCCGTTGCCAAGCTGGGATCTTGTAGCGGTTGGTTTTTTGGCCTCAGCCATTGCCGGCTATTTAAGTGTTTCTTTTTTAATGAAATTCCTTAAAACACACAGTTTAAGAGTGTTTTCGGTTTATTTAATAATAGTGGCTTTAATTGGTCTCATTATCCAATTAGTCAGCTCCTAAAAACACACTGTGTTGGTCTGGGGAATCCAAGTCACCTCTTATCACCGCATCGCCAAGTTTTAAGTCGTGATCTTGCATAGATTTTGTCATATACGAAGTAAATAAGCCTTCCGCATGTACAACTTGGACTGGCTCAATTGGCTCTACATTTAAACCTCGAGCAGTCATGGAGTGTTGCTCATCTGCCTCTTCCTCATTACTAGAAGATACTTGGAGAACATCACCACCTTGCTCCACTCTTTGCCGTTCTATTTCACGGTGGAAGCCTCCACCGAAGCACATATCTGTTAAAACCAAAGTTTGCTGTCCAGAATCAATTTGGGCTGCCAAAAACAAGTCTTCACCAGATATTAAGCCAGATCGTTCGACCTTCTGGTCTCCCACAGGTATCTCGCTATCTTGAGGTACAATAAAAGACTGGCCTTCAAGATTATCCGTCGGAGAGCCAGAAGAAACTTGCTCACTCTGGATTCCATGTCCAGCATAGTAAATAAGCATCCGCGCGTTATCTGGGGAGCTCTCTGCTACTTGGCTTATTGTGCCTAGAACATTTTCTTTAGAAGCTTCGGCGTCAGTCAGAATAATAAAATTTTCTTCTGGAATTCCATAAACTTGAGCCAATGATTCTCTCATGCTTCCCACATCATTTACGGAGCCGTCTAGGTCGTTATCTCCACCCTGATAGTCATTAATCCCAATCAAAATTACCCGACTCTCGCTAGTTAAACAGTTATTAAAGGTGTCCAAAGTTGTTAAATCAAATACACTGGCACAAGCGGGTAGCACTTGCTGGGCTTCAGCAGCCTCCATTCTAGCGGTCGCTACCTTTGCTTGCGAAACCAAGTCTACAAATTGAGAGGCATTATCAATTCGAAACTCTCCTCCTCCTGTTAAGTCTGATAAAAGATCGGCTAAAACTGGGCGAAGCTCAGCATTCAATGCATGAAGAGGTAAGGATTCTGCTCCTAGCAGATTGCTTGTAGCTAAATTGCCAATTTCTGAATTAAAATCTTCTAGGGTTGAGGTAAGTACTCCAACTTCTGCTTCGGTTAAAGCTTCGGTGCTTGCTATAGCATTATCTAGTTCGATTAAATATTCACCAATTTCTTGCGAATTGCTAGTATCAATATCTTCTCCTCTAGCAATGATCTCATCTAAATCAGCGGGAATCGGAGCCAGGCCTCTGTCTTGAGGTTCTTCAAAATCCGAAGTTGGCAGGGATTCAGCCATATCAAAGGTTATCAATATTTTTTTCTAGTTCTAAAATCGTTGCCTGATCTTGTAGGGCAGAGGCTTTTTCTGGCATTTTTCGCATAATCTGATTTACCCTTTTAAGCTTTTCATTCAAAGCTTTCAGGCCTTTTAGTTTTTTGATTTTTTGCTTTATTTCTGGGGCAGGCATGAGTAGATATAAATTATCATTATATTTTAACATAAAAAGCCAAAAACGTAAACCCCGCGATTGACTTCTTTTCAGGTAAAGCATAGAATCTTAGGTGCTTTTTAATATTCCTAAAAAACTCTCACATGACAGAAGAAGATATTATGGACATTTATGGTGATGCAGACCTGGCTGAAGGAGAAACCTTAGCTGAACCACCAACAGAAGAAGTTGTTACTGGTGATAAACCACTTGAAAGTACGCCAGTTGAGTCTGATCCTTCAGATATTCTTCTGACCACTGATTCAACCCCTGAAGATATTACTGGTCTTGCAACTGGTAGCGGAATTGGAGTCGGGACAATTTTATTAGTTTTTATTGGAATTGTGCTGCTCTGGTTGGCCCTAACTTATAATAAGTTGGTCCGCTTTAGAATGCGCGTTAAAGAGGCGTGGTCAGATATCGAAGTACAATTAAAGCGTCGCTATAATCTTATCCCTAATCTGATTGAGACAGTTAAAGGTTATATGACTCATGAGCGTGAAACTCTTGAAAACGTGACTAAGGCTCGCACCGCAGCCATTGGTAATCATGGGACTCCAGCAGAACAGGGACAAACCGAAAACATGTTA
>CAYWKJ010000016.1:0-27756 GCA_964459205.1 uncultured Candidatus Peribacteria bacterium | reverse complement strand
ATTAAAGATTGGGAGAATGCTGGTGTCATCGCAGAATTAATGTCTTGTGAAGAACAATTATTGGACAAAATGTTATCCGTGGCCCACCGCGTAGGATTAATTTTTAAAGAAGAAGAGCTTCTTACCTGATCCCCCCTTGCATTTACAGGTAAAATCTGATAAAATAATAAGAATTAAAAAACCAAACACAGAAATGAGCAAAAACAAAACTCTTAAATGGTTAATCCTCATCCTCGTTGGAATCGGGGCAATCGCCACATTTTTCTTCCTTAAGACAGATGTGTCGTCGGCTGGATTTCTTCCGCTACCAGATGCCGTAGAAGGAATGAGCGACCCAGATGGAGAGGGGACTCAACAAGCTTATAACTTAATTTGGGAGTTAGCCCGTAATTATCGTTACATTATTGGTTCAATAGCCATTCTGTTTATAACAATTTCTGGTATTAAACTAGGACTTTTAGGATCTAACGAAGAAGAAGCTGGCAAACAAAAGAAGAATCTTTACTGGGGATTAGTAGGCTTGGCTTTAATTGCCATTGCGGGGCCACTCGGTGAAATTTTTGACATGCAAAATGGTGGGATTCTATCTGATGAATACGAAATTGGGTACCGAGCAAAGCTTTTTGATGATCAAGTTCACATTATCGTAACTTTCATTAAGTACATTGTTGGAAGTGTAGCCGTTATGTTTATGATGCGTTCTGGCGCCAAGTTAGTAATGGCTGGTGAATCTGATGAGGTGCTTACCAATGAAAAAAAGAACTTAATGATGGGTGTTTTTGCGCTTTTCGTAATTATGCTATCAAATACAGTAGTAAAAGAAGTGTTATTTAAAGTTGATTACTCTAACTCCGAATACTCTGCTTATGGTCAAGAAGCTGTAGTTGAATTTGATGTAGAAAGGGGAGTAAGCGAGATTGTAGGAATTACTAACTTTGTTGTGACTTGGGCTGCTCCATTTGCAGTTTTGGCTCTGATTATTGGGGCGATCATGTACATCACCGCCTTTGGTGAACAAGAACGTATGGATAAAGCCAAAAAGATTATTTTTAATTCTGTTATAGCCCTAGTTATTATTTACGGCGCTTTTGCCATTGTTTCTACTGTAATTAGTGGAGTCTTCTAATATGAACAAACAAAAAATATTAAAATTCATTGGGTCATTGGCTGCTTATCTAGTCTTAACTGCTGGCCTGCTGATGTTATTTAACAGCATTGCGTTTGCCGGGATTAGTGATGTGTTAGACACCATTGGTGACAAAACTGAATTAACAAATTACGAAACCAATGTTCACGCTGATGCTTCTAGCCATTCCGGAGTAAAAAACATCACTAGCGCCGTGTTTTTTGTGATTGATCTTTTAAAATATGTAGCCGGCTCAATCGCGGTTTTAATGCTTATAATTAATGCTTTACATCTGTTAACAGCCGGTAAAGACTCTGAAGACAAAACCACTAAAGAGAAACTTTTCTTAAAGTATGCCTTAATGGGATTGGTTTTGATTTTTATAGCCGAGGAAGCAGTTACCTTAGCTTTCTTTGGAGAAGAAGGAGAAGTTCTACGTAATGAAGAAAGTGCGGCTGAGTTTGCTCAATCTGGATCTGATCTAGTTCGAGGAATTTATACTTTTGTTGAGGTCTTTTTAGGCTCAATTGCGGTCTTTATGATGGTTTATTCTGGTTTTCAAGTACTGGTTGCGGCTGGCTCAGACGAAGCAGTTACCGCTGCTAAAAAGCGTATAGTCATTTCTTCGATTGGTTTAATTATAGTTGGTATTTCCGAAACCCTAGTAAAAGATGTTATTTTCAAGGATCAAGGTACGGAAATTGACACTGATCGGGGACGCGAAATTATAGTTGGCTTAACCAATTTCTTGTCATCTATGATGGCGGTGATTGCGGTATTAGCCTTTGTGTATGCCGGGTTCCTGTATATTTTGAACTTTGGCAATGACGAAATGACTGGAAAAGCCAAAAAAATTATGTTTGGAGCAATTGCCGGACTGGTCCTAGCGGCCGCGGCCTTTGCTATTGTTTCTACTGTTATTCCAGTTGAGGGTGCAGTTTAAGCCTTCAACATTTAATTTATTATTTTTTATTTTATTCCCATGAGTACCCTAAAACAAAAGCTCAAAAAAGTGCTGGGATGGAGTGCGATTATCGCACTGATGTCGGGCCTAATCCTGCCCGCCCTAATTTCCAGTCAGCAGGCGCAAGCCTTGGATTTAGAATTCGATGTCTTTGATGAAGAAGAATGGTGTCAGGGCCAAGAAGACAGTGATAGCTGGATACAATGTTCAGACGAAGAAGGAACGAGTTTTGTAGATTTTGACGGAGAGTTTGCTCCACCTGACGCGGAAGGGTACGCCGAAGGGATTACGCAAACCAGTTCTGCCCGAGAATTCATAGTAAATGTTACTAACTTTGTGCTGTCATTTTTAGGGTTGGCAGCCGTAGTTGTCATTATTTATGGTGGTTTCCTTTACGTAACTGCCGGTGGGGAACAAGAAAAAGCGGATAAAGGTAAAAAGAGTGTTATGTACGCGGTTATGGGTATTATTATTGTGCTTATTTCCTACGCCTTAGTTAACACTATTATTATGGGAGCGGCCGGAGGAGAAGATGAGTCTTCTTCTGGTGGGCTTTACTCATCTAGTGGAGTCTCTAGCGAGGCTTTAGTAGCCTACCAATCTGAGACAATGGCCAAGGAGCTCCAAGATATTGGCGAAGAATACATGGCTGCCTACAGCGCCTATGTAAATGTAGCCGCAATTTTAGATGCCATGGCTAATCTTGGGTATTTTGGTGATGCTGGATTAGAAGACTATGAAGAGGGCTTTGATTTAATTCAGAACCAAGTAGAAAGCTTAAGTGCTACCAACGACATTGTCCAAGAAGCCTTAGTTTTCTTAAACAGATATATAAGTTCTACTAGTTGGACAGACCAAATTTGGCAG
Organism: uncultured Candidatus Peribacteria bacterium; assembly: GCA_964459205.1. Lineage (GTDB taxonomy): Bacteria > Patescibacteriota > Gracilibacteria > UBA1369 > UBA12473 > JABJMC01. The sequence continues at coordinate 24,799 of CAYWKJ010000016.1, read as the reverse complement.
TTCTTTTCTGGTGAAGAAAACAAGTTAAACGCCAATCTTTTTGAGGCTTGGGTCCCTCTTGCTAACGCGGAAGATGAGGAAGAAGTAGATGAGGTAACAGTCGGGGAAGAATCCACAGATGCAGAAGATGAAGAAAATGCCTGTATAGCTGACTGTCAATCCACATACGATATGTTTGACCTACAAGCTGCCGTTGATTACGTGAGTTGTCATTCTTCCTGTACTAGCGAAGCAGACGCCACCAGAACAATGGACCCTTATGAAATTGGTGTGGATATGGTTGCTTACGTTGAGGCTATATCACAGCAGGCTTATACAGATTTTCAAACCACTATAGGCACAGACTTAAAAACACGTTTAGAAGATTTAAGTACTAGCTTTGAGGGACTGGCTCTTGCTGATGATTTTAATACCCTTATTGCTGCCTTTGAAAGTTATGCGACAACTAGTGCTCAGAGTGGAACAGAGTATACTTATACTTATCTTGCTGGTAGTGATTCAGTTTCCACTACAATTTACTTAAGTCCAAATGGCGGTAGTAGCGCTGTGGCTGATAATTTAGATGTTCTAAACACTCTCTATGCTTTAGTTAAAGAACTTGAATTTACTACAGCCATAATTAGCGCTAATACTGATGAAGGAAACGCGCCAGTTACCGTAACATTTAGTGGTTTAGATTCTTACGATCCTACCGAAGCAACTATTGGAGATGCCCAGTACACTTGGGATCTTTTAGGCAATGGGTTTGAAACTTATACCGAAGAGGAAAATGCCGAAACAGACATTGGACCAAGTTTATCTTACACTTACACCGAACCAGGTACTTATCGTGTAGCTCTGCGCGTGGACAGTAGTGAGCCTACTAAAATCGCATCAGGAATTAGTTACATGAGTATCAAGGTTAATCCACCGGCATCAATTATTAATTTAACCGGTCAATGTAGCTTAGATAACGCCGGGTGCGACGAGCAAGATGTTACCGAGTACACAGATTGGACTATAACTCGTGAAATGGCTAGTTCTGGAGTAACTTTTGACGCCAGTATGACTACTGATGGCTCTGGGAACTACGATACGATTGTAAATTTTGAATTTGATTATGGTGATGGGGAAACCGATAGTGGCGAAAGTAACACCGTTACCCATTATTATACTGAAGAAGGAGAATATGATTTTGAACTAGAAGTAACTGATCAAAACGGCATTAAAGATCGTAAAAGAATGAAACTAATAGTATCTTCTCCGGCCGCCCTTGTAGAAGTTGATGATCAACTCTCTGATAACGGAGGCTCTGATGTTGGTGAAATTGGCGATACCATTACTTTCACAGCCGAAGGCTCACAAACTGATAATGGCACCATTGACACCTATGATTGGTCTATTAGTAAGGATGGAGGAGAAGAGTTAACCGATGGTACAATAAATTCTAATGAGCCACACCTATATGAATATACTTTTGATGAAGCTGGCCTCTACACAATATCAGTTCTAATTACTGATAGCGGTGGTTATGAAGACGATGACAGCATGGAGTTTACAGTAAACTCTGGTGAGCCAGAGGCGGCCTTTGATTACGAAACTCCAGACTCTACTCATCCTAACCGAGTCCATTTTGATGGATCAAAGAGCATTGATACTGATACTGGCGATAATGACACCTTAACTTATGAGTGGTCTATCGACGGTACCGAAGGAACAGATTATGAATTTGTAGAAGGAACCGACGCTTCTTGGGAAGCTCCAATCGTAGATTTTGCCACGGTTGATGATTATGAAGTCACTCTGACCGTTTATAACGATCAAGTAGGCGATCTTCAAATGAGTAATAGTTATACTCGCAAAGTTAGCGTAGATTCAGTTTTGAGTATCGATGCCGAACTCTCTGGTGGAGCCGCTGTTTTCCTTGGGGAAGACGGGACCGCCGAGGTAACTCTTGATTTGGCAAGTAATTATGGCGTTTCGTATGCAGTTGATTGGGCTGACGACAGTGCAGAAAATTTTGACAGCACCACTACAAGCATCAGTCATAAATATGAAGCAGCCGGGATTTATCCAGTTTCAGTGACTGTATATGACGCTGACAACAAAACCAATAGCGTTGTGAGAAATGTTTATATTGGAAATGGTGAAGCTCCAATTCCAGTCATTCGCGTTTATGTAGATAATATAGAAAGTGCTGATGCCAATAATGTAATTGGCAATCGTACCAATACTTTCCGATTTGATGGTGGGGACTCTCTTGATCTAGATGGGAGCGTCATTAATAACAGCACTTCATTTAGTTGGGACTTTGGTGATGGTAGTAACCCAGCTCGTGGGGAACGCCTTACTCATGAATATACTGAAATTGGTGAGTTTGAAGTAACTCTTACTGTTCAATCACCGTCAGATTCAGAATTAGTAGCTTCTTCTACTATCCTAGTTAATATTGAAGATGCCGCTCCAGAAATTTATAGCGTTAGTGTTACCCCTGATAGTGATGAGCTGGTGACACCGCTTTCTGTGACTATTAAGGTGAATGCTGATGATATGGATGGGACCATAGAGTCTTATAAATTTTGGTACTATGATGTGGATAACTCTTCCGAGGAATTAGATGTCCAAATTAGTGCGGAAAAAGAAACTAAACTCACTATTAATACCAACGGGACTACTGGTGAAAGTAAAACTTACGGTTTTATAGTGGAAATTACTGATAATGAAAACAACACTGTTAGTTCGGTTGATGAATTGCCAGAGTCTGGTCAGCCAAGTTTAGAAGTTGAAAATGGCACTAATATTTCTCCAGTAGCTGACTTCACAGTTAATAAGACCAGTATTATGAAAGATGAAACCGTCACTTTTGTAAGTAGTTCTTATGATGAGGATGGTAGCATTGTGTCTTATACTTGGGATGTAGATGGCGATGGCTTTTACAATGATTCAAATCCAAAATGTGAGAATGATCCTAATAGTGATCATATTTATTCAAGTTGTACTTTTACTTATGATTATGTAGCAAAAGATGGGGTTGAGGTAAGAGTAAGAGTGGAAGACGATATGGGCTCTACCGATACTTCGGACCCAATTGTGATTTATGTAGATAGTTTGACCGAAGATCCCGAGGCTGCCTTTGATTGGGGAGTAAACCTAAATGGCGACAATCCTCTTGAAGTTTGGTTTGATAATATGTCTTCCGCTGACATTAACAACGGCGCAGAATTAGCATCTTATGAATGGGATTTTGATCTAGCCACTAGTTCTAATGATGGTGATGACGATCCAGATAATGACATTGATTCAATAGATGCTAATGGTCTTGATGAAAACGGCAATAGACATGTTTACGATGATTTTGGTGATTACCAAGTCCGTCTTACGGTTTATGATACCGAGGGTAACAGCAGCTCTATTGATCGTTGGATTAAAGTTATTGAAGTTGATCCTCCCAAAGCAATTTTCGCCTATGAATTGGATGAAGATAACTGGTTAAAAGTTCAGTTTCAAAATAATTCCAAGGTCGGTGAGGGATCGGAAATAGAAAGTTATGCTTGGGATTTTGATCTTGAAGTTAATAGTGATGGAGTAGACGGGACCGATGATGACATTGATTCCACAGACAAATCACCAAGTTTTGCATATGATGATGAGAGTATCCAAAAATATAAAGACGCTATTGAAGAAGGTAAGTTAAAGGTAGAAGTACAGCTAACTGTGACTGATAATCTTGGCCGTTTTGATAGCACCACGGAAACTATAACTTTGGAAGAACCAACTCTTGAGCTTGATGAGCTAGAAGCGTTCTTTAGTGCTTATGGTCAAAGTGAGGAAGACGGGATCGTTTATCTAGAAGGAGAAGAAGCTGACGTGATATTTGTGTTCACAGCTAACGGTGTTTATGGAGAACCAAGTTTCTGTATTGATCAAGATAATGATTATGACACAAATGGTAATAACGATACCCAAGATGATTGTGATCCGGTAGATGCTGTTGGTGGCGGAACTTATTATAATGGACCGCAAGAAGCATATTATCACTTCAAAAAAGCATGGGCTAACTCAGCTAATCAAATCAAGGTGACTTTAACTGTAAAAGACACCGCTACCTCCGAAGTTGATGGAGAAGAAGGACGCAAAGATACAGCCTATATTATATTAGAATTTGTTGAAGAAGAAGTACCTGTAGCGGGTTCAACTTCTATGTTGCCAGTTACAAGTGTAGAAGCTCTTTACATTTTGGCAATAGCATTGGCCTTTACGCTTATTGGTGCGAAAATCTATATTAAACAAGGCGAAGATTTGCCTTCTGATTATTAAACATTTAAAACCTCCCTTAAAATGACCCAAGCACAAAACCCACAACCACCGGAGGAGAACAAAGTGCCAACCCCAGGCCTTACTACTCCACCACCAGCTGCTCCGGCAGCAGAACCGGCTCCGGCCGCCCCAGCGCCTCAGCCAATTGCTGAGCCAGCTCCGGCTCAACCGGCAGCAGGTGCTCCAGCGCAACCAGCAACCCCGGCTCAACCCGGTGCAGCTCCGGCCACACCGCAGACGCCAGAGCAGGTAAAAGCTGCGAAAAAAGCAAAAAAAGAAAAGAAAAAGAAGAAAAAACTACTCTTCATGTTACTCGGAACCATGGGTTTTGTGTTGTTCTTAGTATTGGGGATGGCTTTCTTTATCTTGAGCCAATCTGGCTCCGGACCTAACCCATTGCTTGGTCTTTTTGGACTAAGTGAAGAGGAACTTTATCCGTTCCTTATTAACATGGCGAATTTGTTCTTTGGTCTATTTGATTTTATTGCCTTTATTATAGCTCTGATTGGGGTATTTATGGTTGCTATGGCAAAAAAAGACAACAAGGCCGGCCGCAAAAAAGGCATAGTTATGCTGATTGTGGGCATGCTGTTCTTTATGTTGTTTTCAGTTACTTGGGCTGCTTCTTACTTCTATCTTCAGGAGCAAAAAGCAAAATATGCTCAAGCTACAGCTGATACAGTTGAATATATTGCCACTGTTCCCGAAAATACTACGGGTCTCACGGCCCCAGCTTTAATTGAGTTTGATGGATCAGGGATCGAATCTCTTGTAAATCCAAGCCAATATACAATTATTTCTTACTCTTGGGATTTTGGTGACGAAACCACGGCTACTGGGTCAACGGTCTCGCATCGTTACACTTCTAAGGGCGAAGACGATGGGCGTTATATTGTGACCCTTGAGGTTGATTATCGTGATAACAAGACCAGTGAGGAAAGCACCGAGGTATTCACTATTGATGTGGTTTTCTCCAACGAGCAAGTTGACGCCTACTTTGAAGCTGATCAGACTTCTGGCTCTATTCCACTAACTGTTAATTTTGATGCTTCGGATAGCAGTGACCCAGATGGTGAAATTGTGGAGTATGAATGGGATTTAGATGGTGATGGTAGTTATGACGATGGTGATGACGTTGAAGTCTCTTACACTTACGAAAAATACGGGACTTACACTGTTAAATTACGAGTAACCGATAACAATGGTGAAAGTAACACCATGGAAATGGATATTGTGGTAGATGAAGGTGATAAGCCAACCGCCACGATTGATGTTGATTTAGAGGATGACGATGTGCTTTATGTTGGCACAGAATATTTATTCAAAGCTAACGAAGCTTCTAGTCCAAACGGATCAGTTGAAGGATATGAGTGGGATTTTGGAGATGGTAGCAATGTTACCAAAAATCGCACTGCTGAACATGTTTATGACCAGGCTGGGACCTACACTATCACCCTTACTCTAACAGATGAGGATGATGAGGAAGGAACCGTAGAAATGGAAGTTACAGTGACCACTGAAGCTAGCTCTCCAGTACCAGCAATCACTACAGATCAGAATGAAAGTGAGGATGGCTCGATCATGGGTGAAGTTCCTTTTGTGGTTGGATTTTCCGCTGGTAATAGCACTGACCCAGACGATGACATTGTTAATTTTGAATGGGATTTAGATGGTGATGGCACTGTTGATGAAGCTGGTGAAGACGTGGAGTTTACTTATGAAGAAGCTGGTGATTATGAAGCAGTTCTTTATGTAGAAGATTCTGAAGGGCACGAAAGCCAAGCCAGTATTATGGTTTATGTAGAAGGACAATCACTGAGCGCTTCGGTTACCGCGGATACGCTAAATGGTGAGGTTCCTTTAGCAGTAGATTTTGATGCTTCTGGGTCTAGCTATCCAGATGGCGAAATTGTTAACTATTACTGGGATTTTGGTGACGGCACAACTAAGTACGCTACCGCTCAAGTAACCTATACTTACGATACAGTTGGAACCTTTACAGTTACTGTTAAGGCTATTGCTTCTGATGGGGCTGAGGCTGAGGATACAGTGATGATTAATGTGTTGCCAGTGTCAGTCAGTGCGTGTTTTACAACCAATGTTGACTCTGGAACTGCACCGCTGATTGTAACGTTCAATCCTAGCTGTTCCAATGGAACAGTAGCTAGCTATCGTTGGGATTTTGGTGACGGTGACATTAGTTATGCTCGTAAGCCAAGCCACACTTTTGAAGAAGCTGGCACTTATGTAGTGGAACTCACGGTCGAAGACACTGATGGATTCTCAGATACTTATCAGTCAACTATTCCGGTTTATAGCGGGAGCTAAGACTTTTTGACTCTCGATAGGATCCCCTTGTCGATATGACCGGGTTTTACCATGTAGTTTGGTGAAAGCAATTTATCGAGATCCTTTTGCGGCATTAAACCTTTAGTTGAAACCACTTCTAGGAAAGTTTTCTTATTTTTGCGCGCCTCTTTTACCAACTCAGCCACCTCATGATAGCCAAGATAGGGGACCAGGGCCGTGGCCATGGCCATAGATTTATCAAAATTAGCTTTAATCTGTTCGTGGTGGGCCCGAATGCCATCAATGCACTTTTCACGGAACATTTTTAGGCCATTGCGCATAATTTTGGTAGAGAACATCAAATCCCACATTTCTAGCGGTGCAAACCAGTTTAACTGGAGTTGGCCACCTTGGGCCGCCAAGGAAACAGTCTGATCATTCCCAATTACTTGAAAACAAATCATATTCATACACTCGGCAATCGATGGATTAACCTTAGCTGGCATAATTGAGGAGCCTGGTTGAACGCGCGGGAGTTTGATTTCGTGAATTCCCGCTTGCGGACCCATATTTAGGATTCGTAAGTCATTAGCAATGCGATTTACTTCTACAGCCAAAGCGCGAAGAGCAGACGAGGCTTTAAGTAGGGCCGCGTGACTATTGTTGGTCTCGAAAAGATTTGGAGCGGGTTTTAGGGGAAAACCACTAATTTTGGACAACTTTTTGGTCACTAAATTTTGGAAATCAGGATGAGCATTGATCCCAGAACCAGTTGCGTTTCCACCGAGACCAATCACAGCCAGAGATTTTTCAGCCTCTTCAATAGTGGCGAGGGCGGTTTTCATAGAGGCGGCGTAAGCCATAAATTCCTGACCGAGCGTAACGGGGACAGCATCTTCTAAATGAGTTCGCCCAACCTTAATAATATCTGCAAATTCTTTACCCTTTTTCTCTAAAGATTTCTGGAACTTAGCGATTTCTGCTTTCAGGGTGGCAAAAATCATTAAAACCGCAACTCGAGTAGCAGTTGGATTTACGTCATTTGAACTTTGAGCAAAATTAACCTGATTATTTGGGTGAACATATTTATAACTCCCTTTTGGCGCTCCAAGAATTTCATTGGCTCGATTAGCAATAATTTCATTTATATTCATGTTATATGGTGTACCAGCCCCAGCTTGAAAAACATCAATCGTAAACTCATCATCAAACTTTCCTTCAATAAATTCTTTTGTAGCCGAAGAAATAGCCTTAGCCTCTTTATCAGATAAATTACCGAGCTCATGATTAGCCTCGCAAGATGCTAATTTAACCATGCCCAGGGCTTGGGCAAACAATTTTGGAGCCTTAATTCCACTAATCTGAAAATTATCAAGCACACGGGTGGTAAAAGAGCCGTAATAAGCATCATGTGGGACTTCAATCGATCCGAGGGCATCTGCCTCGGTGCGGGTTTTTTTAGACATAAGATTTAAAAACAAATAAGGGAATCGCCAATCAGCAAAAGGGATGGCGAAATTTGAAAGACAAAAGATACTCTACCCTAAAAAACCGCTCCCGACAATATAAGTTTCGCGGCTGCGGTCTCGGCAAGAGTCTGGCTTAAAACACTTCACGCGTTTAAACATGCCTTTTGAGCGCTTTACAACCTGTTGAAAGTCTTCACCTTGGAAAATTTTGGTAATTAAGTAGCCGCCTTTTTTTAAATGCTTTTCACAAAAATTAAGCACCGCATGGTTTAACTCGGCCGAATGATAAGCATCCACATCGTGCTGCCCAGTAGTTTTGGGGGCCAAATCTGCGACCACACCATTTACTTGCCCTGCTCCCACCGCCGCTACCGCGGCTTCATCCGTAATATCAACCTGGTGAATCTCTACATTTGGCGCAATGTCCTCAATTGCTTGTAGATCTAGGGCAAACACTTTCCCCGGGCCGACCCACTTACTTAGCACCTGGGACCAGCTCCCCGGGGCCGCCCCCAAATCCGCCACAATATCTCTTTTTTTTACCAATCGAAACTTCCTCTCAATCTCTTCTAACTTAAAAGCGCTCCGCGCCCGTAGCCCACGCTGTTTGGCCTCTTTAAAATATCTATCCTGCACGCGGTACGGCCTAGGCATCAGATGGGGGAGTTACATTTTTGCGTGTTTCTTTAAGCTCGCCGCGTCGCTTTTTGGCCTCCAGCATTTTTTCTTTGGCCCGTTTGGATCGTTTTTGCTTTTGTTTGCGCAGTTTATGGATTTTTTGCGCTTTCTCTGACGCCGCCCCCCGGACCTCATATTCAATTTTATCGATTAGTAATTTGTAAGCTGAAGTGCGATTTTTACTCTGTTCGCGGTGCTTTTGGCAGCGGACTTCGATTCCAGTTGGTCCGTGGCGCAACAGCACACAACTCGCGGTTTTATTAATTTTTTGACCACCACTACCACTCCCCAAAACAAAAGATTCCTCAATATCCTCGGGCTTAATTTTGAGTTCTTGCGCCTTTTTTAGATGTTTTTCAGTAAGTTCGACTGGGAAGTTCATGATTTTAGTATACCTACCCCCAAATCATAATCAAATCCCCCAAATTCGTCCCACTTGGCCCAGTCTTAATCAAGTCTCCAGTTTTTTCAAAGAAATGATAGGAATCATTGTTATCTAAATATTCGTCGATCGCCACGCCCGCCGAAAGTGTCCGCGCACTAATTATGGCTCCTGCGGTTGGTTCTGGACAGATTCCGTCCACGCCATCCGTGCCAATTGAAAGCGCCACGCCATCAAAGCCCTCACGGGCCATAGCCAACATAAATTCCTGATTCCGTCCGCCTTTCCCATTGCCGCGAATAGTTACAGTTGTTTCCCCGGTAGCGATATACAACTTGCCCGGCTCAGTCACACGCTTCAAAATTTCGGAGGCCTGCTCCCGCGCCTCACCATCCAAATTAGTAGTCAAAATCTCACACTCCGGCACGATTTCAGACACAACTTTTGCCGGCGTCTCGTGATTCGCCAAAATCGTAGTCTCTATCTTTTCAAAAACCTCGTCTCCAGGTTTGGGAGTCTCTTTTTCGGCTGCCTCCAAATAGTCTTGAACACTTTTGGGAGCCTCAATTCCATACTTCTCTAAAACCGCCATTGCATCCGCAAAAGTAGATTCATCTGGGGCCAGTGGTCCCGAGGCAATCGTCCCGAGGTCATCACCAAGCACATCTGAAATCACCAAATGCAAACATTTAGCTGGATAAACTGCTTTGGCTAACCAACCTCCTTTAATTTGTGATAAATGTTTTCGAACCCGGTTCATTTCTTGGATTGTGGCGCCACTTTTTAGTAACAAGGAAGTCACTTCGATTTTTTCTTCTAAGCTGACGCCTTCAACCGGCAACGGCAATAAAGCAGAGCCACCACCAGAAATTAAGGCAATCACAAGATCACGTTCTCCAGCACGGCCGGCTAATTCTAAAATTTGGCGCGAACCTTGCACCCCAGCCTCATTTGGTAGGGGATGAGTGGCCTGAATCACCTTAATTTGCGACAAATTCGCCGTAGTTCCCTCTGGCACAGTAATAACTCCACCGGCAATTCGATCGCCCAACACGGCTTCGACCGCTGCGGCCATGGCGGCCGTCCCTTTCCCAGATCCAATCACATAAATATTTTCGTATTGCGATATATCAAAATCGCGCAACTTCTCGCGCACCAATCGTTCCGGATTAATTTCATTCAAAACACGCTCTGCAATCTGCAAAATTTGCTCACGTTTTGACAGTTCCTCGCCCTCGAGGTTCTTTAAAAGAGTTTCTTTGTCGCGGATCTTAAGCAAATGAATCCTTGTTTACGAGGAATTGGGGAGTTTTGTTCGTAAGGGCATCAATTAAATTTTGCGCGGCCATAGTAGACATCTTAGTTCGGGCCTCAATAGTCGCGGAACCTAAGTGAGGCATAACAACTGCATTATGACAATCTTTAAGCCCTGGCTTCATCGCGGGTTCATCCTCAAAAACATCTAAACCAGCGTAAAAATCAGGGTTAGCCTTTAAGTGTGTAACTAGCGCTACCTCATCAATTACTGGTCCACGCGCCGTATTAATTACTGTGGCCGTTGGTTTCATCAGGCCCAGCTCCTTTTCGCCAATTAGATGATGAGTGGCTTCTGATAAATTCACATTAACCGAAATGTAATCACACTCCTTACATAGGGTCTCTAAATCAACCTGGGTTGCCCCCATGGAATCCAATTCTTCGTTAGCGTGAAGATCCGCATAAAGGATTTTCATGTCAAAACCAGCCATTTTCTTAGCCATGTTTTCACCAATGCGACCAGCCCCCAAAATTCCCAGCGTTGCCCCTGTTACCTCTTTTCCTAAAAGCAACATCGGGGCCCAGCCTTCAAATTTTTCTGCTCGCATGTATTCATCAGACTCCACAACTCGTCGCGCCGTGGCAAACAAAAGTGCAATAGCGCAATCAGCCGTAGCATCAGTTAATACACCAGGAGTATTAGTCACCATAATTGATCGATCCGAAGCAGCTTCAACATCAATATTATTATAACCAACCGCATAGTTAGAAATCACCTTACATTGCGGACCAATCGCATCCATTACTTCGGCATCCATATTATCGGTAAGCAAAGACAAAACACCATCACGACCCTTAACAGCCTCAAGTAATTCATCACGTGTTAATACCCGATCATCGGGATTAACCTCAACATCACCAAAAGCAGCTTTTAGCAGCTCGAGACCCTCTTCAGGGATTCGACGCGTGACATAAATATTCATGGGGAAAATTTAAAATTAAAAGGGAGGATTTAATAAACACTCTCAATATACGTTTTTATCTTCGCAAGTCCATCACGAATATGTTCTTCACTAGAAACATAAGACAGTCGCACCAAATCTTCACCAAAATGACCAAATACAGTCCCCGGCAAAATAAGAACATGCGCTTCTCGCATAATGCGATCACAAAGCTCCGCTGATGTAATTCCAAACTTATCTAGAAGCTCACGAACATTAACCATTAAGTAGAAAGCACCCTTTGGAGAGTGGCAACTCATACCAGGAATATCATTCACTAGTTCTACCATTAAATCACGACGTTTTTTATACTCAGATAGCATATATTCAACCTGATCTTGCGGTCCAGTTAAGGCCTCAATCGCCGCAAACTGAGTCATGGTATTAACACAGGAAGTATCATTACAAGCCAATTGCTCCAGGTATTTTGTCATTTCCGGATCTTTACAAACCGCCCAACCAATTCGGTAACCAGTCATAGCATAGGTCTTAGAACAACCATTCAAAACCACAGTCCGTTCTGGCATGCCTTCAAAACTAGTAATTGAAACATGCTCGCCATCATGCACCATTCGATCGTAAATTTCATCGGAAAGCACCCATAAATCATGCTTAATTGCTAGTTTGGCAATGCCTTCAAGTAGTTCACGCGTATAAACCCCACCAGTTGGGTTTTGGGGGGAGTTAACCATAATAAGTTTAGTCTTAGGCGTGATTTTGGCCTCTAATTCTTCGATTGTAAAATTAAAATCATTCTCTTGTTTAAGTTGGATTGGCACAACTGTTCCGCTTAAATACTCAGTTACTGAACCATAAATCGGATAAGAAGGGTTTGGAACAATAACTTCATCTCCCGGATCAATTAGGGCATTCATCATATAAAACATCACCGGCTTCCCGCCGGAAACAACCACCACATCAGTGGCCTCATATTCTACGCAAGCATTCTTGGAGGTTTCTTTAGCTATAGCCTCACGAAGCGGCATAATCCCGGGAGTAGGAGTGTAGTGAGTTTCGTTATTTTCAATGGCTTTGATAGCGGCCGCATTAATGTTCTCAGGAGTATCAAAATTAGGTTCACCAATTTGCAGGTAAACAAGATTTACGCCACTTTCTTTTTCAAACTGCTTAGCCTTAGTAATCACAGCAAAAGCATTTTCTGTGCCAAGGTGGGGCATACGTTTAGAGAAGGGTTTCATGAATGAAAAAATTAAGGATTAATAAAATTAAGAATTTTTACGAGAAACAGCCATTTTGGCCTTTTCAATAATTTCTTTAGAGGTAATGCCGTACTTTTCCATCAATTCACGCGGTTTTCCAGATTCGCCAAACGTATCATTAATGCCAACTTGTTCACCTGGAACAGGGTGGTTTTTCATTAAAACTTCAAAGACAGCTGAGCCCATGCCACCTGCCATTTGATGCTCCTCAGCCGTTACAATGGCCCCGGTTTTTTTAACTGAAGTCAAAATAGTCTCTTCATCAAGCGGCTTAATAGTGTGAAGATTAACAACTTCAGCGGAGATCCCTTGTTTTTGAAGTTCTTCGGCGGCGTCTAAAGCCTCAGCCACCATTGGGCCACACGCCACAATTGTTACGTCAGAACCTTCTTTCAAAACATAGGCTTTACCAACCTCAAAAGGAGAGCTCTCACTCGTAACTACTGGCGTTTTTTCGCGTCCAAAACGAACATAAACCGGACCTTTAATTTTAGCCGCGGCCAGTACTGCTTTTCGTGTTTCAAAATAATCAGCTGGCACAATTACAGTCATGTTAGGCAATACTCTCATCAGGGAAATTTCTTCCAAGGCCTGATGAGTCGCCCCATCCGGTCCAACTGAAATCCCACCATGCGCACCACCAAACTTAACATTTAATTCACCGTAGCAAATACTAGTTCTAATCTGTTCCCAAGCTCTTCCGGAAAGAAAAACACCGTAAGTTGCCACAAATGGAGTCAGCCCAGTTAGAGATAAGCCACCAGCCACATTCACCATGTTTTGCTCCGCAATTCCCACATCAAAAAATCTGTCTGGGAATTTTTCTCCAAACTGACAAGTTAGGGTAGATTTTGCAAGATCAGCGTCTAGCACAACTACACTTGGATCTTTTTCGCCAAGTTCCTTGAGTGCGTCTGCCCAACCCTGCCTAGATAGCATTACTTCTCTGTTCATGATGCAGGGGTTAAAGAATCTTCTCGTTTTTTAAGCTCATCAAGGGCTAGGCTCAAGTGTTCGCGATCCGGCGCTTTTCCGTGCCAGCCCGCCACATTTTCCATATAAGAAATGCCTTTACCTTTTATAGTATGCGCAATAATTACTTTTGGTCGGCCCTCTAAGGTAGACGCTTGATCAAGCGCAGTTTTGATTTGATCAAAATCATGGCCATCTTCCACTACAATAGTATGCCAATTAAAGCTCTTAAATTTTTCGTCTAACGGGTGGACACCCATCACATCCTCAACATGCCCATCAATCTGTAATTTATTATAATCAACAAGCAAAGTAAGGTTATCAAGTTTAAAATGAGCGGCAGCCATAATTGCTTCCCAGCTTTGTCCCTCTTGTAAATCTCCCTCACTAGATAATCCCCAGACACGATTAGGTTTGCCTTGGGTTTTTAAGCCCAGAGCAACACCAGTCGCTATCGATAAATTTTGACCAAGCGAACCACCAGACATTTCCATCCCTAGCGGATGAAAACGAGACGGGTGCCCTTGCAGATCAGTGCCAAGCTCTCTAAAAGTCAGCAAAGTTTTTGGGTCAAAATAACCCGATCGCGCCAAAATCGAATAAATCGCTGGCGTGATATGGCATTTACAGAAAATCATGTAGTCACGATCTTCCCACTTGGGGTTGGATGGATCATGTTTTAAATACTCATTATAGAGCATCACCAACATTTCAACCGAGGAAAGCGAGCCGCCCGGGTGACCGGATCCAGCCGCATTCACCATTTCAACAATGTCTCGGCGCATTTGAACAGCCTTTTGAAGGCGCTCTTTAGGCGTCAGAGTGATTGGGTATGTCATGAATTAGGTTTAATATTTTGAATCTAGGATTCCTCAAGCACGGGCATTTTAAATGTTCTTATCTACAGGGTCAAATAATATGTTAGAATTAAACCAATTTAATATAGATTTTATGAAAAAAATCATCACCCCTATCCTGTTAATTATATTATTACTATTTGGTTGCAATTCTGGCCCAGATTCCATTAATCTCGAAATTACCGTTGAAAGTTGGAGTTTTGAATACAGTGGGCCAAATTATGAAGATTACATCCCAGAGATCGATATTTATACATTTACGGTATCTAAAGGTGAAGAGTTTGAAGCTCCGTATATGTTAGGTGGCTGGGATGACGAAAAACTTTTCACTGTTAAAAAAATCATTGATGAAACCAGCGTAAAATTAGCCTTCCAACCAGATAATATTGTGGTGCAGGGGGAGGACATCACCGAAGAATCCGCTCAAAATCCAATTATTATTACAACTGAACCAACCTGCTTTGTGACTCGCGCCATGGATTCTGGTGATGATATTTGCGTACGAGTTATCTCTGGAACATAGCCCGAATCTTTTTCCCAACAATTTCGATCGGATGTTGCCCTTCTTTTTTGCGCAGTTCGGGGAGTGCAGCCATATTGTTTTCTTCGCGTTCCTTAATCCACTCTTTGGCAAATGTCCCATCCTCAACTTCGCGCAATATTTCACGCATGGCTTCTTTAGTCTCAGGAGTAATAATGCGTTTCCCGCGAGTATGTCCACCATACTCAGCCGTGTTAGATACAATTTCCCACATGCGCTCTAAACCTCCTTCTTGAACCAAATCAATAATCAGTTTCATTTCGTGCAAGCATTCAAAATAGGCCAGCTCAGGCGGGTAGCCAGCTTCAATTAAAACTTCGAAACCAGTTTTCATAAGCTCAGTTACGCCACCACACAAAACCGCCTGCTCTCCAAATAGATCTTCGTAAGTTTCTTGTTTAAAAGTGCATTCCAAAACCCCAGCCTTGGTAAAATGCATTGCTTTGGCCATTGCTAAGGCAATTTGTAGAGTATCACCATTGGCCGTATCCTTTTCGACCGCAATTAAGGCTGGAACCCCAAATCCTTCCTTGTACACCTTATATTCTTCGGTCCCTGGAGATTTTGGAGCTACCATAATTACACCAACACCCTCTGGGGCCACAATTTGTCCGTAAACAATACAAAACCCATGTGAAAAACTTAACACCTTACCTGGCTCAAGATGAGGTTCAATATCCGCTAAATAAACTTCTTTTTGATATTCATCTGGGATTAAGATATGAATAATATCAGCTTGTTTAGACGCCTCCGCAATCGAAGCTCGCGCTAAACCATCGCTTTCTACGGCGGTCCACGATTCTCCGTCTTCTCGCACGCCAACCACAACATCTAAACCTGATTCATGCATCATCATGGCTTGAGCTTTTCCTTGGGCTCCATAACCGATTACTGCAATTTTTTTACCATTGAGTACCGCTATATCCGCGTCCTCATCATGGTACATTTTTACCTCAGACATTTTTTGAATTTGTTAAAGAATCTTGCGCTAGTTTAGCATATTCTAAAAACTTCTAATAAACCTCCTTCAAATAGCACTGCTCGCAATAGACCTTCTCGGGGCGGTTTGGGGAATAGCTCGAACTCATTTCCTCCCCACATTTATCGCAGGCTCGGGGCCAACTACGGCGCGGTAAGCGTTCGGCCATGCGCATATTATTACGAGTTTCCGGGGCAAATCTCGGCACTGGCACTCCCATGCGCCGGTAAAATTTGAGTTCCTGCGGCACCATTCGATACATCCGACCAGTTTTTTCGCAAACTAGAGTTTCCCTTAAAATTTCGTCGGTCACATCATGAATCGAATCTGGGATCTCGGGCCCACTACCAATTTCGCGCGTTTCCTCATCTTTCCATTTAAGGCCACGTTCAGCACAACCGGCCTTATCCAGTGGGAACAAATCTTGCGCCACAGTCTCATTATAAGCAAAAGGCGACAGGTCCATCGGGAAAAATTCACCCCATTCACCAGTTTCCTTCATATGCGCCACAATGCGCGCCCGCAACTCCTCATACTCCTCTTTTTTATAGGGTTTATTAAAAATACAAAACTCTTGTTTTTTCATCTGCACACAACCAAACATATCATGACAACTACACACCATGTCTGAGTAATAATTATTATGACCACTCCAAGAAAAAGTGCAAAAAGCACAATTAAACCCTTTTATAGATCCCACGCATTCATAGTAACGCTCAGCTTTGTAACCAACATGATCACAACTTAAAATATCTTTGCACTCCGGAACCACCAGACAATCTTTAAGATCCTCACAATTAATCACATCAAAACAGTTGGTACAATTTTTGGAATGAATTACGTTTTCGCCAGTAGAGTTTTCGCAGTTAATCAAAAAAGCATGACGATGTGGAAATTGTAACCGGAATTTTTTAAATTCAGCCTTCATATGTTGAGCCCCATTCCAAGTATCTAACCGGAAAGAAGCCAGTTTTTTTTCATACGCTTCCTTATCATAGGGCTTGTTAAAAATATAATATTTCTTGCCACGCAAACCAACGCAACCAAAACAGTCCGAGCAGTTGCGACATTCAAACAAAAAAGAACTATCACGGCAGCCATTACAGTTTTGAGCATATTTGGTGTTGTAGCATTTTTCACAATTAATGCAGTCATAAATAAGCTCACACTCTTCACACCAATACACATCTGATAAATCTCGCGAATGAAAGTTGAAAATGCTGTACATTGAGTCCTCATTAAAGTCACCACCAAAAACCAAATAGCAGTTCTTATTATCCGTAGTGATATTGCAAAACTCACTATTATGAGCGCGCGTATTTAAAAGAGCAATACGTGGAACCTCGGCCTGCAATTCTTTAAATTGTTCAAAAAATGAACGCGAAAAATCAAAATCACGCGCATACTTAGTGGCATCAGACTTATCACTCCACCAACAATCCTGACAATAGGCCTTAAAAGGCTTTTCCGGGGAATAAACAGAAATCATTCCTTTACCACACATATCGCACTCATCCTGATAAATAGACCGTTCATTGCGATGCGATAAGCGCCGACGATGGCGCTCATCAATGCACAAGGTGGGGTAGGGGATGTCCATGCTATCTAATAATTGCTGTTCCCATTCCGTGACCTCAAACGATTTCCCAGTTATACGACAAGTAACATTCATACTCTAAATATATTCCTTTTATTAAAATCATGCGACAAAAAGTTCAAAAATCTGTCGTTTAGTCCTTAGAATTGGTCCCCGGGCTTCCTCGTGCAAAGGCTCTTCTGTTGCGGGGACAGATTGTGCGGCCGCTTCTTCTAGATCTCTTAATTTTCGTTGAAAATGAGAATGTTCTTCAGGTTGGCCTATGATTTTTTCATACTCTTCGAGCGGGGTGTCAGCTTCTCCAATATTCCCAAAAACTTCTACTAGCGGTGTTACTCCATAACGAGCAATTAAATAAGTAATTAACGGCTGCGTTAGGAGATTAAACGGTGCTTGCTCGCTGCCATATTGATTTCTAACAGTATCACGGAAATTTAAAAGTTCTTTTGGAGTAGCAAATTGAGGAGAATTTCCAAGAAGGGTGGTACCTCCGCCAGGTCCAGTAGTAGCAAAAACACTAATCAGATTAAAAGCAAAATAATCATTAGCTGTTTGAAAAAACTCTCCTGCCTGCTCTTTAGCTTTTCCTTCGTCCAAACAGTCATTCTCCATAAGATAATGCAGGTGGGCAGCGTACTCTTCTTTCATTACTTGAAAACGTTCCCCGATTTTTAACATTTTTATTTCAATAAGGGTGTCCTCATCAGGAGAATCCCAAGAAAAATCTTGATTTATTTGTCCCATATTATCTCCAATTTGTCGGGCCGCTAGTTTTTGGAGCTCCCCAAGATACATTCTCATATGCGATGGGCCTAAGCGTAAGGCATCCGCAAAATTATCAGCTACCCCGCTCATCAATCGATTGCCCAGCATAGAAAAATACTCTCGCACCTTTAGAGGTAAACCTTCGACCGCTGGATTATTATAATAAGCAGCGTCAAAAACATTCCCTACCGAAGCCATATGCAAGCTTTGCACTAACACAATAATGGCTGTATCCGCAATTGCTGGCCCAAAAACTCGCGTCAAAAAATTAACATCAACAAATCGGCGGAGATCTGCTGATTGAGTTGCTATATCCATTAGCACCTGTAAGGAAGGAGTAGATTGGCTATCAGTATTCTGTTTTTGGACATAATCCACCAAAGCATTAGTTGCATTTGGTAAATCCATTAGCACATCAGCTATATTTCGCTGCATCTGGCACTGCATAGAGCGAACTCGTTTTTTTATCCGGCGAACACCCTTCAAAATCTCTCTTTTTAAACGATGATATTCGCGCCGGCGGGCATCCTTTTTATGAAAATGACGCACATAAGTATCATCATGGGAGTCACCCTCCTGTTCCGCTTGTCCTACAAGTTCTTCAAACCTTTCAACTTGTTCACAGACTTGGTGAATAGTTTCGTGAGTACTTTCTCCATCACAACTATCGCTGCTAGCCCTCAGTAAGCCATCAATACTTTGCTGAATGCTTAGTAATTGATCTTCGTCAGGCTCAAATTTACGTGGACAATGCATCGCATCATATAAATCACCTCCTGGGAGATCTTTTCTAGTTGCCGTGTGAACTAGCATTTCCAGCTTCTCTAAGAGATGTTGCATCTTTATTAGACGATGCATATATGAATGAGTTTCCCCTAGAGCAGTTTCATTACTAGCATCCCAGTTAACATGAATTGCATCCTGGCAGGCCATTGGAGTATGGGGGGGGGCTTTTTCTGATTTAGCATCTGATGCTTCTTTTTCAACGATATCCGCATATAACATAGCTGACTCCCAAGCTGCGCCTTGACTCATCGCTTCACCAATTTCTTGTAGATTTAGTGAATCAAGAAATTCACCTAAACCAGTCAATCCACCCCCAGCCTGAGCTTTAACACTACTATCAACAGCCAAGGCTAAACGATGCAAAATCTTCTTCAAAGAATCTTCAGTTGAAAATTCTATTAAGCTATCTCCACGAACTGTTTTATTTTGTGTTCGATCAACCGTACAAACCACATTATTATGAAAAGTCCGATGAAGCCCCTCGGCAAATGATTTAAAAACACGCAAAATATAATTAATAGTTCTGATTAAATTCCCTTGAGAAACCGTTTCATCAAAACTAACCCCGGCATGCTTCATAACAAAATAACTACGTTGCAACACTGTTAAAAAGCTAAATACAAGCATTGGTAAAAAAGATTTAGACATATCTTTACCAAAAGTAAGCATAATGGCGGTAAAAGGGCCAAAATCTCCAGATGGCATTGGGACTTCATTTAAGCCGGCTGACATTAGTTCATTATTAACTACTTTAGCGTGCTTACAGGCCGCTTCGTCCAGAGCTGTTTCCATATCCTTCCATTCTGTCTCCGCATGTCCAGCTAAAACAAGTTGTGTAAATGTTTTTTTTGGATCATCAACATGCTCTTCTAAGAAAGAGTCTAGTTTTTCAGGACTGCGCAAAGCATGATCTAATTTAGCTAGGAGTTTCTTAGTATCATCCCCTGAGTTTTTAACTAGTCCTAGAAAAGTATTATGAATTTGGTGCTTGTCCGCTAATTGTATAATTACCTTCCATAAGTTTTTTTCAACAATTGGATTGTCAATTGTTTGTCCTTCCCCTGGCGGGCAAAAAACCACAAGAAGCTTTTCAAGAGATTCAAAAGAATAGAGTCTTTTAAAAGCTTTGACCACACGTTCCATTTCCTTAATTACCATCGGAGCTGAGGCAAATCCATTCATGGGAAATTGAGTTGTTGCTGCCCCGACCAAAACTTGCAAAATAGCCCCGCCCACAACAGTATTTGGTGTGCTTTTTTCATCACGTTTAACATCAAATGCCGGTGGATTATAGAGGGCGCTCTCTCCAGCTGCAGTTAGAGCACATAGAGCTGAAACTCCAGCCACTCCAAAAACAGCCTCATGCTGCGTAACATGCCTTACTTCTTTCCCAAAAAAAGTACACCGCGCCGCATTAGCAGCCATAATAAAAGCAATATTTTCGTAAGGGATATTATGACGATGTCGCCCAAATTCATCTTGTTCTTGATAGTTTGGCGAAATGTTAAGCCATGGGAATTGAGCTGACACGGTTTTTAAAAGGGACGGCTTCTCTCGAGCTAAACTTACTAACAAATCAGCAAAATTCAAACTCACCAATAAATCAAATAAAAGCAGTAGTGATTTCCCGGCCAAAGGCTCTTTTTCGGCAGTTTGAGGGGCAGAGGCTTCGGCTTCGGACATCAAAACGTCTGAAATTTTAAACTGAGAAAGCACAGCCGTAATAGCTACCAACGACGCCCCCCCCCAAAAGAACAGTCCGACGCGAAAGAGTAGTTAAGACTTCTTTTTGTTCAGCCGTAAGAAAACTAAATCCACCTTCATCAAATTGCCGAACAGTAAATTGTAACATTTCAAAAACAAAACCCAATTTATTTTTAGGCGTCTGATGATCAAGTGAAAGTTCTTCCGGAAACATGGCTTGCTCCACGCTTGGCATTTCCTGACGATAAAGCGGCATGTCATCTGTTAAATCAGGTCGCCTAGCCGCACTCATGTCCATATTTGCTTTATTAAAGGTAGGGGGAAACTATAAGATTCTTTTTTGTAAATAACGAACCCTATAATCTGTAGAGAAAATCCTTCTATCTGTTGGTTTTCACAACTTTGAGTCAGCACTTACTGACGACATGCTGTTGACTAAAAAGGTTAAATATGCCAAAATACGCCCTTAGTTTTTACAAAATCTACAAATAGCGAACGCGCCAAGTTTCCACCCGGAAAATAAGGCCACCCCACAACATAAACTGCTTAATCAAATACGCAGGGCTCAGTACTATCCGCAAGGCCTTCCGCCACGTCAGACCAGCCCTGAGCAAGACTTTAATAAAACTACTGATACGCTTCATTTAGTGCATTCTTTAATGGAAGAACAGAGAAGAGGAAACCCTACCTTGTTAGTAGTAGGGGACACTTTGAGCGCTAATGTCCAATTAAACCTGGGGGTTCAAGATGATGAGGCTCAACAAATAACCAGTGAAATTGGGCAAATGGACCTCCTTTTCTACCA
Organism: uncultured Candidatus Peribacteria bacterium; assembly: GCA_964459205.1. Lineage (GTDB taxonomy): Bacteria > Patescibacteriota > Gracilibacteria > UBA1369 > UBA12473 > JABJMC01. The sequence goes on along the minus strand of CAYWKJ010000016.1, from coordinate 3,201 downwards.
GGCATGCCAAGAGTATTTGCATGCTTTAGATCCTTCTTTAGAAAGAATCCCAATGGTACAAATGTCTGATCTTGTAGAAGGAGATGCCGAATTTAAGGAATTACAGCAAAAAGTGTTTGCTTTGGCTCGTGATAGTGAAGGATGTATCGCAGATGCAGAATTTGCCGAAGCGGCTTATGGTTGTGTCCCTAGGCAATTGCGCTATCGTCGCGGGAAAGATCGACTTTTACGCGATTTTGAGCCAGGGTCGCCAGCTTACAACCATAATTGGGCTAGGACAAAATACGTCTTACAGCAAGTTGCGATGACCCTTCATTTAGGAGGAACAAAACTTCGTCATCAAAAAGAAGAGAAATACGATGCAGCTACCAAAATGGCTGCTCAGAAATTAGGGGTCCCCATAGAGGATAAACCAAGTTTTCAAGATTTTGTCGTACCTGAGATCCCCTTACAAAATGTCGCTTATCGGAGTTATCCAGCTCGTACTTTAAAGCCAAGACCAGAGGTGATTTCTGGACACCAAGATTTAAGCCCCTTAAGTCGGCAACCTGATGAGACAATCCCGAAGGATCGGCTGCAAGCTATGAGACCCGAAGAAATAAAACGTATAGTACTCAGCCGAAGCATAAGAGCCGAAGAAGCGCTTTGGGGAGTTCAGTCCTCTTTAAATAGAGGATTTGAAATATTTTGTTTCCAAATAAATCTGGTCGATCAATCCAAAAATATTCCAGATGACAAGAAGAAAAGAATTAAATTAGTCATTTCTATCCATCAGGTTCAAGAGATGGTGCGAACTTTAGCCTCTACCCCACATTTGTGGTTCCTCTTTAAACAATCAGGTGTTTTAGCCGTACTTAATGGTGAGGCTCCAATCTGTAGTTTAGACAATCCCGATAGTCTTCTCCCACATGAATGTCGCCGTCGGACTGAGGAAAGCGATGAAGAGTACTTCATTAGATTCGTTAACGGTTTACTAGCAAATAGGCGTTTATGCGTGATTAACTCTCATCCAAGCACTATCAATAACACATTAGGTTTTAGAATTTCCATGATCGCTGCTTATTTCCAATGTGGGATTGACGACAGAGAAGTTGATGATCGAGTTTTAGATTATAAAGCCTTTTATAGGGGCGTTTTTAGCCCAGGAATCCTCCCTCTGGGTCCTGAAGTTAGTGAGGTAGAAGTTGAAAGATTACGATGGGAAGGATTAGACTCCTTAGTTGACTTACTTGATGCCGAAGAAACAGGCCAAGCCCAATTGTTAGTCCAATCGCCAGTTTTTAGTGAGCGTTTAAGAGAGTGCGTTGCCCAGGCATTGACATAATAACTGTCAGCAGTTACTGTCGACTCTTAAGAAATGTTTTTTAACCTTAAAAACAAAAAACCACCCTTGGCCCCATAGACTGATAATAGTGATTCTGACATAATTCTTTACCATCAAAAACTATGATGCCAGACATTCAAACTTTCCTCAAAACTCTAGGGCTGTCGCCCAAAGAAAGTAAATTATACCTTGCGGCCCTTCGGTATGGGCCTCAGACAGCCAGTGTTTTAGCTAAAAAAACAGGGTCCCCGCGTTCAACAGTAAATTTTCTTTTTAACCGATTAATTAAAAAAGGATTTGCCTCTAAAGATACTCAACAAAAAACAACGTATTTTCAAGTTATTAGTCCAGATTTAATTGAATATGTTCTTTTAAAAAAACACGCCAAAGTAAAAAAGCAGCTTCAAGAGTATAAAGATTTGCTCCCAGCCTTAAATACAATTAATAACCCACTTTCACCTGTCCCAAAAGTTCAGTATTACGAAGGGTTAGAAGGAATTTATCGGACTATTGATTACTGTTGTGACACGGATGAAACTATCTACTATATTTCTGGGCATAATAATATGCACCCAAAAGTGAGAGACTACTGTGAAAGCATTTATATTCCTAAGGCTAGCAAGCATCTCAATAAGAATAAAATGATCTTAAACGATGGCCCATTGGCTCAAGATTATGTAAAAAAAGCCAGCGAAGTTTATGATGAGATAATTTTTATTGATCCAAAGGAAAACCCTTTAACTTTAACTACCGCCATAAAAGGAAACAAAACAACTTTTATGTCATATGATTCTGATGATATGTCAGGAATTATTATCGAAAATCAACTAATTGCTAATCATATGAAAACAATCTACAAAATACTAAAAAAGCACTTTAAGCCTACATCTTAATCCACCAGGCCCTCATAATAGTTTTCACAATAAATCGCTTCCGACTGTCGGGCACGTTAAAAGTTTGGGCGAGATCGACACAGTTACAGTTTGTACAAGCAGAGGGTAATGATGTAATATTCACGTCCAAAGCTTATACCAAAAGTAAATGCCTGACTACTTAATTCCCCTTATCGGCGGCCTAATTTCACTAGGGGCTGCTGTAATTGGGGCGTTTGCCGGCGGGGGATATGTGCTAATGATGTTCCCGACTTTTTTAATGCTAATGCCCGGGACTTATGCGGGGCATTTAGCAATTGTTAAATTAGGAGCGTTAGCTCTTACGGTAATGGCTGGGCAAATTCATTTTCGCCGGAATAGTATTAAGTGGCGGATTTTGACCCCCCTTACGATTGGAGGGCTTATTGGGACCGGGATTGGTACATATCTTATTCAATATCAACTAAACGAGGAGCTATTCAAAACCTTAATGGGGTTCACGCTCTTAATTGGAGCTTTTTATCTGATAATCAAAAGAGAAATCGGCCATGAACGAGCTCATCGCCGTAAAGTAACTTGGCGCGTACTTATGGAAGTACTCATTTATTCCATGGGAATTGGGGTTTTAAACGGCTTGTTTGGAGGTGTAGGAATTTTCACAACGCTTTACTTGGTGTTTATGTTTGGATTGGGATTTCGAACCGCAATTGTTTATACAATGCTTTCGTATCTAATAACAAATGGCTCGCAAACGGCTTATTTACTGACTACCGAAACAATCGATCCGCACCTTGCCCTATACTTGGTTATTGGGGCCGGAATTGGCGGATATATTGGCACTCATTTGCAGTACAATAAAGAGAGTAAGTACATAAGATACGTCACCATTGTTTTGTTATTAGCACTAGGCGTCACGAATTTGGTGAATTAAATTTCAGGTTAAATCCTTGAATCAAAAAACAACCCCTAATTCACGCTAGGGCAATAATTTGACGATTCTTGCAT
>CAYWKJ010000015.1:0-29466 GCA_964459205.1 uncultured Candidatus Peribacteria bacterium | reverse complement strand
TTGGGATTTCATCAGAGGCTTTAATCGCAAAGTAATACATTGTATTTGGATCTAAGCCACTGATAGACATGGTTTCTGTATTACCTGCGAAGGCCGGGGTTGGCTCCCCAGTTGCCTGTGTTGCAGAGGCCCAATTTCCTTCAGTAATTGGTGACGTTGAGTAGCGGATATCATAACTTGTCGCAGCATTGATTCCGCCATCATCACCAGGCGCTGTCCAATTCAGAATAATGCTGTTTTGAGTAATTGCAGCTGTTGCAAGATCTGTAATTGCATCAGGGGCTGTGTTATCTGCTGGTGGTGTCACCTCAATATATCTGCCAGTCCCATCAGACATGGTTATCATCAAAGTAATGGTATCCCCTGTCCTAGCAGTTTCGAATTCAATGTAATTAGTTTCGTATTCACCAGCACCAGTTTCAAAAGTAATATCTTCAATATTTAATTCTGTTGATGAGGACTGTTTACCGTCTGGCGTCCCTTCATCGTTATAGCGCCACCCCCAAGTATGCCCAAACTTAAAAATCTCTATTAAATCTGTGCTCCAATTAGGAGTAATTTTATCAAAAACCACGTCCTCGCCACAGGTGTTTTCAATATTTATACCTTGTAAACGCCTATCATTGCCTGTCAAAAAGGCCCCTGAAGAATCAATATCAAGACAGCTGCTTTCTCCGCAGCCGGTCCAGTCGGTCCATTTATTAATATAACTCACAGCTGAAGTAGAAACTGTATTTCCATCCTCAAGATCCCAGGTAATAGTGCCGGTAATTTTTTTAGAATTGCTATCTATTTCGCCTCCACTTCCCACAATTGCACAAGCGTCATCGCGCTCCACATCCTCGACGGTCATGACTCGGGTATACTGGCTACTCACATCTAAGGTCCCCAAAAACTCCCAATAACCATTAGAGTTGGTAAGCCCGTGGTCGCCGTTCGTAATAGAATTATAATCATAGTCACGCATAGAGCGAACTGCTTCAAACCCCTCCTGTAAAAACATGTCGGCCTGTAGTTTTTCAATATCGCGAAGATTGGCACTAGCACTACTTAAATAAAGAACCACAACACTTGATGCAATTAGTGTAAACATGCCGATCGCCAGAATAATTTCTAGAATGGATTGCCCCTTGTTGTTTCTCCATTTGTTTTCCATGAACTAGGGTTGAATATTAGATAAATCAATGGCTTGGACCCAAGCCGGGAAGTTTTGGCCCGAACGACGACGCTCAAGACGCACCGTACTGTCATCTAAGTAGCGAGCAGAAAAAATAGGGCGAGGGAAAGCTGATCCAGTCCCATTACAACCATTGGTTACCAAAGCCATTCTGGCTGCATCACTAACACTCGTGTCTACTGTTACATCATAGGTAAGTGAACTACTCTGCCCATCAGATTTAAATCGATAATCCACAGCTGCATTTGGATGAGTTAAAACATACACGTCAAAAGAGCGCGTATCACTGTACTCTTGACCTACCGCGACTGTAGTTTCGTTAGTGTTTTGATTCACCCCATCGCCTAGAGTAATGAGCGTGGCTTCGGCACCATCTCCAATCCCTCCATCGTTAGTCCAACCAGTTCCCCACACCCAAGTGTTAGCACGTGCGACCGAATTAATAACAGCGGTATCGTATTCTCCGGTTGCATTAGCTCCGTCCCCTCCCGAACTGCCCGCGGCATTAACATGCTGGACCGTCCATTCAGACCCCCATTCAATCACCATCACAGTGCTTATAGCGGTAGTTAAACTCCCGCCAGTGACATCCCTTTCCCAATTAATCACATTGGTTGCTGATGGCCATAATCGAGCTTGGCAAGCTTTGTGAGCGCCTGCACTTGTAGAAGTGGTTGTACAGCCAGGCCCGCTAAAGCCTCCCATTAACATTATTTGATCAATGTCTGTCCAAGCCACAGAAGAGGTGTCTATCCCGCTTTCGTTAGACCCAGAATGATTCACATTTTCTACTCCCAAAAGACTAAACCCTGAAGCTGCACAATCACCTAGGCATTCTACAACGGTAATAACTCCTACCCAGGAATTAACGAAACTCTCTCTGGCAAAGGATAAAATATTTGCCCCGCCCGAAGTGCTTAGATCCCCTGTGCCGACAGGGTCAGCAATTAACCTGGCATAGTTTTCATCTGGACCACGGGTGTTGTTACTACTTCCATCTCCATCACTTCCTTGAACTATAACAAAGTAATTACTTTTGAGATCTTGATCTAGTGTTAAGTCATAAGAATTCCCAGTAAAAGTGCCACTTGAAAGCATATATTCTGTAATTCGAAAAGTATTAGACGGCAAAGTTGATGAGCTCGGGACATTCGAAATATTCGATTCGTTTGGGACTTCATCGCTGCTTTTGATTGCAAAATAATAAGTAGTATCAGGTCCTAATCCAGATACTGTCATTGATTCTGAACTGCCAGCCGCAGATGGCGTTGGTTCGCCGGTGGCTTCGGTAGCCACGCTCCAATTTCCTTCAGTAATTGTGGAGGTTGAATGCCGTACGTCATAGCTGGTAGCTGCGCCACTAACCCCATCATCACTTGGTGCGGTCCAACTTAAATCTATTGAATTAGTTGTTGCATTGGACGTTGCTAAATTTGTAATAGTGGATGGAGGGTCATTATTGCCAGCTAAGGTAGCTAAACTTGGAGCGTTGGAAATATCCGATTCATTTGGAGCTTCATCGCTACTTTTAATTGCAAAATAATAAGTGGTGTCTGCTGTTAGGCCAGAAACTGTCATGCTTTCACTTGAACCAGCCGCAGATGGCGTTGGCTCGCCGGTAGCCTCGGTGGCACTAGCCCAATTCAGCTCTGTAATGGTTGATGTTGAATAGCGCACGTCATAGCTGGTAGCTGTGCCGACTGAACCATCGTCTCCAGGTGCTGTCCAAGCTAGATCTATTGAACTAGTCGTCGCATTAGATGCTGCTAAGTCGGTAATATCGGATGGCGCTGTTTCATCAACTTCTCCTCCTCCATCTATTGCATCCGCCTGAATTAAGCCTAAATTATTTACAGAGATTGTATGGTCTCCGTCTAAATTATCACTTATTTTCAAAGTGCCGAACGTATTTGTTTCTCCTGTAAGCTTGCTAAAAACCATATCATTTCCTCCTCCAGTAAAGGTTATTTCTGAAAGAGAAATTGCATCAGGCAAATCCGTAATTACATCAAAATCTGTGTCACGACTGGCGTAGCTTGCGCCTTTAAACAACACAAAGTGATCATTTATCCCGCCCGGATCTTCATTAAAATAAACTCCCCAAGTGTCATCTTTGTAACGTGTAATGGATCTCATTTGGGCAAGACGCAAGGTTTGCAATACATCTTCGGTATGTGTATCCAGGTAAGTATCCACCAAAAACCTATTTTGCACGACAAATGTAGCGGCAAATACTACAACTGAAATCGTGATTACAAGAATCAGTTCAACTAGAGTAAATCCTCTCTTTTTTTTTATAAAAATCTTCATAATCTAGAGATGCAAAATGGAATTCTTCAGATGGTCGAAAATATGGAAAAAAGAACCTCTTAAATTGCCCGTAATCTTGTAAATTGGGCCGAGAATTGAAAGTGCCACTGTTCCCACAACCACCCCAATTACAATCAGCAAAATTGGTTCCAAAACTGTGCTTAGATTTTTCATGGCATTATCAACTTCGCCCTCGTAGTACTCACTTAAGTATTTCAGGCTATTATCCAGGTTCCCAGTTTTTTCTCCCATGCCAATCATACGAACCGCAATCTTAGGGAAAAGTTTAGGATGCTCAATTAGAATATCAGCTAAGCAATTACCTTTTTGGATTTCTGGAATAACCGATTGGATTGCTTTTTGATAATGGTAATTCCCAGTTGAATCTGCTGTGATTTGTAGGCTATCGTCTACGGTCATTCCACTGGACAACAAGATCCCAAGTGTGCGCGTAAATCGTTCTAAATTAATATTATGCGAGATTTCCTTAATCTTAGGAATTTTAAAGGGGATAGCGTGCGTAATTGGTTTCATGAATTTACGCTTCATCAACCAAGTTAAGGCAATCGCCCCAATAACTGTTCCTCCAAAAACCCAAATCCCATGATTTTCGAATATTCCTGCAATAAAAATAAGCGCTCGAGTACTCAGCGGTAATTCCACATCTAGAGTTTCAAATAGAGGCAGAATTTTGGGCAACACAAAAGTTGCCACCGAAAGCCCCAACCCAGCCACCGCAATAAAAACCAGCATCGGATACATCATGGCGGATTTAACTTTTTGCCGCATGTCATGAGCCTTTTTTAGTTCTTTGGCTAATTCCGCTAAGTTAGCATCTAATGTCCCGGAAATTTCTCCTGTTTTTACTAAATTTATATAAATCGATGAAAAATACTTAGGATAGTTTGAAAGGGCGGTACTTAAAGTTTGCCCAGAACTAATAATTTCTAGTATTTCACCAAGCACTTTTTTTAGTTTTCCAGTCGCATCTTCCTCTAACATCTCCAAAGATTCCTGTAGAGTGAGACCGCTTTTAATAGCTACAGCCAAGTGTTTCGTAAAAAGCATCACCTCAGTATGGCTAATCCCGCCAATACTAATCTCCATGTTTAATCCTTTTTTTGGTTTTGGTTTCTTTTCCATGGATTTAGTACTTAATAGTTCGCATCAGCTCGTCTACCGTTGTAATTCCATTAAGAATTTTCTCAATCGCATCATCCAGCATAGTTACCATGCCTTCTGCTACGGCTTTTTGTTTAATTGTTTCAGCGTTAGCTCCCTGCATAATCAGAGCTCGAATATCATCACTCATCTCCATAAGCTCAAAAATTCCTACTCGTCCGGCATAACCCGTATGCTGGCAAACATCACATCCTTTCCCCTTATAGAGCATAATCTTTTCGCGACCACGCGCTAGCTTTTCTAAAATTGAAATCGGAATTTTGTTTTGAAGATCAGCTAAATCAGTTTCGTGAGTATGAATACACTTTGGACAGATTTTTCGGACTAAGCGTTGCCCAATCACAATATTTACAGTTGAAGATATTAAAAACGGTTCAATCCCCATATCTGAAATACGAGGCATAGTAGTTGGCGCATCATTGGTGTGCAGGGTCGAGAGCACCAGGTGGCCAGTCATGGCTGAATTAACAGCAATTTCGGCGGTTTCTGAATCACGAATTTCTCCCACCATTATGATATCTGGGTCTTGTCGCACAATTGACCTGAGCCCAGAGGCAAAGGTTAAATCAGCCTTATTATTTACTTGGATCTGAGTAATCCCAGGCATGTTGTATTCCACGGGATCTTCAATGGTGGCCACATTTACCACTCGTTTATTTAGAATTTTCAAAATCGCATAAAGAGTAGTAGTTTTCCCACTACCAGTTGGTCCAGTTGCTAAAATCATTCCCCAGGGTTTTTTGATTGCCTCGCTTAGTTTGGCAAAATCTTTTTCTGAAAAACCTAAATCCTCTAGGCTAAACTGGCGGGCTTTTTCAGAGAGCAGCCTCATTACAATGTTTTCGCCTTTGGTTGTTGGCACCACTGAAACACGAATATCCACTTTTTCACCCTCGAGAGTATGTTGAATTTTTCCGTCCTGTGGGGTTTGGTGTTCATCTGTACGCAGTTTGGCCATGATCTTAACACGAGTAGTAATTAGATCATGAATTTCTTTAGGAATCTCTACAATATCATGTAAAACTCCGTCGATTCTAAACCGGACAGTTGAATTTTCTTCTTGCGGTTCAATATGAATATCAGAGGCTTTGTTCTCATAACCATGCCATAGCAATAAATCCACGATTTGAACCACAGCGCTATCTTTTGCTTTTCCGCCAATAACTTCTTTTTCTTGGGCTTTTAGTAGTTTTTCAAATTTGCCACCAATCTCTTTTTGGTAAAGATTTAGTGCCATTTTTATGTCGCGCGGCGTAGCGTAATAAACTATTAGTTTTTGATTTGGGGCTCGTTTTTTAAGTAGGTGAAGAAGAGTAGTGTCATCCGGATTTGTCATAGCCACTTTCATACCTTTATCGGTTTTTGCAAAAGCAATCACTCCTTGTTTTTGCGCCACTGACTCAGGAATAAGGTTTAAAACTTTTTTATCGATCGCTTCTTTGCGTAAGTTTATAAAACTCCATTTGTGGATGTCAGCCACAATTTGACCCACCTGATCATCCCGAAGCCACTCGCGTTCAACCAGGACATCTTCTAGTGTTTTACCTTTCTTTTTAGCAGTTGCTTGAGCATCCTCTAGCTTTTCGGCTGAAATAAATTCAGCTTGGGTAAGGAACTCGAGAAATTGAGCAGAATGATCTTTCATTTTTATTTTTGGTTTTAGCTTGCCCGATTTTAGGTTCTACAATCATATTATTTTAACACATTTTAAACTAGATCGCAACCAGGTTAGTCATAACCAAACCACACCTTGTTTGCTAGGGAAGCAAATCTTTGATAAAATCAATTTTACAACACTTTGGTTGCATCCCTCCAATTCGCTCATTCTTTAATCCAATTTACCATGGCTGGCAAGGATCTTTTCAAAAGCGCTCTCAAAAGTGCTTCTCGCACAAATTCATCAAAAGTAATTAATAAATTTGGTGGATTTAGAGGAGGGGGAGGAGTCCGTTATCGTAAGGGGCAAACCTTAGGTGGTGCTCTTTTTGGTGTTTTGTTTGGGATCCTTTTACTTCTTGGATCGCCAGTTGTTTTGTGGATGGCAGAAAGCCAAAACACAGCCAAGGATTTTGCTAGTGCGGAGCAAATTGAAAGCACAGTGGAAGCTAGTGGTTATGTAACATTCCAAGGGACTCCCGTGGTTGATGATCCTTTAGTTTGCGGTGAGAGAGCAGTGAATTGTCTCTATTACAACCTCCAAAATCAAGAACTCAAAACTGAACAACGTGAATACTGCGGAACTCCACCACAAGATGCTCGTGTTTTATATGAGACTGTTGTTGAGTGTGATGAAGATGGAAATAATTGTCAGCAATGTTACTGGATTGAAGAGGACGTTTGGAAAACAATAACTAGCGAAACTGATTATGGAACCGCCAAAGTAGGAAGTTACACGGTTAATTTTAGTGATGGCGCTCTTATGTTAGGGCTAGCTGATGAAACTATTATGCTATCCGAAACCGAGCGCGATGTTTGGAGTTATTTCCCAGTGCCAACTGAACTGCGGGTTGCTGGTGATGCCGTTGGTAATATTGTTGATGGCGCAGAAAAAACATATGTTCTTTCTCCATACGATTACGAGGGGACTTTAGAATCTCTCCAGATGCGAGACTCCATGATCAAGTGGGCGCTTAGAGCTGTGACTTTTGTATTATTGTTTCTTGGATTTAGTTTAATTTTAGGGCCAATTAGTTTCCTCGGACACGCTACCCGCAAAATCCCTCTGCTCGGCTCACTCTTAAAAGGCGGAACCAAATTCTTAGTTGGCTTAGTCTCCTTCATCTTAGCGGTGATTTGTTTTGTTGTGTTGTGGCTCTTAGTCACAGTCGTCAAAAACATTTTCCTAATCATTGGATTGGGGCTAGTAATTGCAGCAGTGGTATACATTCTTATACGCCGCAAAAAGGAGTAAGCTTATTCATACACGCTCACTAAACACTGCCAATCATAGTTGCCCTCAATGACCATATCATAGGAGACATAGATTTTTTCTTCGTGCAGAGTAACCCAAGGGCGCCCGGCATTATATCCCTCATCAGGATCAAAGTCGGTCACTTCAATCGTATCCAGTAATTCCCAATCCTTATCAAAAATAGAAAGGTGCGCATTAATTGACGGAGCTGTTTGAGAGAGTTCTCCACGCATATTCTCTAAATAGGTCACATAAAATCGTTCAGTTTCTTCATCATAAATCGTCCCTTGAGACCATTGGGCATTTTCAACAAGAATTTTGCTTCCCAAATAATTCCAATCCTCATCGTACTGCATCAGCATCAAATCGCCCCAATACGCCGTTGCCGTCACATAATGATATACCCCATCCACATAGACCATCGAACTCCCATTGATGTGCCGTTCATCTTCTAGAATAAACGAATCCACCAACTCCAAATCGGCATTCAGTAGGCGATGAAACGTGTATCCACCCACGTAGAAGTCCGCTTCAGCATCGGGGTCGGGGGTGTAACCCCCACTAGCATCAAAATAGCCGTTTACATAGGCGAGCATTTGGTCACTCGACTCTTCATGCTCTGTATCTAATTCAATATAAACTTCATTCAGTGTTTCCCATGTCACGGCATCAAAAGCAGTTAGTCGCCAATCTTGGCTGCCACCACCTGTTAGATGGTAATACACATCATCCACCATCACGCCTGCCATATCTCCACCACCATAAATATAGATGCCGTGTTCGCCTGTTTCTTCTAAATCCGTAGAATAGTATTTATACGCATATCCTCCGGCCCCCTCAAAACCACCAGCCCGCCCTTCATCATCGGCATCCGATGCTTCGGGGGACGCTCCACCAAAGGTCATCACAAATTCGTCCAAAGCCTCCACATAGTTAATCCGACAAAACGCCCCATATTGATATGTGTCATCAGGAGAGACCGTAATGGTTTTAACCAAACTAAACAAATCTGAAGAATCATCAGTTTCATTACTTTCATCGTCCCCAAGCATCTGATAAATAATCTCAGCCATTTCACCCCGAGTGATTTCTTTATCATTGTTTCCAATTGATGAAGGCACGGCTTGATTATCCTCCAAAACCTCAACATATGGCTCATACCAGACATCAGCTTCTTCGGTTTCGTATCCAAAAGCAATCACTACAATTTTTGCAGCCTCTACAAAATTAATAGGATTATTTGGCTTAAATGTGCCGTCATCATAACCCTGGATAATGCTGTTTTCATGGGCCACACACACATACGGAGTAAACCACTCTTCATGATCAAAATCCTCAAAAACATCTGTTGGCAAAGCACAGGACTCAATAGTATCTTCGTCGTAAACAGAGTTAATAATGATTTTTGTAAATTCAGCACGATTAATTTTTGCGTCTGGCTGATATGTGCCGTCATCATAACCCTCTACAATCCCCAAATCTGCAATGTACTCAATCGCGGTTTCGTATTGGTGGTCTAATGTGTCTGAAAAACTGGTAGCAAAAGCAATGTAGGCCGTACTTAAAAGAACTAGCAGTCCTACTAAAAGGGAAAGTAATTTTTTCATTTTGAATTAATTAAAAGTTTATCTAAAAACTAAACCCATAAGGTCCTGGCACATTAATTGCCTCTCCATTTACTGTCCATTCTGAGGAGAAAATCTTAGACCAAAAGTAAACAATGGTGCCAGTGTTTGAGTTATACAGAAAATTCGATGTGACGCCTCCCAGACAGGTGTAGGCATGATTATATTGAGAATTAGAGCTGCCTCGGTAGCTAATTTCAATATCATAAATACCATCGCCATTCTCATCATATTTGCCGGTTAAATAGCACCCCTCATCAGGATTAGGGTCAGCACTTGTTTTAGAGGAGAAATGCCGTGAAATAAAGGCCTGGATTTCTTCATCATTTTCAACATGTCCAAAAACAAATTTAGGTCGCCAGGGATCATCTTCGGGCTGAACCAAAACTTCCGCCATACATTCTCCGTCTTCATATTCACAATCATATTTAGGGACAATCATTAATTCTTCATCTAATTCAAAAATCTGAGTTGGGGAGTCATCAAGTGAGTGTAGCGGCGGTCCCCAATCATAGATGTAGGCCAATTCACTAACATAATAAAATTGAAATCCATATTCCTCGTTTTCATATAACGACCATGACGTCCCTTCTGGAAAATAGTATTGTTCACTTAATTCAGCGGATTTTTCTTCGCTCAATACGTTGGGAGATTTATCGCAGCCCACAAGAGTTATAAGCAGGAATCCTAAGCCGATGATGATTAAGTTTTTTTTCATTATCCAAAGTAAAGCACAAATCTAAATCGATTCAATCAAAAAACTCGCCCCTAGCGAACCCTTATCCCAGGTCCCAGTTAGTTTTAGAATAAAAAGCCCCACCTCATCAAGAGAATAGGTAAAAGAACTAGTCCGACCTAATTCAGTCTCTTGTATTAATTTAATATCCTCCATTTCTTTATCTGTCGAATTTAAGTAAAAGAAAACTGATTCTGGCTTGGAGTGGGATTCGATATTAATAGTGAATTCTTCTCCTCGAGAGATTGGAATAGGAGTAATCCCTTTTGATTCTTTTTGCTGCGCGTACGAAAGAACGTCAGTACAATCAATTAGTCCTCCCGAGCCCCAACAGCCTCCCAGATTAAACTGGGCTTCAATAATTTCATCTCCATAACAAAGCTCATAATCCGGTTTGGTTACCCTGTCTGGGTTAATCAAAGATTCACCGTCACATCCCACGGTATTTCCAGAGAAAAAAGGAAGCGTAAATTGACCGGAACTATTCAATCCAAAATAAACTGCCGCTCCAATTAAAATGGCCGCTACTCCAATAATAGAAATAATTTTTTTAAACATAGTTAATAAAGATTTAATTGATCTTTAACCCAAAACATAACCTCTTGTGGCTTAATTTCGATAACACCAAACTGTTTGGCTTTTTCTAACTGAAATTCAGATTCTAAAGTTGGGACATCAGCATTATCTGTTGTTACGGTGATTGTATGATCCTGTCCAAACAAAAATAGCCATTTTCCCCCTCCACCTGCCCCAGCACCTAGCAGATCTTCTAATTCATTATGATGCACTTCTTTTTCAAACACCGCGCGATTATCAATCGAAACTTCCACGTACACCGGCGCAACATCCTCTGAATCTGTAATAAGCACACTATCTGACATTTGATTGGAAACAATCAATACAAATACATGAAGAATATTCATGAACACCAATGTGACCAATAGTCCCGCGGTCATTACAAAAACTAGAATCGCGACACCAAAGATTTTTAAAGTTTTTTTCACAAAAAGATTATAGCGTTTTTACGAAAACAAAGTCTATTTAATTGTGGAACGGGTGGTATAATCCAATCAGGAAATTAAATTCTCATTATGCCTATTTGTAAGAATTGTTCGCAAGAATTTGAGATTACAGAAGACGATCTTAAGTTTTATGAAGCCGTATCTCCGGTATTCAATGGGAAAAAATTTGTAATTCCCAAGCCGACCCATTGCCCAGATTGCAGAGAACAGCGAAGACTCGGGCAATGCAACGAACTCAATTTATATAAAAGCAAATGTGACTTGTGTGAGAAGTTCACTTTGACTTACTTTCCGCCTCACGCCCAGCAACCTATTTATTGTAGAGATTGTTGGCATTCGGATAAATGGGACCCCAAAAACTATGGGCAAGACTATGACCCAGATCGATCATTTTTTGAGCAATGGGAGGAAGTGCGTAAAAAAACACCGGCGCAAGCTCTAAGCATTCAAGGAAGAATAGAGAATTCAGATTATGTTCACTTAACTGGAGACTGTAAGAACTGTTATTTAATAATGCACGCCGACCACAACGAAGATTGTTATTACGGATATGGAATAAAAAAATGCAGATGCTGTGTTGATGGGTTTTATAATATTTATTCCGAGCTTTGTTATGAAGGGATTGATTGTCATAGTTGTTACGGTTTAAAAAACTGCCAGGATTGTGTCGGTTGTTCGGATGGTACTTTTTTAAGAGACTGTAAAGGATGTAAAAACTGTTTTCTGTGTACTGGATTAAGGAATAAAGAATATTGTTTTAAGAACAAGCAGTATTCCAAAGAAGAATACAAAAAATTAGTTGAGGAAATTGATCTTGGGTCATATCGGGAATATCAAAAATGCTTGCGAGAATTTGAGGCACTTCAAAAAGAACATGTTTACAAAGAATTTCAGGGCGTTAAATTGGAAAACTGTTTTGGGATGCACCTATACAATTGCAAAGACACAACTTATAGCTTTGATTGCGATGATGTGGAGCATGGAAAATTTTTATACCAAGTCGTTTTGGGGGCAAAAGATGTTTACGACGTTTATCAATATGGGAACAAACTTGAGCTTTCTTATGAATGCTCGGTTTGTGGGCTAGCAAGTTATAACCTGCTTTTTTGTTTTGAAACTCATTATTCAACCAATGTGTACTATTCGTGGTACATCGAGAATTGCAAAAACTGTTTTGGGTGTTCGAGTATGCATCATCAACGCTACTGCATTTTAAACAAACAATATTCAAAAGAGGAATATGAGGAGCTCGTTCCCGAAATTATTAATAATATGATTGAAGATAATGAGTATGGTGAGTTTTTTCCTATTTCTCGTTCGCCGTTTGGATACAACAAAACCATGAGTCATATTTTTTATCCACTCACGCGAGATGACGTTGCCAAAAAAGGTTGGGATTGGGACGATTTTGAGCCTAGTTCAGAAACTAATGAATCTATAAAAGCAGCCGATTTAACCGATAATATAAAAGATGTAGATGATTCTATGCTTGAAAAAGAAATTATTTGTGAAGTATCAGAAAAGCCTTTTAGAATTACAAAACAGGAGTTGCAGTTTTATAGAACGCAAAAACTTCCACTTCCACGAAAACATTGGCTGGAGAGATACAAAACACGCTTAAACAAGAGAACTCCGCGACGATTTTGGGACAGAAAATGCGACAAATGTTTTAAAACCATCAAAACAAGTTATCCTCCTGATCGTCCCGAAAAAATATATTGCGAAAAATGTTATTTGGAGGAGGTTTATTAAAAACTGGTTTAAAATCAAGGGGCCTGCTTTAATGATTCTAAATGAATATTCTCTTTAGTTTATTTTTTAGGCAACGAAAAATAAAAGGAGCTCCCCACATTTTCCTTGCTTTCGAATCCAACCTTTCCTTTATGAGCTTCAATAATAAGCTTAAAGATATATAGACTTATCCCACTTCCTTCGTTCTTCCCCAAAGAAGCATTAGTAGCCCTGAAAAATCTTGCAAATATGCCTTTTTGCTCTTCTTGCGGAATCCCTATCCCCTTATCAGAAATCTCAATTTTAACATTTTTAGCTTTTTCAGAAATCTCAATTTTAACTACACCATGCTCTTTATTATAAATAATTGCATTATCCAATAAGCTATATACAACCCGATTAAGTGCCGTCAAATCTCCCATAATAATTTGTTTAGTTTGGGGGGGAGTAAAATTAATGGAGATTTTTTTGCTTTCCGCCTTTTTGGTTACAAGTGCAATATTATTCTGAATCAGTTCTGTAAGATCAATTTCTGCCGTCTCTTTAGGCGATATTTCATATTTTCTATTATTCTCAATAGAGAAAAGTAGAGTCCCAATTAAATCATTTAGATTTGAGATTTTACTTAATAGATCAGCCAAGGTCTCTTTGTCGGTGATTTGATCTTTTAGCATGTTTATTCCCATACCAATAGCAGAAGCAGGTGTCCTTAGCTGGTGCGAAATGGTAGAGATAAAGTCATTTTGTTTTTTTAACAGCTCATTTTCCATTCTTTCCTTCTCAATTTTTTTCGCAGCACTTAAAGCTATACTTAAATTATGTAGATTAACCTCTAATTCAGCCCAGGCAGCCAAGGCTTTTATGAGTTCGATTTGATCTTCGGTTAGGTTTTTAGGCTCATGATCTTTTATGCAAAACACGCCGATTCTTTGGCCATCTGTGCTAAATAAAGGATGCCCAGCATAAAATCGAATGAATGGAGCTTCTATCACCATTGGGTTATCACTAAAGCGCGGATCTTTTTGAGTATCCGGAATAATTAGAATATCTTTGGCAAAAGCAGCATGTCCACAAAAGGATATATCGCGTGGTCCCTCGGTTGCAGGAAGTCCTTTACAAGATTTAAACCACTCACGATCTTTATCAACTAAGGTAATAGTTGAGATAGAAACATGGAGCAGTCTTGTTGCTAAATTAGTAATGCGGTCGAATCTTTCCTCAGGGCGAGTATCCAATATTTTCAAAGCCCATAAGCTTTCAAGTCGCTCTTTGTCATTTTTGGGAATTGGTGCTTTTTCCATTGGTATTATTTATTTTGTTTCTAGTATTTTACCATAAAAATAGAATTTGCGCAATGTTAGGGCAGGTGACGGGGAGTAAATTCGCTGCGCGAATTATGGCATTCATCGCTCGTTCGGAAATGTGAAAGTAAACTTTCCCGCTTCACTCACTCGCTCGAATACCCAAACCCCTTTGGGTTTCGTCCCTTTTCACCATAAAACAAAAACCCGACCCTGTGGGCCGGCTTTTTATTTTGGAGCGGGTGACGGGGATCGAACCCGTGTCATCAGCTTGGAAGGCTGAGGTAATAGCCACTATACCACACCCGCTTAATCCGTTGCGTGCATATTATAATGGGGATCGTATGAAAAACAACACTATTTACTCTTGGCGTAGGCTCGCCTTTCGAATATGATGAGAACCGGCCCCTAACCCTCCAAAAAATGCAGCAGTATCTAAGTCTTGTAAAAGAGATTCTAGACAATGGTGAAAAAAAAGAGGATCGCACTGGCGTGGGCACGATTTCTATATTTGGGGCACAACAAAAGTATGATTTACGGGAGGGATTCCCGCTACTTACCACCAAAAAAGTACTTTTTTCAGCGGTATTGCGGGAGCTTTTGTGGTTCTTGGATGGCTCTACCAACATCAACAATAATCTCGCCGAGCACACTCCAATTTGGAATGCCTGGGCTGACGAAGATGGTGAGTTAGGTCCAATTTATGGATATCAATGGCGCAAATGGGAGAGTTTTACAAAGAATGAAGAAGGAGGATACGAAAAATCACACATTGATCAAATTAAAGAGGTCATCGAGACAATCAAAACCAACCCTGACTCGCGGCGGATTATAGTTTCGGCTTGGAATGTGGCGGATGTTCCACGTATGAAGTTGCCGCCTTGCCACCTGTTATTTCAGTTTTATGTGGTGAATGGGCGACTAGATTGCCAGCTTTATCAGCGTAGTGCTGATGTGGCGCTGGGGGTGCCATTTAACATCGCTAGTTACGCCACGCTTATGCACATGATTGCGCAGGAATGTGATCTTGAGGCGGGAATTTTTACGCACACCACTGGTGACACGCACATTTATTTGAACCATGTCGAAGGAATGAAAAAGCAATTAACACGCACCCCAGGCCCTCTTCCAACCTTAAAAATGGCTAAGAAACCATTTTGGGAGTTAAAGTTTGAAGATTTCGAAATCGAAAACTACCAGCACGATAAATTTATTAAGTTTCCAATCGCTGTATGACAAAGTTTTATGTAATCGTAGCTATAGATGAAAAGCGTGGCATCGGCAAAGATGGCAAGCTAGCCTGGCACTTATCTGAAGATCTTAAATATTTTGCTCGCACCACTAAGAAAACCAAAGATCCAAATAAGCAAAATGCCGTTATTATGGGGCGCAAAACTTGGGAATCTATCCCTAAAAAATATCGCCCTTTAAAAGATCGTTTAAACATTGTTCTTTCCCGTAATGCTGATTACATGGTGGTGCCAGATATTGAATTAGCTCGTACTTTTGATGATGCCTTGGAAATTGCTGAAGAAAAAAAAGTAGAAACAGTTTTTGTGATTGGGGGAGCTTGTATTTTTGAGCAGGCTTTAATTCGTTCGGAATGTGAGGGGATTTATCTCACGGAGATTTTAGAGAGTTTTGATTGTGATGCACATTTAGCTGCTATTGATAAAAGAATTTTTGAACGAGTAGAGGAGTCTGAAATCCACGAAGAAAAAGGTATTAAGTTCCGTTTTGTAGTTTATCGTGCTAAATAGTATACATGCAGAAAGCCCTTCAAATCTCCGGAGTTGTCTTGTTAGCCACTGCTTTTTTCTTTTTTAAGGGTATGGCCATTGTTTTGTCAGAGGTCGGTTATGTGCCGGCCGCCGAAACAAGTTCTTTGACTGTGGCAGACGCCCCGGTCGGCGGCCCCAGCCTCTTCACCAGTTTACTTAGCTTTGCTGATGGCGACGATACTCCAGGTGACCCATTCAATATGCTGATCGCTGGTAAAAATGGATCCAATGTGGACACTATTATTTTCGCCCAAATCGACCCCCCAGAAGAAACCGTGCATTTAGTCAGCATCCCGCGAGATCTGCACCACCAAAACCGTAAAATCAACAGTGTTTACGCTGATTATGGCATGGAAGAAATGACTCGCCGCATTGCTGATGTCACGGGTTACCCGGTTAGTGAATACATCTTAGTAGATATGTATGTTTTCAAAGATTTAGTTGATTTAATTGGCGGCATAAACATCACGCTCGAGGAAGATTTAGTTGATCCAACTTACAAAATCATTGAAGAAGATGGGACCGAAACCACACTTGATTATCCGGCTGGGGACTATCATCTAAACGGGACTGAGGCGTTGCGCATTGCCCGTTCACGCCACACTACCTCTGACTATTCTCGCGCGGCGCGCCAGCAACTTATTTTGGATGGCATCCGCGCTAAAGCCAGTGAACTTGGGGTCACCGACGCGGTTACTATCATCCAAATTCTGCAAACGGTTTTAGCCAATACTGAGTCTAATGTTAGTCTCGAAAAAGCAGCTTTATATTACTATAGGTACAAGGATTTTATTCTCGATCACGGATATGTTTTGAGTACGGGGAACGCTCTGGACATGTACCTCTTACCTGTTAATTACGAAACTTCCATGGAAGTCGAGGTTTGCGAAAATCAAGAAGGTCAGGAAGTTTGCCAGATGCAATACGCGATTTACACCCTCCAACCACGCGATGGCGATTGGCGCAATGTAAGGTGGTTTTTTGATAGCATTTTGAATTAGAGTGCAACCAAAAAGAGATAAAAAAAGATGAAAGTTACCCTTAAGAAGTGTTACGCATCAGCGAGAAAGGTTCTTATTTGATCATGTATCAAATAAGGTTCTTTCCAACGACTTAAGGGTAAGCTTTCTCTTTTTACCTTTTTTAGTTTGCGCTATACTCCTCTCATGAAACCTCTCATTATTTACACAGACGGCAGTTGTTTAGGAAATCCTGGAGCTGGTGGCTGGGCCGCGATTATTAAAGATGCCAGCACCGAAACAGTTCTTTCTGGTGGGGAGGCCGGATCCACTAATAATCGGATGGAAATGATGGCAGTTATTGAGGCTCTTTTGTGGGCCAAAGAGCATCACAAAAATAGATTAATCCAGGTTTATTCAGATTCTAGTTTAGTGATAAATACCTTAAAAGATGATTGGAAAAGAAAGTCGAATGGAGATTTATGGGCTAAATTAGACGAGGCACGCGCTGATTTAAATATTGAATGGAATTGGGTCAAAGGTCATGCGGGTAGTCCCTTAAACGAACGTGTTGATCAGCTAGCTGTAGCTGAGGCTGAAAAAATCCAAAAAAAATCACCACAAGAAGCGCCTAAATCTGTAAAAACCACTTCTCACGATGATGACCAGTTTTATTGTGCCGCCTGTGGGACTGCATCCAAGGGCTTGTTGGGCTACATGTCTGATTCCGATATGATCCGCGTTGATTGTCCTCATTGTGGACGCTACATCAAGTTTGCCTCACCAACCTCTGGAAACCTCGACCGCGCTAAAGCCCGTCCTTTAATTACCAAAGACCAAATCGCAACCCTCCAGAAAAAAGCAGAAAGTGACGGTAAAACTATCTCTGATCGTGAACTTAAGGAGCTCAAAAAAATGACCCAGTCTGAGGCTGAGGTTCGAATTGAAGCAGAACAAACACTGTTCTAAACCAGAGCATCTAGTTTTTTGGCAAGCTCTTCTTTTGGCACAAAACCAACGGCTTGATCAGCGATTTCACCGCCTTTAAAGAAGATGATTGTAGGGATGCTCATTACACCATATTTGCCAGCGGTAGCACCAGCTTCGTCAACATTAACTTTGCCAATTTTGACTTTGCCTTCATATTCACCAGCAAGTTCTTCAATAACAGGAGTCAGCATCTTGCATGGACCGCACCAATCCGCATAAAAATCTACTAAAACTGGAAGATCTGATTTAAGTACTTCGGCTTCGAAATTATCGTCCGTGAAGTGGGCAGCAGCCATGATTAATTTGGGTTAAAAATAAAGCATAGTCATTATAATAAATAGGACGCGAAAAGAAACCCGAATTGTATAACCTGCACCCTCCTTGCGCCATAAGATTAAATATGGTATAATTAAATAATGGTTTTTAATATCTAACACAAAACAAACATGAAAAACCAGTCCAAACACAAACATTTAAAACCCCTGCTCGCAGTGCTGGTAATATCTGCCGTGGTGCTCGGGGTTTCTCTCAGCTCAGGGGGGAGTGTTTTCCAAGGAGCTTTTCACGCCCCTGCCCCTGATGGAGTTCTAGCAGTTGGTTTAATGAATAACCCTTCTAGTCACGCTGTTACCAAGGGAGCTGAGGGTGTTCCGTCCGTAGGGTTCTCTTTATATGCTTCACACGATACAGATATTACTGTTAATCAAATTACTCTTACTGGTTATGTCGACGCTGGTGACGGGGTTTTTCTAGCTGGTGAGGATGATGGGGGTGATGCAGATGGTACGGTTGCTTTAAGTGATATGATTTCTTCAGTAGAGCTCTACGAATTACCAGATAGAACACTGATCAGTACTGCGGAAAGTTTTGGGGCTGGTGATGATGAAATCACTTTTATGGGCTTAAATTGGACAATTCCTGCGGGGACAAATGGTAAATTCGTAGCTGTTGTTGATTTATTAAACTACAGCACTGGTAGTTCGCCAGATTCTTATACTTTTGATATTGCTGACGCTGAAAATCACATCGGAGCCGTAGATGCGGATGGTAATGACTTTAATGCTGAAAACGACGCTGTGAACGGTGGTAATTCACCAACGGTTGCTGTAACTGTTGAAGAAAGCGGAGCAATTGAAGTAAGTTCTGCTCATGTTCAAGTTCCTGATCATATTGTAATGGGAAATGACTTCACTAACCCTGCAAATCCACTTTTAGTAGGAAGATATCATCTTTTTGCTGAAAGAGAAGAGATCAAAATGGAAGAATTGCAATTTGATTCTATTGGAAGCAATGATAATGCCATTGATTATGTGATTTTAAAATATCCAACTGATGCTGATGATCCTACTAATCTTGATGGTGAGACCACGGTTACTTTGGTGGCCGGCAAAGCTGATTTTAGTGGGTTAGATGTGGCCGTTCCTCATCATATGGGAGGCGCTGACATTGAATTATTTGTTACAACTAATGAAATTGGCTCTGGCGCGTATGATGGTGATGTAATTCAATTTGCATTTGATCATGACGCCGGAGTTAAAGCAGTCGGCCAAACCAGTGGCGTAACTATCACAGAAAGTAGCTCCGAGTATACGGGCACTGCAGCTGAAGGCGGCGCAATAACCCTAGATGCAGGTTTTCTACGAATAGCTACTGATAACAAAGACCCTAATTGCCCCAGCTCCGTCCTAACTACTGGCAGTTCTGTAGCAGTTTACTGCTTTGTAGCTAAGGCTAGCGGGGATGCAACTCTTGAATTGCTTAATTTGAATGTAGAACCTGATATGTTGCTTGAGGGAAATGTTACAGGAGAATTAGGAGAAACTGATGGGTGGGAAATTTTTGATATTCATGATTTAGCTACTCCTCTAGGGAATGGAACATATAGTGGCGGTAATGTAACAATTGCCTTTGATCCAGCAGCAGATTTAAGTGACGAATTTCGTATTTATATAGTCAAGGCTCCAGTCCAGTTTGATCCTATGCGTGCGGGAGCAGCTAGTCTTAACACTTATATTGAACGTATGATGTTTGATGGTGAAAGTTATGATAGTGGTGATCTAGATTTCTTGCCAACAGAAGGAATAGCCCTTTCAGAATAATAGATAAATCTAATAGTAAAAAAGCGCTTCCAATAGTTTAGGAAGCGCTTTTTATTGTGCAATCAGGTTAAAAAGAGTATAATATATTGATTAATTGAACCTAAATTAAATAAATGCGCGCTATCTGGTCAAAAATTATGTTGTTAGTACTCATGGTGGTCCTAATTGGGCCACTGGAGGTGGATTTGCAAACTCGGGTTGCCGCAGAGTTTGAAAGTGACTCAGTCCGGGCCGACACTTTTTATACAGAAGATTTTATTCAGCTTCCCACTAAATTAAGCGCCACCACTAACGAGGTAGAGTTTCTATATGAAAATGAAACAGTTTTTCTCTCAGAAACCTTAAAACCAAAGTTTGAATTTGATACCGTTGGTGTGGAATGGGAAGAAGTACGCCCAGCCGGAACTGATATTGAGTTTCAGGTTAGATTTGAGTATGTAGACGGAGATTGGGGGCCTTGGAACGTGCTTCATCCGGATGAAGAAAATACAACTGTCGATGAATTAGTTAGTACCAAACGTGCGGAGTCAATTCAGTACAAAGTTTTATTGCAAAGTAATGATGCGAGCCTTACCCCACAAGTTAAAAACGTTAATTTTCATTACGTTGACGGATCATACAAAAAAACCGGTCAATCACCGAGTTCTGATCTTAAAAAGCTAACTTTTGCTGATGGAGAATTAAACATTATTTCTCGAGAAGAGTGGGGAGCCGATGAGTCCTGGCGAACCAGTGACTTTTTTGGTTACGATCCTGATGAAGAAGTCGAAGAAGTGGAGGTTGAAGATGATGATGTTAGCCCAGATCAGGAGCCCAGCTTGCAGGAACTTTACCCTGAGGAATTTGAATTAACAGATGTAATTTATGAAGACGAGGATGGTAATGATCTTTATTGGCCACAGTCGTATGCCGAAAACGTGGACAAAATTATCATCCATCATACTGCCGGAACAAATGGGGAAGATAATGCCGCGGCTTCGATTCGCGGTATCTACTACTACCACTCAGTCCGTAAGGGCTGGGGTGATATTGGATACAACTACATTATTGATGCCAATGGGAATATTTATGAAGGCCGCGCCGGTGGAGAACAGGTTGTCGGAGGGCATGCTAGCGGCCGCAATACGGGATCCATTGGAATTGCTGTTATGGGAAATTACGAAGAGGAAGAAATTTCCTACGAGGCCTTAGAAGCTCTAGTGATGTTAGTTCAAGCTAAGTCTGAACTTTATAATATTAATTCGGATGGGTTTAGTAGTTTTCGTGGCGAAGTAACCCCAAATGTAGGCGGGCACCGTGATTTTGGACAAACTTTATGTCCCGGAAAAAACCTTTATTCACTGCTCCCAGCTGTACGCGACATTGTTGATTCCAATCTGTTAGACATGGAAACATATCTAATTGAAACCGGAAGCGATGATCCCTATGCTTTTGCAAATATTAATCCTTACGACGCCCTAGTAATGAACCCCGAAGACAGTGACAGTTTTACAATTGAACTTAAGAACATTGGCACTGAAACTTGGGATTCTGAGACTTATTTAGTAGCTAATAGTAATTCAAATGCCGAGGCCTTAGTTCATTTAGTGAAATCAGATAACAACAGTAAAAGTGTGGCCTACATGGAAGAAGATTCCGTGGAGTCAGGCGAGACCGCGACGTTTATAGTTACGGCGGAGGCCATGATGCGCGGCGGATTTGAAAGTTTTGATGTGACCCCGATTTTTAATGGCACCAAAAAGACCAGTCATTATTTATCATTACCAATTTATGTGGCCAGTCCATTGCTCACTTATGACATTATAAATATCACACAGGATAAGGAGAGAATTGAATCTAGCGAAGAGGTTTCCGGTGAAATCACGCTCGAAAATACCGGTAACGTAACTTGGTATCAAGAGGGGCTTTATCCCATGACTCTTTCTGGATTTGCATTGCCAGAAGATGAAATTGCGCCAGGCGCGGAAGTAACTTTTGAATATAGTTTTGTGACCTCAGATACACCAGGAACGCACACTGAATATTTTGTGCCTTCCATTGAAGGTGGAAATGCCTTTGAGGGTGATAGTATCGCGGTGAGTGTTCTAGTTTATGATAAGAGCGTTCAAGCTGCATTTAGTGACGCGGAGACCGATGATGTTTTTGAGCCAGGCGAACAAAAAGCTGGTTGGATTGATTTAGAAAATATTGGTGATCAAGTCTGGAGCAAGACTGGAGATAGTGCCTTTACAGTAGGTCTAATTCATCACGCGGACATCCGAGTAACGACCCCAACTTTGCGCAGCACAACAGCGCCCGGCGAGATTGGACGGATTCAGTTTACAATTACCGCTCCAGAGACACCGGGGGATTACAAGATTTATTTCCGGCCGCGTTTGGGTAAACAAAATTTAGTACAAACACCTTTTTATTACACATTTAGTGTAGAGGGTAACAGTGAAGAAGAGACTGAAGTCGAGGTGGCTGAAACGACCACAACAACCTCGCTAGGCGAGTTTGATCAGGAAGAAGTCCGCGTTAAATTAAGTTATGACGAAGCAGAATTTGGCGACGTGGTTATCACAGCTGACGGTGCTTTTGATGTTTATCGCGGTGATACTTTATTTATGGATTTAGATGCTGGGGATGAGGTCAAGGTTCGGCTCCGCGGCGATGATTATCAGGTTGAATATGATGCTTATGCCTGGGTTGTTTATGAAGAACCACGCTTTGTGCCACGTAGTGAAAATACGATTTTAGAAATTGTGAATTTCGAAAATCGACCCGCTTGGAACACTGCGCTTAATGACAATTTATTCCGTGGTGTAATTGAGGTGCGCAATATTGATGGCGAAATGGCCGTGATCAATGAATTACCCATGGAAATGTACTTACGCGGCCTAG
The DNA here is from genome assembly GCA_964459205.1 of uncultured Candidatus Peribacteria bacterium. Lineage (GTDB taxonomy): Bacteria > Patescibacteriota > Gracilibacteria > UBA1369 > UBA12473 > JABJMC01. The sequence goes on along the minus strand of CAYWKJ010000015.1, from coordinate 6,759 downwards.
CCGAAGCCACTAACTCCGAGCCCACGGAAAAGATCCGAACCATGACAATCTTGGCTCGAACTTATGCTCGTTGGTATATGGAATTCGAAGAGAAATTCCCTGGCATGCCCTATCATTTAGATGACAACCCAGATGTTTCTCAAAAATATCTCGGATACGGCTTAGAATCACGTGCACCCAATGTAGTTCAATCTGTTAGTGACACTGCTGGAATGGTTGTGACTTACAATGGCGACATCATAAAAACACCTTACTTTAGTTCGACCGATGGCACTACCACGCGCAGTGGGGAGGAAGTTTGGGGATGGACACATACTCCATATTTACAGAGCGTTTCCGACGAACTTTGCACAGTTGGCTACTTTAGCGGACACGGGGTAGGATTATCTGGTTGTGGTGCCACTGCCGCGGCGGAGCAAGGCAGTTCTTACGAAGAAATCATCAAGTATTATTATCAGGATGTGGAAATTGAGGTAAAGTAGGCCCATGTTAATCCTTGCTATCAACACCGCTTCTAAGGAAAGTGCCTTGGCCCTCATTGAAGACAGTCGCGTTTTGGCTGAACATTCCTGGGCTAGTAATGCTAATGAATCGCAGAATTTGCTCCCTGGAATTTTGGAGATGTTTGAAAAAACAGGAAAAAAATGGGGCGATTTAGAGGAGGTTTTTGTAGTAAATGGACCTGGTGCTTACACCAGCTTGCGAGTAGGAGTAGTGATCGCTAATGCCATTGCGTGGCAGCTTAAAATCCCGATGCGCTCAACTGATGTTTTTGAAATTTGGGAGCAGCGCATCCCAGCCGGTGGCATCGCTACGATTCAAGCTGGGCGTGATAAATATTTGATTAGAGGGGAAGACACGTCTCAGCTAATTGAGGAACTACAAAAATTGGGAAAGCCGCTCTATGGCGAGGCGCCTGGAGCTGGTGAAATAACAAAGACTTTTGGGGAGGCAGTTGCTTTGCTAGACCTTAAAAAACTAAAAAAACAAGATTTAGTAGAACCGTACTATGTGCGTCCTCCAGATATAACCACGCCAAATAAGTAGCATTTCTGGAAAGTGTCAACAAATACTGTTGACAAATTCGCTGTATCATGTAATATTACGTGCCTTGCTACGTTTTTAAACGCGCAAGTGTGCGGTTCCTCCCATTTGTTCCTAAATATAGGTTTTCGAATGGCGATGTGCTGCCAACTGTTCATTGAAAACCTGCACATAGATAACCTTACTGGCTAGCAGTAAGGGATGAAGCTCAGGGAGGGGGTTTCATCTCTTATTCCTAGTCGGTAAGTTGAGAGAAATCAAGACAAGACCCGACACCCGAGTGCCGGCCTTTCCCGCGCAATAGGGCGTGGGGAGGTTGGCTTTTGCGACGCGCCTGCTCGGCCCCGCTGAAGGGGTGCGAGTTCACGACCCAGAGGAGGTCCCCATGACGCGCTTCCCCTTGGCCCTGGTGGCCATCCCCATGGCGGTGGCCCTGGCCGGCTGCTGCTTCGAGATCGGTGGACCCTGGTGTGACGACCAGGACCCCGACTGCCCCGAGTGCGAGAACGACTGCCCCGAGGAGGAGCCCCCGTTCGACCCCAACGGCCTGCTGTTCCTGGACTGCGTCGACATCGTCGACGCGGGCTTCGGCATGCACGGTGCGGTGGAGTACCAGCTCGGCATGCTCCTCGACACCTCCGGCTGCTGGGGACAGGAGATGGAGGTGGAGGTCTGGGGCGTCGACCAGAACCTCATCAGCGAGTACGGCACCGAGGTGGACTGGGAGACCCAGAACCTCGACGGCGGCAACGTCACGCTCGCGGTCGGCCTCAACTTCTGGGCCGACTTCATCGTGCCGCCGGCCTACGGCTTCGACGCCGCGGCGGTCATGCCCCACGACGACGAGGCCGTGTACGGCATCTTCGACATCACGCTGTACTGCGCGGACGCCAACTCCTACACCTGCCCCACGGCGGTGTGCCAGAAGGAGGCGTACGACGACGACGAGTGCGTCCAGTTCTGCATGTTCGACGACGTGGACGGCAGCACCTGGTGCGAGGACCACTACACGCCCTAGGGGCTTCGCCAACCCCGCCCGTCGTCTCGCGCGCCTCGCCAGCGCGCCCATTGCCTGGGCCCCCCGGGTCGGCCTTGCCAGCCGCCCCGGGGGCCTGAGGTCCTGATTGTTTTCTTCATCTTCTACGTGCAGGTTTTCCAATCCCTTTCTGGAAAACTTCCCCGCCATCTAAAAGGCGGTTTTTTGATATTTGTTCATTTTTTATTCATCTTTTTGTTAAAACCAGTTCATCTGCTTTTGCTAGCGTGAATACATCTTTCACGTACGCAGGTTTTCATCCGCCCCTAGGCAGTATGGCGAACTTGGCGTCAAATGATCTTTGAAAGTCTGCACGAAAACTGATCCGGCCAAACCATCCGCGAAAGGACTAAAAAATGGCCAAAACGCACGTGTTTTCTCTCTTCTTGAGCCTCTGTGGGCTCATCTCGCTCCTGGGCTGCTCCGACTACAAGCTTGAGGGCTTGTCTGGGATGCCCGAGGACATGCATCTGGACTCCTATCGGGACTGCACCGAGGTCATCGGTTCCCGCTACGGTTACTCAGACCACACTTTTGGCGTGGTTATGCTGTACTCCGGGTGCCTCACCGAGGACTACCAGGCCTATCTGCTCATCGAACACGAGTTCGAGGAGATGGATATGCAGTGGACCACTGCCGAATACACAACGAGTAACGGAGACGTTCTCACCGTGGACGCTGTCTACTACAGCCTGGATTTCTGGTACAACCCGGTGGACATCGAGATCCAAGTGGTCCCGTTCAACGGGAGCACCGCCCTCGGCATCCACGAGTTTTGGCTGGGTTGCGAGGATGACGACAATGGCACTTGTCCCGTCGACTACCTCGGAGCGGTCGGGCCTTCGGACTTGATCTAGGTCGTCAGGGGGTGGGGGCGCGCATCTGCGCCCCCATTTCCCCTCCAAAAATCGTGCAGACTTTCTTGAGGTGCATATCACTATTGACAAAAATAACGAAAAGAAGTATTAAATAGATAGTACCACTCACCCCAACATCATGAGATCACTAGGAAGACAGGATCCTTTAACACAGGGGCATGTATTTTCTCATAGTGAAGAGGGATACGGCTCAATAAGGATAACTAGTCGTAGGGTTTTTGAAATAAATCATACCCGAAGACAGCGTCTAAATTTTATTGCCCAAGGAGATGAAGAAGCCTTTCACGAAGAAATTCGTAGACTTGAGGATCTCATTGAACTTTTCCAGGGCTATGTACAGAGAGAAGACGGTTAAGCCTACCGGCCGAGTATATTACTAGAGATGGTCGACCATGGTTTATAGAAGCTCAAGAGAGAGGTGATAAAGCAAAAGCCCAAGATATTTTAATGAAACAAATGAACTATTATGCCCGTCAAATAAGATATTTAGAAAAGGTTCGTTATGAGGGAGGGCCAAGAATAATTAGGGGTATCTTCCCTCAGGTTGGACTAAGAATAGCTGCTTTTTTTAGTAATGTAGATTAATCTGCTAGTATGAGCGTGTTTAACGCTTCGTATGCTATCAATCGTTTCAACCCCGATCGGCAATCTTGAGGACATGACTTTACGCGCCATTCGAACCTTAAAAGAGGTAGATTTAATCGCCTCTGAGGACACGCGCCACACTGGTCAGCTGCTTAAGCATTTTGAAGTCAAAACACCTCAACTTAGTTTTCATTCCCATAGCGGCCGCGCCAAATTAGACAAAATCATGAAGGCCCTACACGATGGCAAGCACGTCGCTCTGGTTTCCGACGCTGGCACTCCTGGAATTTCGGATCCTGGTTATTTGTTAATCCGTCGCGCCATTGAAGAGGGGATTGAAGTTGTTCCCATCCCTGGACCTTCAGCCCTCCTCGCCGCTTTAGTCACTTCTGGCTTGCCCATGGACAAATTCGTTTACCTGGGATTTCTCCCCACAAAAAAGGGCCGAAAAACGCTTTTAGAAGGGCTTTTGGAAGAATCGCGAACAATTATTTTATACGAGTCTCCGCATCGCCTTCAAAAAACATTGAGCAACCTCGTTGAGGCCGGTTTTTCAGATCACCAATTAGTAATCGCGCGCGAACTAACTAAACTTCACGAGACAATCTATCGCGGTACAGTTGCAGGCCTTGCAGTCGAGCTTGCCGACCAAAAATTAAAAGGCGAAATAGTGCTGCTTTTGAAGAGTTAGGCCCACCCCCACGGCTCTCCCGACTTTTGCACAATTCACCGGCCGCCAGTTCATCTCGCGTTCATCTTTTTGTTATAACTAGTTCATCTCACTTTGCTAACCTAAGTATGCTCTCACTATTAGGAGACTTGTTCGGGCGCTTTAAATAAGGAGGATCTAGGGTCCTAAATTTATCGGCCCTCCCTTAAGCGCCCAGCAAAGCTCCTATTTCACTACAAAACTAACCAATTTTCCTGGCACAAAAATCTCTTTTACAACCTGTTTTCCATCTAAATATCGCTGCACGTTTTCTTGCATTAAAGCCAGTTTGATCGCGTCTTCTTTGGAGACATCTTTGGAAGCTTCAACAGTCCCGCGAACCTTTCCGTTCACCTGGACTACCATTTGAATCATGTCTTCTACAGTCAATTCTTCCTTAAATTTAGGCCACTTAGCATCAAAAACAGAAGTCCAGTTGCGGCTATTTGGAGCAGAGCCAGTTAGCGCGACCCACAACTCTTCCGCCAGGTGTGGCGCCATTGGCGCCATCAATTGAACCGCTATCTTTTTACTGCGTTCGTCTAGCCCCTCACGTGCCGCCTGATTAGTAAACTCCATCAACGAGGCCAAGGCAGTATTAAATTGCATGGCTTCAATATCGCCAGTGACTTTCTTAATTGTGCGGTGCAAAAGAGCTCGCGTATCAGGAGATATTTTGCTTAAACTGGGCCCTTCCATCAGGCGCCAAAATTTTTGGACAAAACGAGCAATCCCGGTAATCCCCTTATCATTCCAGTCACCACCCTGAGTAAACGGCCCCATAAACATTAAATACATACGGAAAACATCACTTCCATATTTCTTAACAAAGGGGTCCGGGCTCACTACATTACCCTTAGATTTAGACATTTTAGCCCCATCTTTAGTCACCATCCCTTGATGTACTAGTCGTTTAAACGGCTCTTTAGACGAAATTAATTTCGAATCAAACAAAACTTGGTTCACAAAACGAGCATAAAGCAAATGCATGCAAGCATGTTCTGGTCCACCAATATACATATTAACCGGGTTCCAAGACTTAAGAGTCTCTTTATCAAACGCCTTACTCTTCAAACCAGCGCATGGGTACCGCAAGAAATACCATGACGAACACACAAAAGTATCCATTGTATCAGGTTCGCGGGTGGCTTTCCCGCTACATTTTGGACATTTTGTGTTCATAAACGCTGAGCTCGTGGCCAGCGGAGCTTTCCCCTTAGGTTTATACTCCTTAATCCGCGGCAAAATCACGGGGAGATCTTTTTCTGGAACAGGGACCTCGCCACATTTTTCGCAATTAATTACCGGGATCGGCGCTCCCCAATATCTTTGCCGTGAGATTAGCCAGTCTCGCAAACGGAAATTAACAGTTTTTTTACCCATGCCTTTTTTCTCGAGAAAATCTGCCATTTTTGGCAATGCTTTTCGGTTATTCATCCCACTAAATTTGCCGGAATCAAACAAGATTCCATCCTCAATATAGGCCTCACTCGCATCTTTTGGGTCATGTGGTTTACCATCTTCTGAAATCACAAACTTAAGTGGAATCTTATACTTTCGCGCAAATTCAAAATCGCGCTGGTCATGCGCATCCGCCATCACCACCCCAGTCCCATACATCAGCGCAAAATTCGCAATGTAAACCGGGATTTTTTCACCATTTACAGGGTTAATAGCGTATTTGCCCAAGAATGCGCCCAGCTTATCTTTGCCTCCTTCCGAAGTACGTTCAATATCAGTTTGCTTCCTTATTTTGGCCACCACTTCTTTTACATTTTCCTCATATTCTGTCCCTTTTACAAACTTTTTAACTAACGGATGTTCTGGGGCAATCACAATAAACGTAACACTATAAATCGTATCCGGACGAGTCGTATAACAGGTTAAAGGATCACCTCCTTCCTCTAATGGGAAATCAATATTCACTCCTTCACTCCTCCCAATCCAGTTTTTCTGCATAGTAATCGTTTTTTCTGGCCAATCTAACCCTTCATAATCCAGCAATTTATCGGCGTAATCTGTAATACGCCAAAACCACTGCGCCAAATCCTTTTTAGAAACCTCTTTTTTGCATCTTTCGCAAACTCCTTCGTGAACCTGTTCATTAGCCAAAACCGTCTTACAACCTGGACACCAATTAACCGGAGATTTCTTCTTATAGGCTAATCCACGTTTATACATCTGTAAAAACAGCCACTGCGTCCATTTATAGTACTCAGGAGCACTTGTATTAACCATTTGTGACCAGTCATACATCGCTCCCAGCTCCTTTAGCTGCCGAATCATGGTTTTGACGTTCGTAGCCGTGCTAGAGGCCGGTGCAATGCCAGTTTTAATGGCGTAATTCTCAGCCGGCAGCCCAAAAGCATCAAATCCCATCGGCTCAAACACATTATGCCCTTGCATACGTTTGTAGCGCCCCCAGGAGTCTGCGGGCCCAAAATTATACCAATGCCCAATATGCAACTTATCCCCCGAAGGATAAGGGAACATAACCAGGTTATAAT